>NZ_JAAXKZ010000146.1 GCF_012911875.1 Pseudonocardia bannensis | reverse complement strand
AAACGACACACCCACGCAGTCCTCGCCCTCGCCCGACGGCGAGTCAACGTGCTCTGGGCGATGCTGCGCGACCAACGCCCCTACCAGGCCGCCCCGGTCACGACTTGACAAGATCATTGGGAAGCCGCTTCACCTCCGGGACCGCCACGCCAGCAAGATCACGACCTACTGCTGGAGCAACAGAGCCACTCAATCTGCCAGCGGCGGCGTTCGACGCTGCATCCAGCAGCGGCGGCTGACCACAGCGGGCGGACCGGTCGCGCGTGCGGGGGTCAGGCCGGGCGCCGCGCAGCTAGCAGCACCTGCGGGCGCAGCGACGGCGGCTGCGCCGGCAGTCGCAGCTCGGCGACCACCTCGAGTCCGGCGTCGACCAGCATCCCGGCCAGCTTCTCGGGGCGGTACAGGTGGGTCGTCCAGGACACCGGCAGGCCGCCGTACCCCTCGGTCCGGGGGACGTCGCCGTCGCCGACGTGCGTGCCGACCAGCGCCTGACCGCCGGGCACGAGCGCCTCGGCGAAGGTCCGCAGCACGCCGGGCAGCGCCGCCCGCGGGAGGTTGAACAGCGACCACCAGCCGAGCACGCCGCCGAGCGAGGCCGGCGCGAGGTCGAGCTCGGTCGCCGAGGCGACGGAGAACCGCAGGTCGGGGTACTGCCGGCGGGCGTGCTCGACCATCCGCGGCGACAGGTCGACGCCCGAGGCGTCCAGACCGAGCTCGGTGAGGTGCGCGGTGACGGTGCCGGGGCCGCAGCCGACGTCCAGGACCGGGCCGAGCCCGCGGACGGACTCGGCGAACGCGGCGAGCACGGCCCGTAGCCAGGGCTCCGCCTCCAACCGGCCCACGGCGAGCTCCACATAGGCATCGGCGACCCGGTCGTAGGACTCGCGGACCGTCTCGAGGTCGGAGGGCTGCTGCACGGAGGCACCCTACGCACGGCGTGTGACAGCACGGCCGAGCACCAGGGTGAGCGGATCGGCACATCGGGCTGAGGACGATTTGGGAACCCGCCGGGCCGATCCCGCTGGCCTGCAACTCGATCCGCTGGGCTCATCAACCGGCTGACCACCACACCGGCCCGCTCCCTGACCAGCGTCCTGCGATGGAGTCTCTGGCGACGCCGACACCAACACCGCGCCCGCACCAGCCCCGACCAGCGCCAAAGGCAGCTCTGGAAGGGCCATAACGATCTACGGCCGGAGAACTAGGGCCCACCACACGCCCGCGAGTCACACGCCCTCCTCGGTTGCGGGGTTGTTCAGCCGCCTCTGAGCGCACCGGGTGATGGCGTCGCTCGTCGGACACTCCCGTCGGTGCCGGGTGGGGGCGCGCTGGGGACCTCGCGCGAGGACGTAGACGAACAGGACCGCCATGACGGCGACCCCTGCCCACATGGCTTGTTGCCAGCCGTCGACGAAGGACTCCTGGGCGGCTGTGGTCAGCGCCTGCGAGCCGGATTCGTGGGCGGCTGCGAGGGCGTTGGCGATGCCTTCGCGGGCGGTGTCGGCGGCGTCGTCGGGGACTCCGTCGAGTCGGGAGTCGATGGCACTGCGGTAGCCGGCGGACAGGACCGCTCCGAGCAGTGCGATGCCGAGCGCGGTGCCGAACTCCCTGGTGACGTCGTTGAGGGCGGACGCGACACCTTGACGCGCACGTGGCAGGGCGGTGGTGATGGCCTCGGTGGAGGGTGTCATCGTCAAGCCCATACCGAGTCCCATCGCGAGCATGCCGGGCAGTACCGCGAGGTAGCCGCCGTCGACGGAGACAAGGGCGGCCATGAGGGCGAGTCCCGCGCCCCCCAGGAGGGCCCCGGACGCCATCGTCGAGCGGCCCCCGATGCGCGCGGCCACCCGTGGGGCGAGGCCGGAGGCGAACATCATCAGCAGCGCCATCGGCATGAGCGCCAGGGTGGAGTTGAGGCCGGACCCGCCGAGCACCGCCTGGAAGTACGGGAAGACGACCACGAAGACCCCCGCCTGCACGCCGAAGAACGCCAGGCTCGCCACGGAGCCGCTGGCGAGCCCTCGCTCGCGGAACAGGCGGACGTCGAGCAGTGGAGCCCGCCGGCGCAGTTCCCACGCCACGAAGCCGATGGCAGCGATGACGCCGACGAGGAGACCCAGGAGCGTCACCGGCGCGGTCCACCCTCGTCCCGGACCCTCGTGCAGAACGAAGACGAGCGCGATCACGGCGATCACGGACAGCAGCGAACCGCTGGTGTCGAACCCGTGCTCGGACTCTTCGCGCGAGTTCGGGACGGATCGCAGCGTCATGCCGATGGCCACGACGACGAGCGCGACCGGGAGGACGAAGAGCCATCGCCAGCTCGCGAGGTCGACCAGGACGGCAGACAGGTACATCCCCAGCAGGCCCCCACCGCCGGCGACGGCGGTCCACACGCCGATCGCGCGGGAGCGCTCCTCGTCCGGGAAGTCGAGGTGATGACCGCGAGGGTGACCGGCATGATCATCGCACCGCCACGCCGCTCAGAAGGCGTGCTGCGAGCATGACCTCGGTCGACGTGGCGAGCCCCGCCGCGACGCTGGCAACTCCGAAAAGGATCAGGCCTGCGAGCAGCACCGGTCTGCGGCCCCCTCGATCGCCGACCGCGCCGAGCGGCAGCAGTAGTGCGGCGAGGGTGATCGGGTAGATGTTGATGATCCACAGGACGGTGCTCTGTGAGGCGTCGAGCGCGAGGGCGAGCTGCGGCTGGGCGACATTCAACCCGTTTACAGAGGCGATGACCGCCATGAGGGCGATGCATGCCGCGATCAGGATCGCCCGATGCCAGCGCGGATCATTGATCGTCGGGTCGGCGACGTCGACCTGCGGAGGCGGGTTCGTACTCATTGTTCCCTCTCGCATGCGCATGGGGCGGCAGCACCGGAGCACGGAAGCCCGGCGCGGGCGGGATGACGTGATCAGGGTTGTCGGGTGCCGGGACGGCACCCCGGCGACTCAGGCGGCGGTGTCGCCACGGGGTGAGGCGACGAGGGCCGCGTCGGTGTCCGCGGTGGCCAGGTCGGCGTTGATGTGTGCGCCGGCCAGGGCGCCCGCCGCGGCGGCCGCGCCGACCTGGGCGGTCAGGTCGGTGGCGTTGCCTGCCACCCAGACGCCCGGGACCGAGGTGGTGCCTGCGGGGCCGGTGACGAAGCGGCGGCCCATGCCGTGGGGCAGGTCCTCCAGCGGCAGGCCCAGGGCGGCCAGGCCGTCGGTGCGAGCGAGCATGGTGGTGGCCACCGCGATGACGCGGCGGGGCACGATCTGCCCGTCGGACAGCCGAACGCCCGAGACGGCGTCCTCGGTGGACTCGATCTCCACCACCGGGGTGTCCACCACGCGGATGCCGCGCGCGGCGAACCGAGCCCGGGTGTCGTCGTCCAGGTCGGTGCCGCGGGTGAAGTACACCAGGTCCGCGGTCAGTTGCCGGAACAACAGGGCATGGTGGACGGAGGCCGGACCCACGGCCAGTACGCCGATGGGCTCGTCGCGCACCTCCCAGCCGTGGCAGTACGGGCAGTGCACCACGCCGTGCCCCCAGTGCCGCGCCAGGCCGGGGACGTCGGGCAGTTGGTCGCGCAGTCCGGTCGCGACCAGCAGCCGACGAGCTTGCAGGGTGCTGCCATCGGCGAGGGTGACGGTGAAGCGGGGGTCGCCCTCCGGTGAGGGGGCGGCAGGGCCGGCGGAGGTCACCTCGCCGGCCACGATCCGTCCGCCGTAGCTGCGCACCTCCTCACGGCCGGTGCGCAGCAGCTCGGCGGGCGGGGTGCCCTCTGCGCCGAGCAGGCCGTGCACGCCCTCGGCGGGTGCGTTGCGGGGAGCGCCGCTGTCGATCACGACGACCGAGCGGCGGGAGCGAACCAGCATCAGGGCGCCGTTCAGCCCGGCGGCACCGCCGCCGATCACGGCGGCGTCGACGGGCGTACCGGGCAGTTCGTCGCTCTCGAACCCGGTGGTCATGGTGGGGGGCATGGGTGTGGCCTCTCCTCGCATCCGGCGGACCCGGGTCGGGCCCTTCGGACGACGACGCTACGCACGCCATGCGCCATTGGCATACTGTCTTGCGCATGAAGCAAGACGATGGTGATCTCGACAGCCTCGTACGCAAACGGCTCCGCGCCCTACGGGTGGCGCAGGGCTGGTCCCTGGACGCTCTGGCCGCCCGCGCCCAGCTCAGCCCGTCCACGCTCAGCCGGATCGAGACCGGACAGCGACGCCTCGCTCTGGACCAGCTCGTCACCCTCTCCCGCGCGCTGGACACCTCTCTCGACCAACTGGTCGAGACAACCACCGAGGACGTCGTCAGCAACCCGGTCCATGACGCAGCCCACCAGACAATGCGCTGGACCGTGCGCGCGGATCCCGACATCACCGTCGTCCGGCAACGCATGGTGGACCCGCCCCCGGACAACCCCTCGCGCATGCGCGCCCACCCGGGCCGGGAATGGCTGGTCGTCCTCTCCGGCACCGTGACCCTGCTACTCGGGAACCGCCGCCTGCGTGTCGAGACCAACCAGGCCGCGGAATTCCCCACGATGCTCCCGCACGCCATCGGCACCGCCGGCGGACCGGCCGAGATCCTGGGGATCTTCGACCGCGACGCCCGCCGCGGTCACCAGGACCGCGACGAGCCCTCCGCGGCGGACCACCCGACGCGGTGATCCGGACGGCCCCGGCGCTCCTGAGGCATGGGAGAGTTCGCCGGTGCTGATCGAGGTGACATCGTGACCGCGGCGTTCGACCGAGGCTTCTGGGAGGAACGCTGGTCGCAAGCCCTGCGCGCGCATGGCGACGCCGTCGCGAAGCGCCCGCCGAACACCCATCTGACCGAGGCGGCCGGGAACCTGGGTCCCGGTATCGCCCTCGACGCGGGCTGTGGTCACGGGTCCGACACGCTCTGGCTCGCCGCGCGCGGATGGCAGGTCACCGCGGTCGACTTCTCCGCGACCGCCCTGGCTCATGCCCGGTCGACGGCCGCGACCATCGGGGCGGACGTCGCCGAGCGCATCGACTGGGTCGAGGGCGATCTCGCGACCTGGACCCCGCAGCCTGGCCACTACGACCTCGTCGCCTGCCTGTACGTCCACGTGGCGGGGTCGGTGGAGGAGATGGTGGAACGGATGGCGACGGGGGTCGCGCCCGGCGGGACCCTGTTCCTGGTCGGTCACCGCCCGATCGACCCGGCCACCGGAGCCGCAACTCCCGCGGCCGGTCAGGTTCAGGTCTCCGTCGACGAGGCGGTCGCTGCGCTCGATCCCGCCCGCTGGGAGTTCGTCGTCGCCGAGGACCGCCCGCGCGCTACGGCCGGCACCGGCGTCGACGCCGTCATCTGCGCGCGACGCCTCTCCTGACGTCGCGGCCCGATCATCGTCTTTCAGCACAGGAGGCGCTTCGACCTCGGTACGCTGCGGCAGTTCATGTCCGCGGCGGTCGGTGGCCACGACGTCGGTAGTGGCATGTGCGTGCCTGGTGTTGGCGGCGTCGTCGCCAGATCGACCAGTTGATCGTGCTGGTGACGCAGGCGATCGGGGCGAGGGCCAGGCTGGCGAGCAGGCGCCGGATCTCGTTGCTGCTCAACGGATCAGCCCGTCGCGGCCGGCTGTAGATCCCCCTTGTGATCCCGGGCGTGCTCTCCGGTGCGGGTCGCGGCAAGGTAGGCGGCGGCGAGCGCGGCAAAGCCGACGTGGGCGTACCACGCCCGGATCGACGAGACCAGCGCCGAGATCGGGATACCGGTGGACGAAGAAGGCTGTCAGCCGTCGGCGAACAGCTTGCCCGCACACCCCCAGTCCTCCTTGTCGACGTCGGTGAAGATGATGCCCACCGAGTCCGGCTCGCACTTCCCGATGCGGCAGATCTCCCGGGTCAGCACCTCGACCGATTCCCGCTTCTGTTCCACCGTGCGGCCGGGGAACCAGTCGATTCGAACGAAGGGCATGGCGGTTCCTCTCTAGCTGAACAGATCGGCGACGCGTCGGGCGCGCTTGCGGTAGGCGCCACGCGCGTCGAGGGCCTCGTCGAGGCCGACGGCGACGAATCGGGTACGGGTGTTGGGCGCGGACTGGGCGACGATGTCGAGATCACCGCTGATCACCGTTGCGATCACCATGTAGCCCCCACCGGACACGGCGTCGCGGTGCAGGATGATCGGCTGGTTTCGCGGTGGTGGCGACGATCGCCCATGCCAGCCTCTGGAAGGTCGGTCAGCTCCGCCCGGGCCGCGACACGGTGCGACTACGAGAGATCGACCTGGCCGAAGCAGAAGCGCTGGCCGCACACACCGAGTTCATCCTCGATCCGCGTCATCTCGAACACGTCTGAGCGCGGTCGAGTCGATCAAGACGGGTGCCACCGGGACTGCTCGGGTCCTCCCGCCCGGGAGCGCTTCGCCGTCCTCAAGCACTGTGCTCAGTAGCATTCCGCTGGTGCAGAGTCCGAGCGAACTGGTGGCCGGCAACGTCCGCCGGTTGCGCGAGGAGCGCAACATGAGCATGTCGGAGTTGGCGCGGCGGGCCGGGCTGGCCAAGGGCACGCTGGCCCGGCTGGAGTTGGGCGCCGCCAACCCGACCGTTGACACCCTGTATGCGATCGCCCGTGCACTCGAGGTGCCGGCCGGCAAGCTGATCAGCGAGGGCGGCCTTCCGGTGCTGGTGGACCGGCGGGAGGCCGCGCCCTGGGTGCTGGATGCGCGCAGCGGCAGCCGGGTCCGGCCGCTGGGCAAGGTCTACGGCTCCGGGCTGGTCGAGGTTGGGCTGCTCGAGCTCGCCGGGCATGTCCGGTCGTCCGGGCCGCACCCGCCCGGCACGCTTGAGCACGTCTACGTGGTGGCGGGCCGGGTCCGGGTCGGGCCGCTGGACGACCTTCGCGAGCTGGCCGCGGGCGACTCCATGCGGTTCTCCGGCGACCGCCGACACCAGTATGAGCCGGTGGAGGGCCGATGCCTCCTGCACATCCTGGTCACCGTCCCCACCGCCCCGGAGGACAGCTCGGTCGGCGGCGGCCCGGCACGGGGCTGATCTCCGCCCTTGTCAGTGACGACGATCACTGACTAACGCGTGAGACGCGCGACTCGTAAAAGAGACGCTCAGCCGTCCGTCCCTCAGCGTCCCTCATGCCCGCCGGGGAGGGGTTCTGGTGCTACCCGCCCTGTCGTCCGCCCGTCAGAGGGAGCTGCACCGTGGGTGAGCGGGTCTGTTCCTGGATCGACTACCACGCCGCCCGCACACCGGAGCGGACCGCCCTGGTCGACCTGGCCACCGGGCGCCGCTTCTCCTACGCCGACCTCGCCGGGCGTGTGAAGGCGCTGGCCTACCATCTGGCCGACGCCCGCGGGATCGGCCCCGGCGACCGGGTCGCAGCGCTCACGCGCAACTCCAGCAACGTCTTCGAGATCCAGTACGCCTGCGCCCTGATCGGCGCGATCTTCGTCCCGCTGAACTGGCGGCTCACCGTGTCCGAGATCGTCGCGGTCTGCCGCGACGCCCGGCCGGCCGTGCTGCTCCACGAGTCGGCCGTCGCGGCCGCCGCCGCGGCCGTCTCCGCCGAATGCGGGCAGTTCCCCTGCCTGCGCTGGGCGAGCGAGGCCGGGGAGGACGACGAGTACGAGGCGGCTCTGGGCCGGCCGGCGCCGGCCGGCTGGGCGCCCACGCCGCCGGACGAGGACGACCCGTGGACGATCATCTACACGTCCGGCACCACGGGGCTGCCCAAGGGCGTGGTCCGCACCCACCGCAACGAGCGCGCGACCATCCTCGGCACCATCGCCGCCGGCGAGGTGACCGCCTCGTCGGTCTGCCTCACGGTGCTACCCACCTTCCACGTCGCCGGACTCGACCTGTTCGCCAACCCCGCGCTGTTCCTCGGCGGGACGGTGCTGGTGATGCGCACCTTCGAGCCGCGCCAGGCACTGCAGCTGCTCACCGACCCGGCCGCCGGAGTCACCCACCTGTGCGGGGTGCCGGCCAACTACCAGTTCATGAGCCAGCTGCCGGAGTTCGCCGACGCGCCGCTGCGCCCGTTCTTCGGCGCGGTCGGCGGCTCGCCGGTCCCGGCCGCGCTGCTGGAGCTGTGGGCCGGGCGGGGGGTGGACCTCACCACGGTCTTCGGCATCACCGAGGCCGGATCCACCGTGATCACCACGGCGCCCGGGCCCGGCCTGAAGGCCCCCCGGGGCGCGGTCGGCATTCCGGTGATGCACGCGGAGGTCCGCATCGTCGACGCCGACGGCGTGCCGCAACCGGCGGGGCGGATCGGCGAGCTGTGCGTGCGCGGCCCTGCGGTCACCCCCGGTTACTGGCAGCGCCCCGACCTGACCGCTCAGGCAATCGACGGCGACGGATGGCTGGCCACCGGGGATGCCGCGTACCGCGACGAGGACGGCGTGGTGGTGCTGGTCGACCGGTGGAAGGACATGTACATCAGCGGCGGGGAGAACGTGTATCCGGCCGAGGTCGAGAACGCGCTCTACCAGCATCCGGCGGTGGCCCAGGCCGCCGTGATCGGGGTGCCACACGAGCGCTGGGGGGAGACGGGCGCCGCGTTCGTCGTGCTCGACCGGGAGCGCACGGCCACGGCCGAAGAGCTGACCGGGTGGTGCCGGGAGCGGGTGGCCGCGTTCAAGGTGCCCGGCGTGGTGCACCTCGTCGACGAGCTACCTCGCAACGCCACCGGGAAGATCCTCAAGAACGCCCTGCGTGCGCTCGCCACCGGCGCCTCCAGCTGACCCGCCCGCCGATCCCCGAAGGAGCGTGACGATGCCCCCGAGAGTGCCGTCCCTGGACGAGCTCGCCCGGCTCGCCGACCGTCACCACCTCAGCCTCGAGCCCGACGACCTGCGGGAATTCCAGGAGCTGATGGCCGGCCCACTGGCGTCCTACGCCCGGCTCGATGAGATCAGCGAGCCGGAGCCGGAGCCGGCCTACCCCCGTTCGCCGGGGCGCCGGCCGGAGCCGGCGGAGAACCCCTACGGCGCGTGGTCCTGGAAGACCGACATCCGGGGCGCGGCGACCGGCCCGCTGGCCGGCCGGCGCGTCGTGATCAAGGACAACGTCTGCGTGGCCGGCGTCCCGATGATGAACGGCACCCGGGCGCTCGAGGATTACGTACCCGACGTCGACGCCACCGTGGTGACCCGCATCCTCGATGCCGGCGGCGAGATCGTCGGTAAGTCGGTGTGCGAGTGCCTGTGCTTCTCCGGCGGCAGCCACACCGCCTACACCGGCCCGACCCGCAACCCGCACGACCCGTCCCGGTCCTCCGGCGGCTCGTCCAGCGGCAGCGCGGTGCTGGTTGCGCTCGGCGAGGCGGACCTGGCGATCGGCGGGGACCAGGGCGGCTCGATCCGGATGCCCAGCAGCTGGACCGGGATCTGCGGGCACAAGCCGACCTGGGGACTGGTGCCCTACACCGGGGTGTTTCCGGTCGAGATGACCCTGGACCACGTCGGCCCGATGGCCCGCACCGTCGCCGACCTGGCCGTGCTGCTCGACGTGATCGCCGGCCCGGACGGGCTGGACCCCCGCCAGCAGTACGACCTGCGCACCGCCCCCTACGCCGCCGGTCTGGACCACGGGGTCGCCGGCCTGCGGGTCGGGCTGGTGCGCGAAGGGTTCGACTGGCCCGGGCTGTCCGAACCCGACGTCGACGCCGCCGTGCGCGCGGCCGCCGAGCGATTCACCGAGCTGGGCGCCACGGTGCGGGAGGTGAGCATCCCGTGGCACCGCGACGGCGTGCACCTCTGCCTGGCCATCGTCATGGAGGGCGGCGAGTCCGTGATGCTCGGCCAGCACGCCATGGGCTCGAACTGGAAGGGCCGCTACCTCCCGGGCCTGGCAGAGGCGTTCGGGCAGGGCGTCCGCAAGCACGCCGACGACCTCTCCGACACCGCCAAGCTGCTCGCGTTGACCGGGACCTTCATGCGCGAGGAGTACCACGGCAGCTACTACGGTCGGGCGCAGAACCTCAGCCGCTCGCTACGCGCCGCCTACGACGCCGCGCTGGCCGACCTCGACGTGCTGGTCATGCCGACCCAGCCGCTGAAGGCCACCGAGATCCCGCCGGCGGACGCACCGCGCGGCGTGCAGGTCGCCCGCGCCCTGGAGATGATCGTCAACACCTGCCCGATGGACGTCACCGGACATCCCGCGCTCAGCCTGCCGATCGGCACCTCGAACGGCCTGCCGGTCGGCATGATGATCGTGGGCCGCCGCTGGGAGGACGCCGAGGTGCTGCGCGCCGGGCACGCCTGGCAGACCGCCTTCGGTGCCGACGCGGCGCCGCTGCCGCCCCGCTGAGCTTCCTCACCATCCGACACCGCTTCTCTTCAACGGCGAAAGGACAGCAGATGAACGGGGTGCACGACCTCGGCGGCACCGACGGTCTGGGACCGATCGACCCGAAGGACGATGAACCGGCCTTCCGCTCCGACTGGGAGAAGGCGGTGTTCACCATGCTGCCGGCGACGCTGGCCCGCGGGTTCTACAACCTCGACCAGATCCGGTTCGGCCTGGAGCAGATGCCGCCCGGCGACTACCTGACCTCCCGGTACTTCGAACACTGGCTGTACACGATCGAGAGCAACTGCATCCGCACCGGTGTCATCGACCCGGACGAGCTGGACCAGCGGACCCGGCACTACCGGCTCAATCCCGACGCGGCGCTGCCCGAGGGGGGCGACGCGGCGGTCGCCACGCTGGTCGAGACGGTGTGCCGGATGGGCGCCTCGGCCCGGCGCGAGATCGAGGGCGCCCCGCGGTTCAGCGTCGGCACCCGGGTCCGGGTCGCCGCCGACCACCCGTACGGCCACACCCGCCGGGCCCGCTACATCCGTGGCAAGACCGGCGTGATCGACCTGGTGCACGACGCGTTCGTCTACCCCGACGCCGCGGGGAACGGCCTGGGCGAGGACCCGGCGTTCGTCTACACCGTCCGCTTCGACGCCGCCGAGCTGTGGGGCCCCGAGACGGCCGCCCCGAACAGCTCGGTCTGCTTCGACGTGTGGGAGCCCTACATCCAGGCCGTCTGATCGGCCCCGTTCAGGAGGAACAGCCCGATGACGAGTATCCAGATCCCGTCGCGCATCGCGGGCCCCTACCCGCGGTCCGAAGAGGACATCGCGGCCAGGGTGAAGGCCCTGGAAGCCCTGATGATCGAGAAGGGCATCCTCACCACCGAGGCCGTCGACCGCGTGTCGGCGATCTACGAGAACGAGGTCGGCCCGCAGATCGGCGCCCGGATCGTGGCGAAGGCCTGGACCGACCCCGAGTTCAAGCAGCGCCTCCTTGCCGACGCCACCGCCGCCTGCCGTGAGCTCGGCGCCGGCGGTCTTCAGGGCGAGGACATGCTCGTGGTCGAGAACACCGACACCGTCCGCCACGTCGTGGTGTGCACGCTGTGCTCGTGCTACCCGTGGCCGGTGCTCGGCCTGCCGCCGAACTGGTACAAGTACCCCGCGTACCGCTCGCGGATGGTCCGCGAGCCGCGCGTCGTGCTGCGCGAGGAGTTCGGGCTGGACGTGCCGGACAGCGTCGAGATCCGGGTGTGGGACAGCAGCTCGGAGCTGCGCTACTGGGTGCTGCCGCAGCGGCCGGCCGGCACCGACGCGCTCGGCGAGGAGGAGTTGGCGCGCCTGGTCACGCGCAACTCGATGATCGGCGTCGGCGACCCGGACCGGCCGGCGAGCTAGCGGCCCCTCGGGGCGGCCTGCCCGCGGCCGCCCCGGGCAGGAACAGACCAGGTTGCCGTCACCGTGTTGGCCGTCCGCCCGGCGGGGAAGACGGCCTGCTCCCGGGTGCAAGCGCGGTCCCGGTCGCCGAGCAGGGCGTCGACGGTGTGCGGGGCACCGCGCAGGGGGCCGGACTCGTCGGTCCAGGTCCGGCCGCCACCGCGTCGATCTCCGCGCGGATGGCGACCATATTGTCCACGACTCCGAACAGCCGCGATACGCGTCGATGACGCGTCGTTCGGAGGCGGAGCTGACCCCGCAGATCCGATGAGGTGTCAGCCGGGTCCGCCGGTGGGTAGTCCACTCGCATGACGTCGGAGCGCCCGGGCACTACGACGTCACAGGTCTCGCCGGTTTAGCCCAGGAGCCGGCGGGACCGACCGAGCACGGACCTGCGGCCGACGGGATGGATCACCCACGTCGTGTCGATGGGGGCGCCGGTCCGCCGGGAGTCAGTGCCACCGGGGGACAGGTCTGCCCGCCATGGGTTCCGGGTCGGACCGCGATCTGTGTACCCCCAGGTCTGGTACCCCGCGCCCCGGGGCACGGCCGTGCCGCCGATCGGCACGGCACCTGCCTGCTGCAGGCAGCGGGTGTGCTGCGAGGCCAGCCCGCGGACCCCCTTGGCCGCGATCGGCAGCCCGGCCAACGGCCCGTGAGGGCTGCCCGGGGCGGCCGCGATGTCAGTGACGAAGGCGCGCAGCCAGGAATCCAGCCGACGGGCGCGGTCGACGGCCTCGTGGATCTCTGACGTGATCATGCGTGGGCTGGAGGTGCCGACGGCGCGCCAAGGGGGCGCCGTGTTTCCACCAGGTCACCGCAGCCGGCGTGACCGGCCGTCGGAGAGGCTCCAGCACCGAGGCCGCGCACGACGGCGACCCGCACGAACACCGAGCTACGCCTAGAAGAGGTGGTTCTTGCCGCCGAAGACTTCGCTGACGGAGTCGTCGGTGAAGATTCGGTGGATGGAGTCGGCGAGTAGTGGGGCGCAGGATACGACGTCGATGGTGGGTGGGGCGCCGGGGCGCAGTGGGATGGTGTCGGTGACGACGATGCGTTCGAACGGGGAGGCTGCGAGGTTGTCGTAGGCCCGGCCGCTGAACACGGGGTGGGTGGCGGCGGCGAACACGCGCCGGGCTCCGGCCCGGGCGACTGCTTCGCCGGCGGCGCGTAGCGTGCCCGCGGTGTCGATGATGTCGTCGACGATGATCGCGGTTTTGCCGCGGACGTCGCCGATCACCTGGTTGATCTCGGCGACCTGTTGGGCGGGTCGTTCCTTGTCCAGGATGGCCAGTCCGGCGCCCATGCGGGTGGCGAACTGTTTGTTCAGTTTGACCCGGCCGGCGTCCGGGGCGACGACGACCAGGTCGTCGTCGAGGCCGGCGAAGTGGTCGGCGAGCATCATCAGTGCGGTCATGTGGTCGACCGGGATTCCGAAGAACCCTTGCAGCTGGCCTGCGTGCAGGTCCATGGTCAGCACTCGGTCCACGCCGACCGCTTCGAGGGTGCGGGCGACCATCCGGGCCGAGATCGGCTCGCGGGGGGCGGATTTCTTGTCCTGTCGGGAGTAGCCGTACCAGGGGGTCACCGCGATCACCCGGTGGGCGCTGGCGCCGACCGCCGCGTCGACCATGACCAGTAGCTCGAGCAGTGCGTCGTTGGCGTTGATCCCGGTCTCGGGGTTGGCGCACATGGGTTGGACGAGGAAGACGTCCGCGCCGCGGATGGACTCGTCGAACCGGCAGTAGACCTCGTCGTTGGAGAAGGTCTTGAGCGTGATCGGGCCGAGGTCGACTCCGAGCTGGTGGGCGATCTCCTGGGCCAGCACGGGATTCGCCCGGCCGGAGAACAGCATCAGCCGCTTGTCGTAGCCCCGCTGGAGCGACGCCGTCATGGATCCTCCCTTTCGTGGAGGTAGTGGAAGAACCGCGGGTGATCAGCCCGTGGGCGCGCCCTGGGTGATCGCGTCGTCGATTGCTCGGGCGTGGGGCATGCCGGCGCGTGCCCCGACCGTGCCGACCGACAGCGAGGCTGCGGCCACGCCGCGGGCCGCGGCGTCGGGCACGGTGGCGGCGGCGGCCAGCGCGGCGGCGAGCACCCCGTTGAAGGTGTCGCCGGCGCCGGTGGTGTCGCGGACGTCCGCGGGCGGGGCGGGCAGCGGCGTCGGCCCCTGCGCGGGGTCGATGACCAGCACGCCGTCGCCGCCGAGGGTCACCACGACGGGGGCGCCCGTGCGGTCGGCCACCGCGGCCGCCATCTCCGGTACCGATGCGGCGGTGTTCTCGCCCGGATCGTTCGTGCCGGGGTCGAGCAGTGCGTACAGGTCGCGCAGCTCGGAGCGGTTGGGGGTGACGACCGGGCCGAGCCCGAGCAGGTCCACCAGCCCGGGGGCGACCGGGGCCGGGTTGAGCACGCACGCCAGCCCGTGGGCCAGCGCGGTCTGCACCGCGGCGGCCACCGCGTCCGCCGGGATCTCGGTGCTGACCAGCACGCAGCCGGCCCAGTCCGCCGAGCGCGCCACGGCCGTGCGCACCGCCGCCGGGTCCACGGCGGCGTTCGCCCCGGCCCCCACGGCGATCTGGTTCTCCCCCTGCCCGTCCACGACGATCAGGGCGGCGCCGGTGGCCACGCCCTCGAGCACCGCCACGTCGGTGACGTCGATCCCCTCCGCGCGCAGCTCCGCCAGCGCACCGGTCCCGGTGTCGTCGGCGCCGACGGCGCCGCAGTAGCGGACCTCGGCGCCGGCCCGGGCCGCGGCGACCGCCGCGTTCGCGCCCTTCCCGCCTCCGTGCCGCTCGACGCCGGGACCGACCACGGTCTCCCCCGGCCCCGGCAGCCGGTCGGTCTGCACCACCAGGTCGACGTTGACCGCGCCGACCACCACCACCCGCGGCCTCATGCCACCACCAACGCCGGACACAC
>NZ_JAAXKZ010000145.1 GCF_012911875.1 Pseudonocardia bannensis | reverse complement strand
GTGGTGCTCGGCGGGGGGTCGGCGGGGTGCACGTGCAGGAGCGCCGGTGGTGAGCTCGTGGCCTGCTGGCCGCTGCTGGCGGTCGCGCGGAACAGGTGGCCGTCCATGCTGGTGGTGGCCGTCGGTGTGAACACCGTGGCGGCCGACGTCTCGAGGTCGGTCCACGGACCGGTCGGTGTGGTCGCGGTCTGCCAGCGGATCGTGACCGGGGACCGGCTCGTGATCGCCGCGGTGAAGGTCGCGGTGGTCCCTTCCTGCACGGTCTGCGCCGCGGGCCCGACGGTGACCGCCAGGGTCGCCGGGCCGGGCGCGGCGGAGCCGGCTGCCGCCGCGGTAGCGGCGGCGCCGGCCTCGCCCTCGCCCGATGGTGGGGTGGTGGCGCCGGCGGGGGTCGGCAGCCCGACCAGGGCCAGGGCCGCGGTGAGCAGCCCGGCCGACCGCAGCGCCCAGCGCTTGCCCATCGGTGCCCGTGGGTGGTTCATGATCCTTCCCTACCTGGCTGAAGACGGTCACCGTGGCGACGACCGAACGTCGGGATGCGGGTGTTGCGGCACCGCGGGCGCGGGTGATCCGGGCCGTCCCGTGAACGATCTGCCGAGGATGGTCCGGGTCAGGCGGTGTGTCGGCCGTCCTTGCCGCGGCGGCGGAGAAGGAGCACAACGGCCACGGCGGCCAGGGCCAGCAGCAGCGCGCCGATCAGGATCCCGAGGTGCTCGCCGAGCATCTTCTGCACGCCGACCGGTGCCCCGGCGCCCGGGCCGGTCGGGAACTGGATGCGGGCCTGGTAGTTCTCCTCGAGCAGCCCGCTTTTGAGGTTGATGGTGGCGTTCCACGGCCCGTCCGGCAGTTGCTCGTCCAGCGCGATGTTCACCGTCCCGGACTGGCCGGGCGCCAGCGTGCTGGCCACCTGCGCCGGGAACGGGCCGGCGCTCAGCGAGCCGGGTCCGTCGGACAGTGACAGGGTGCCGGCCAGGTCCAGGGCGCGCCCGCCGGTGTTGTGCACCTGGGCGGTCACCACCGGGCGGCCGTCAGGGGCCCGCTGCGCGGTCAGGGAGTCCACGCTGAAGCTGGACGCCGGGGCGCCGCCGGCGCCCACCGACACATACATCCGGATGCCGACCCGGTTGACCAGGGTGACCCCGGAGGGGTTGGGAGCGCTGGCCTCGGCCCACACCACCGCGTACTGCTCCCCCGGTGCGGCATCCGCCGGCACGGTCACGGTCACGGTGGGGGTGGCCCGGGCGCCCGGGGCCAGCTCGAGGTCGCCCTGGTCGAGAGTGGTCCACGACGACAGGTCGTTGGCGGTGCGCCCGACGGCGCCGACCAACGCCCCGTCGGTGATGCCGGCCGCGGCCGGATACACCGCGACCCGCATCGGCGCGGCGGTGGTGTTCGACACCTCGATCCGGCGGTGGATGACCGCGCCCGGCGCCAGGTGGTCCACGATGTACTGCCGGGCCCGCGGGTCGTCCCGCGCGCTGGTGGGAGCCTCCAGCAGCCGCACCCCCAGCCCGCCCGGCGCCGGCGGCGCCTGG
The DNA here is from genome assembly GCF_012911875.1 of Pseudonocardia bannensis. Classification (GTDB taxonomy): domain Bacteria; phylum Actinomycetota; class Actinomycetes; order Mycobacteriales; family Pseudonocardiaceae; genus Pseudonocardia; species Pseudonocardia bannensis. Next base: position 13,149 of record NZ_JAAXKZ010000145.1, on the reverse strand, counting down.
CTCGGCAGCGGCCCGGCCACGGCGGCCGGGGCGGCGGCGGCGGTGCCGGTGACCGCGGCCCACGCCGCGATCACCAGCGCCGATGCGAGAACCAATCTCCGCATGATGACTCGCTTCGGTGTCCGCTGCGCCGCGCTCAGGCGACCGAGTGGGTGATCGTGCCGGTGTAGGCCCCGGCCAGCGCACCCCCGGGCACCGTGATGGTGATCGTGGGGTTCCAGGCCGCGGTGTTGGCGCCGGACACGGCGCTGGCACTCACCACCGCCGCCGCGACGCTGAGGTCCGGCGACGCCGCGGCCGTCAGGGTGACGGTACCGGTGGACGTGGGGGCAGGGGCGCTGTAGCTGACCGCGGTGGCCGGCACGGAGGTGGAGTTCGGCCCGGTGAAGGCCGTGGAGCTCACCTGCGCGGCCCACGCAGCGGTCCCGCCGCGGTTGTCGGTCACCGAGACCTCACCCAGCGGGCCCGAGACGGTCTGGGTGCCCACCCTGGCCGTCACGCCCGGCAGAACCACGCTCGCCGGATCGGCGACGGCGAGGGTACCGGCGGCCACCTCGAAGGAGGTGTCCGTTTGCGCGGAGGCCGGGCCCGCGGTCAGCAGCACCAGCGCGGCGCTGGCGATGATCGGGGTGACGAACATGATCTTTCGCATGATGGTCCTGTTCGGAGCCGAAGGGAGCCGGGAGAACCTCCCGGTGAAACGCTGCGTAGCGTCTTGCTCCAGGTATCGCCGCTGGGCCGGATGCCGTAACAGGCAGACTCCGAATGACAGAGCCTGTCGCGAGGCCCGCCTGTCGCTGAGGTGCTGTTGATGCAGGTCAGGGCTAGGAGCGCCGCCAGAAACGCGCCACGAGACCAATGAACTTCACCAAAACTGATGAGGCAGCCGCGTGTCGCCCAGTCCGATTCGTCCGCTACTCGCACGACGTCGACGACCAGCAGCCTGCTGCTCACCTGCGGGCCTCGGCCACGACCCGGCGCTCACTGCCGACCGGCCCGACGATCACCGTCGGCAAGGGGCCACCGCTGGTCCGGTCGCTGCTGACCCGCGACGCCGAGCTCGCCGAGCTCGCCGAGCTCGGCCGGTTGATCGCGGTCCGCTTCCGCGCGCACCGGGACGCCGCGGTGATCACCAGTCTGCCCGGGATCGGGATGCTGCGGGCGCCGAGCTCGTCGCGCTCACCGGAGGCGATCGGGCCGCCTACCTGGACCGGTTGGCCGGGGTCGCCCGGCTCGGGCCGGCACCGCGGCCCTCGGGGCGGGTCAGCGGGAACCTGCTCCGACCGAATTTCGAACAGTGGTTCGATCTGATGATAGGGCGCCGCCTCCGGGATGGCCGGCGTCGGGGAAGGGCGCCCAGCCGTCCCGGAGGTTCACCACGATGTCCTCCCCTCGAGCACGGCGTGCTGGAGCAGCTCGGGGAATCAGCGCGGTGCGGTCAGGTCGTGTTCGGGCCAGCCGAGCAACCTCGCGCCGAGCACCGCGGCCTGGATGGTGAAGCGCTGCGCGGGATCGGTGGGGTCGTAGCCGGTGAGCGTCCTGATCCGGTCAAGCCGGTAGGTGACCGCGCGGACGGACAGGTGCAATCGCCGCGCGGCTTCGGTGGCGACGCAGCCGGTGGCGAAGTAGGCATCGAGGGTGGCCAGGAGCGGTTCGGCTCCGCCCTGCGCCTGGACCAGTGTGCCCAGCACCGACTGGACCAGGTCGGTGATGGCGGGTTGATCGCGCAGGAGCACCCGGTAGATGAGCAACTGCTCGGCGTGGATCACCGGGGTGTCCAGGTGCAGCCGCACAGCCATGGTCAGGCCCTCCCGGGCTTCTTCATACGAGCGGGGAATTCCGTAGGAGCCCGGGTAGGGCCGCCCCACGGTGACTCGCCACGGCCGGCCGCGGGGTGAACGGTTGAGTTCGGCGAGTATGAAGTCGCCGAGCTTCGTCGTCCCCGCCCGGGGCCCGGGCGGGGACGGCACGTCTGCGTCGGCGGGAGCCACGACGACGATCCAGCCATCCTTGGTGGCCACCAGCACATCGCGGTCGCCGACCCGGTGCACGACCGCGCGTTCCAGGGAGCTGATCGCCGCCTCGGCGGCGAGTCGCCCGGTGGGCGCGGCCAACGCCACCTGGTGCGGGCGGGCCATGTCCAGTCCGAAGGGCTCGGCCCGTTCCACCAGCCGACCCACATCGGCGTCGCCGCGCAGCAGGTCCTCGATGAACTCGCGGCGCAGCGTCTCCTCCCATCGCACCATCTGCCGGCGGGCCTCGGTGTAGCCCTCGGCCAGGCGGGCGACCGCGGCGTCGACCACGTGCAGCACCGCTTCAGCGGCGGCCCGCACCGCCCTGTTGTCCCGCGAGCGGATCACCATCGGAAGCTCTCCCCACAGCCGCCGGGCAGCCGAGAGGTAGAGCTGCACCGCGCTGCCCGCCGACACTCCGAGCTCGGCGGCCCTCCTTCCCAGCATTTCCACCGCGTCGAGTTCGGATGGGTGGGGCTTGCGTCCGGTGGTGGCGGCATCGGCCAGCAGCGTCAGGTAGTCGCCGAGGAGCTCAACCGGGACGTCGCCCGCCTCGCGGGCGGCGGCCTGCGCTACCTCGATCAGCCACGATTCATCCGCCGTCGGTGATTCGGCTCGCGTGCCCGGGCGCTGCTCACCTCGGTCCGTCACGGCCGCCGCTCCGTCCCTCCGCCGGGTCAATGCGCCCCATGGCACAGCAACTGCCGACGCATGGCAATGAGGACTGGTGCTGCTGTCTACGCCGGCCATCGCCGGTTCCTCGAGGTGCTCCGGCGTCGGGGGCCCTTGTCGTGGTCCGATACTTGATCGCGTTCAGGGACCGAATCCGCGACACGCCCGGCGGGGGGTTGCGCTGTCAGCGCGCTGTCGTGACGGATGATCGCGAGCGGGCTGTGGCCGTGGCGTAGAACGGATCGGCTGACCGAACCGAGCATCGCTGCCAGCACGTGTCCTCGGCCTCGGGACCCGACGACGAGCAGGGCGGCCCCGCGGGATTCGGCGACCAGCGCGTGAGCGGGATCGCCGCGCACGAGCGTGGTGACGACCGGGACGCCGGCGAACTCGGATCGCCAGCGGTCGAGCGCGCGCTCGAGGATCCTGCCCGCGAGGACTTCGGCCATGGCCGGGGGACCGGATATCGCCTCGAGATCGGCGGGTCGGTCCGGTGTCCAGGCATGTACGGCGGCGAGGGGAACGCCGCGTTGCCGGGCGGCCTGGAACGCGAAGCCGACCGCGGGCGTGCACGACGACGCTGCGTCGACGCCCACGACGACGCGGGGCGGTGACCAACCGGGATCGCCCGCGCCCTGCGGCGGTCGGATGACGACGACCGGGCAGCAGGCGTGCGCGGCGATCTGGATCGAGACTGATCTGGCCAGCAGACCGCGCGGGCCGCGGTTGCCCAGGACGAGCAGCCGCGCACCCGCGGCTTCGTCAAGCACGGCCCGGGCCGGGGTGCCCAGCCGCAGCCGCGCAGACACCTCGAGGTCGGATGCGACCGAGCGGGCGCGGGCCACCGCTTCCCGCAGTATGGACTCGGCCCTCATCCGGGCCGTGAGGAGGCTGTCCAGCGGCGGGATGACGCCGTAGGGGTCGGCGGGTAGCGGCGGGTTGACGGCGTGCACGACGCGCAGTGGGCACCCGCGAGTCGCGGCCTCGGCGCTCGCCCAGTCCACCGCATCGTCGGCCGAGCCGGCGTCATCGATCGCGACGACGACGGGAGCCCGCCCCCGGCCCGGGCTCATCGCTCCGCCACCGCTGCCGCATTCGGAGCGGCGGGATGTGCCCGGCCGGCCGTGGCCGACATCCCGAGGTGTTTGCGGTCCAGGCGCTGCGCGCGAGCGTCGAACGACCGGGGAAACCCCGGGGCGTCAGCCATGAACTGGCGTTCGAGCTCCCGCCCCATCTTGCGCTCGTGATCACTGATCACGAAACACCTCCGTCGGAGGGCACCCGCCTGGCACGTTCGATCCGGCTGCGATCAGCTTCTATCGTACCAGGATATATCGTGTTCCGATACAAATTCGGGGATGGCGGAGCACGATGCACTGCCGGCCGAGGACGACGGGGCGCAGGCGCAGGGGCTCGTGGAGCGCGCGCCGCATCCGGACGACGCGCGCGGTGCGCGTGCTGGTGACCAGGACGGCGAGCAGACCCTGGCCCGCCTCAGCGCGCTGCATCGCGACGAGCTCCGCCGCGAGGACACCACCCTCGCGCTTCCGGCCGGGCACGACGAACCCGAGGACAGCACCGTCGAGGGGGCAACGGCGCTGAGCGATCGGCAACCGTGAGCGGTGCGAGGAAGCCGCCTGCCCCGCCCATCTGGCGCAGCCGGGACGGATCGAGCCGACCCGCGGCAATATGGCTGCGGCGTTCGTGGCTGACGGCCACTCCTGCCCCGTCGATTCCGGACGCGGATGATGGGCGGAGTCCAGGTCCCCCCTCCTGGATAGGGCGTGCGGATCGCGCCTGGCCGCGCATTCGGCATGCCGTCCTTGCGGCGCACCGAACTCTCGCCGGTCAGCCGATCTTCGCCACCGTGAGCAGCACCGCCGCGTCCTCGAGCGCCGTCAGGCCGTGCCTGGCCGGGGGAATGATCAGCAGATCACCCGCGGAGCCGTTCCACGACGCATCAGCCGTATCGAGGCGCACCCGTCCGTGCAGCACGTGCAGAGTCGCCTCCCCGGGACTGTCGTGCTCCTCCAGCGCCTGGCCGCTCGCCAGCGCGATCACGGTCTGCCGGAGCACCTGTTCATGCCCGCCGAACACGGTCTTCGCGCTGCGCCCGCTCGCCGCCGAGCGCGCAGCCAGCAGCTGCTCGCGGGCCAGGGCCGTCAACGACATCTTCTGCATCCCGGAACCTCCACCTCGACGATCACGATCCGGTCAGGGTGGCACCCGAACACGCTCCGCGTGTTCGATCCACACTGCCCGGTAGACGGCGGACGCCGGAGGCGGCGGACGCGGCAAGGTGCCGCATCAGCCCGACGGCGTCGCGTCGCCAGCCCCCGGCGGCCCGGGTCGGGCGACGGTGGAGGATGACCGGGCGCTGACGGCCCTCGTCGGCGTGCGGCGAGGAGCCAGAACCCGGCCTTCGGCGCCGTCGCTCAGCCGATGATGGCAGCACAGGCACAGCGTGGTCTGGGGAATCGCCTCGAGCAGGACAGGGGGGACACCGGCACCGCACGCACGGCAGCGGCCGTAGTCGCCGGTCCGGATCCTGGCCAGCGCGAGCTCGATGTCATCGAGCGCGCGTCGGGCGCCGGCCTCGACGAGGGCCTGCACCTCACGCACCGCCGGCGGCGTGTCGCAGGCCGCACCCCGACCCGCGGGCGGCGTCGATGTCCTACCGCTTGGCTCGTGCGCGTCGGGCTGAGCGAGCTGCTCACGACGGAAGTTGCGCTGGCGCACCAACGCCGCTCGCAGAACGGGCACGCGCGCGGCCAGGAGATCGCATCGGGCTGCGGTCAGAGGCTTACCACGGGCAGGTGCGGTACGTGACCGAACCATAGAAACTCCAGGTCAGGGGTTGCGAAGGATGGATGGCCATGCGACACCGCGACGGTGGACGGCACGGCCGGGGCGACGGCCGGAGCCGCGTGAGTGCTCGCTTCGGGCGTCGAGGCCAGGACGCGGTGCTGTGTGGGGGGCGCGGGGGAACTCCGACGGCGGTACGGGAGCGCCGTCACCAGCGTGAGCGTCATCGTCTCGCCGCCCGGGATCCGGTACTCACGTCGGTTCCCCTGCCCGGCGCCGGTGAGCGTCGTGCCCAGCGGCGAGTGGGGCGAGTAGATCGGGAGGTCATCGTCGTGGGTGGATTCCTCCCGGTCAGCGAGCAGGAACGGCTCGGTGAGGTCTGCCGCCTCGTAGTGCACGGTCAGCACCATGCCCGGCTCCGCGACGCCGTCGTCGGGCGCTCGCGACCGCCGGCAGCGTTCCTGAGGAGTTCCTGCAGCTGCCGGATCCGAAGCTCCCGCTGTTCTGGTTCGTTGTGTACTCGGCGCGAGCCCGTGGCGCGCTCCATCAGTAGCAGCGCCAGTTCGACCCGGGCCCGGTCGTAGGTTTGTTCGGTCCAGGCTCGCTGTGTGTTGATCGGCATCGGCCGGTCCTCCTGTCGATTCGGTTCGGGGTTTCGGGGTTGCCGCAGCTGCGCGGTCATCCCATGCGGCCGAGGCGTATCGACCGGGTGAAGGGGACAGCCGACCCGCGATCGGTCGCGGTGGACCGGCGGCGGTCGGACGGTGGGCGCCGGATCGGCTCGTGACCGCCGACGGCGCCGCGTGGGACGGGACCCGAGGACCACCGTTGCACGAGGTGCTCGGCGAGCTGCACCGCGGCGCATCGCACTGCCGTCGGGATCGACTCGCGGTCGCTCTCCAGCTCGAGGCTCACGGCGCTCAGCAGCCGGTCCAGCACCGGGGCCAGGTCGCCTCCGGCCGAGCGGGCTTCTTGGCCCGCGCGGAGACGCAGGACCGCCGACCGGCATACGAGGACCTCCGCTCGGGCGGTGTCTGATGAATCGTGCGACGTCATCGATGAGCCTCCTGATCGGTGCGACCGTGCGCTCGGATGCGGTGGTCCAGCGCTGTGGGGCCCGCCGGTCGGACCGGGCGGCCAGCCGGCGCGGTGTCTGCGCTGGCAGCGGGCGCTGCTCGTCAACCACCACGCTGCCTTGCCGATCCGGTCGCGGCAGCGGACACCCTCGGCCGACTTGGCGAGGTGCAGCTTGCCGACGTCCGGCAGAACCGATGCTGGTGCCGGTCTGTTCGGGATCCGGATCGGTAGGACCGCGGGGGCCGGCCGGCGTCGGGTGGGCTAGGTCGCGGCGTGTGGCGGGGCGCAGCCCCGGCCAGCCGGGATGAGGAGCCCGCCGGTCGGTGGCGGTCGCCCGGTTGCCGGGCACCGGCATCTGAGCCGGGGTGAAGTTGGCCGGTCGCACCGGTGCCGTGGGCCCGGCCGTCGAGGCATGTTGGGGCTAGCCGGACGCGACCCGGTTGGAGCGACCGTCGTGCTCGTGTCGCTCGCCGCCGTCGGATCCGGGATGTCGTCCACCGACGCCTCGGGCGCCGGGTCGAGCGGCCCCATGTGAGGAGGTGCGTCGTGCTCAGTGATCACGAGCGGAAGGCGTTGCGGGAGCTCGAACGCCAGTTCATGGCCGACGACCCGGAGTTCCCCCGGTCGTTCGACGCGCGCGCGCAGCGCCTGGACCGCAAGCACCTCGGGGGCTCGGCCACGATCGCGATCGTGGTCGCGGTACTGCTCTTCGCACTCATGCTGGCGGCCGGGTCGCTCGGCGGCGCGCTGGCCTTCGCCGCCGGGACCGGACTGATCTGGTTGGCCTGGCAGTACTCGAATGACACGCGCCGACAGCCCCCATGACGGGCCTGCTCGAGCCTGAGAACGTTCAGCTGAGGTGACGGCCCCTGTCGATCCGTAACGAGATTCGGGCCGGCCGGATCGGGGACGAGACGCCGGAGGGCGACACGATGATCACCATCTACGTACTGATCGCGGTCATGACCCTGGCCCTGGTGTTGCTCGGGTCGAGCGTGCGGGTCATCACCCAGTTCGAGCGGGGCGTCGTGTTCCGCTTCGGCCGGGTCCGCCCCGGGACCCGCGGCCCCGGACTGGCGCTGATCGCGCCGGTCGCCGACCGGCTGCAGAAGGTCAACATGCAGATCATCACCCAGCCCGTGCCCGCCCAGGACGGCATCACCCGCGATAACGTCACGGTCCGCGTCGACGCCGTCCTCTACTACCGGGTCGTCGACCCGGTCCGGGTAGCCGTGGACGTGCAGGACTACGGCTCGGCGGTCCTGCAGGTCGCGCAGGCCTCGCTGCGCTCGATCATCGGCAAGAGCGAGCTCGACGACCTGCTGTCCAACCGGGAACGGCTCAACCAGGGCCTGGAATTGATGATTGACAACCCGGCCGTCGGCTGGGGCGTGCACATCGACCGCGTCGAGATCAAGGACGTGGCGCTGCCCGAGTCGATGAAACGCTCCATGTCGCGCCAGGCCGAGGCCGAACGGGAACGCCGCTCCCGGGTGATCACCGCCGATGGTGAGCTGCAGGCCTCCCGGAAGCTGGCCGAGGCCGCCGAGGTGATGGCCGAGCACCCGGCCGCGCTGCAGCTGCGGCTGCTGCAGACCGTGGTCGAGGTGGCCGCGGAGAAGAACTCCACCCTCGTGCTGCCCTTCCCCGTCGAGCTGCTCCGCTTCCTCGAACGCGCAACACCGCCCGAGACCACCACCGCGGCGAGCACCGCCGCGACGGCCCCATCCGAGTCGGCGCCCCCCACGGCCCCTGCGCGGACGAACGGTGCTGTCCCGGCCGGCCGGGCGGTGTATCCCGCCGCTCCGGATGCGGCAGCGGTAGCGCACGCGGTGGCGGAACGATGAGCCCGGGCCAGGCCATCCGGATCGCCGGCTCGATCCGCCGCCGGCTGCACGGTGAGCAGGCCCGCGAGGTCGTCACCATCGAGCCACGACATCCACAGCAGGGCCCGTCGTGACCGCCGTCGAACCGGAACCGATCGCCTCGCGCCCGCACCCGGCGCGCCGGTCGAGCACGGGGTCCCGGCTGCTGCACATGCTGCGGACCACCGATCCCAAGGACATCGGGATCCTGTACCTGGTCACCTGCATCGGCTTCTTCCTGGCCGGCGGGGCGATGGCGCTGCTGATGCGCGGGGAGCTGGCGGTGCCCGGGCAGCAGTTCCTGTCGAGCGAGCAGTACAACCAGCTGTTCACCATGCACGGCACGATCATGCTGCTGCTGTACGCGACGCCGATCCTGTTCGGCTTCGCGAACTACATCGTGCCGCTGCAGATCGGCGCCCCGGACGTGGCGTTCCCGCGACTCAACGCGTTTTCCTACTGGTTGTTCCTGTTCGGTGGGCTGATCGTGCTCTCGGGTTTCCTGACTCCGGGCGGCGCGCCGGACTTCGGCTGGACCGGCTACAGCCCACTGTCGGGGGCGATCCACTCGCCCGGCGCCGGCGCCGACTTGTGGATCACCGGTCTCATCGTCGCCGGCCTGGGCACGATCCTGGGCGCGGTCAACTTCATCACCACCATCGTCTGCCTGCGCGCTCCCGGCATGACGATGTTCCGGATGCCGATCTTCACCTGGAACATCTTCGTCACCGCGATCCTGATCCTGCTCGCGTTCCCGGTGCTCACCGCGGCCCTGTTCGGACTGTTGGCCGACCGGCACCTCGGGGCTCACGTGTTCGACCCGGCCAACGGCGGGACGATCCTGTGGCAGCACCTGTTCTGGTTCTTCGGCCACCCCGAGGTCTACATCGTCGCGCTGCCGTTCTTCGGCATCGTCACCGAGGTCTTCCCGGTGTTCTCCCGCAAGCCGCTGTTCGGCTACAAGGGCATGGTGTTCGCGACGCTGGCGATCGCGATGCTGTCCGCGGCGGTGTGGGCACACCACATGTTCGCCACCGGCGCGGTGCTGCTGGCGTTCTTCTCGCTCACCAGCTTCCTGATCGCCGTGCCGACCGGCATCAAGTTCGTGAACTGGATCGGCACCATGTGGCGCGGGAAGCTGACGTTCGAAACGCCGATGCTGTTCGCCGTCGGCTTCGCCGCCACGTTCCTGTTCGGCGGGATGACCGGGGTGCTGCTGGCCTCCCCACCGCTGAACTGGCACGTCACCGACACCTACTTCGTGGTGGCGCACTTCCACTACGTGCTGTTCGGCACGATCGTGTTCGCCACCTACTCCGGCATCTACTTCTGGTTCCCGAAGATGACCGGCCGAATGCTCGACGAGACCCTGGGCAAGTTTCACTTCTGGACCACGTTCATCGGCTTTCACGGCACGTTCCTGGTGCAGCACTGGCTGGGCAACGAGGGGATGCCCCGCCGCTACGTGGACTACCTGCCCACCGACGGGTTCACCGTGCTGAACACGATCTCCTCCATCTTCGCGTTCGTGCTCGGCGCGTCGACGTTGCCGTTCATCTGGAACGTGTTCAGGAGCTACCGCTTCGGGCGGATCGTGACCGTGGACGACCCGTGGGGTCACGGCAACTCGCTGGAATGGGCCACCTCCTGCCCGCCGCCGCGGCACAACTTCACCGAGCTGCCCCGCATCCGCTCCGAGCGCCCCGCGTTCGAGCTGCACCACCCGCACATGGTGGAGCGCTTCCGCGCCGAGGCGCACGCCGTCAGACGTTCGGGCCGCGCCCGGACGACGCCCTCGGAGGTCGCTGCGCACGCGGTCCAGCACGACATCGAGGAGGGCCCACGTGAGCGATGACCTGGTATCGACGGCCGAACTGGTTTGGGAGAACGAGGGCGGGCGCCTGCGCCCGGCGTCACCGGACGGACCCGGCGAAGGATCAGACGATGACGCCGCGGTTCGCGAGCCGGGACTTCACGATCAGCGAAACCACGGTCCTCCCCTCCCTGAACTGGTCGAGCAGCAACGCACGTCCTGACCAGCTCCGGCGGGGCTGTTAGGGGCCAGCCACCCAATATATATCGTTTTACGATACAAATAGTGAGATCACCCGGCCCCCAGGACGGGGCAGGGGCGCCCAGGAGGTGCGTCGTGCTCGATGACCGCGACCGGGAGTTGCTCTTCGAGATCGAACGTCGGCTGCTGATCGAGGATCCGAAGCGGGTCCGGTCCTTCGAGGCCGCGCCGCATGGCAGACCTCCTGATCACCACCCGGGCACCGACATGATCACAACGGTCGCCGGGCTGACGCTCTGCGTCGTGCTGTTGATCGGCCCGCGCCCCCTGACCGACGCCGAGATCGCCACCCGCCGGTCGGCCGCCCCGCCGCGGGCAGCAGCGGAGGCCCAGGTGTCACCGCGAGCCCGTTCCGGGACGCCCACGTCTGCACGAGATGAGGAGACTTATCGTGACCGCCACGATCAGAGCCGGACTCGACCACCGGCCGACCGAGAACGCTCGCCCTCCCGCCGCTCCGGTGAACGAGCGGGGTCGCCGGTTCCCGCGGTCGATCACCTCTGGGGCCGGCGCCGACAGTGACGAGAGGAGCCCGAGGATGCCAGGACCGCCCCGCGTACGGGTCGGCCGGGTCTACGACGCGCGCACAGCCGAGGACGGCACCCGGGTGCTGGTCGACCGCCTCTGGCCACGCGGTCTGACCAAGAGCCGGGCCGACCTGGACGAATGGTGCAAGCAGATCGCCCCGTCCGCGGCGTTGCGCACGTGGTACGGCCACGACCCGGACCGGTTCGCCGAGTTCAGACGCCGCTACCGGGCCGAACTCGACGATCCCGGGCGGGCCGAAGCACTGCAGCACCTGCGCGAGTTGGCGCAGCAGCGGACGCTGACCCTGCTCACCGCCGCCCGGAACCCCGAGGCCAGCGAGGCCGCCGTGCTCGCGGACCTGCTCACCGCCGAACCGGGGACCGACTGATGGCCACCCCGCCCGGCGCGGACCCGCAATCGCAGGGGGGCAGGATCGTGGTCGGCGTCGACGGATCACCCGGATCGCTGGCCGCCCTGCGCTGGGCGGTGCGGGAAGCGTCCATCCGCGGCCTGGCGGTGCATGCGGTGACCGCCTGGGAATTCCCGGTGGAGTCGACCTTCGGCGACATGCGCACGGACGGCGACTTTCATCCGGTGATCACCGCCGAGAAGATCCTCGTGTCGGCCCTCGCCGATACCGGCGTCGCGGCCGATGACGACACGATCAGCACCGCGCCCGTCAAGGGGCACCCCGCCGAGGTGCTCATGCAGGTGGCCGCGGGCGCCGAACTGCTGGTGGTCGGTTCCCGGGGCTACGGAAGGATCTTCGGAGCGCTGCTCGGCTCGGTCAGCCACTACGTGGCCGCACACGCCGCCTGCCCGGTCGTCGTCATCAAACCCGTCGCCAACGGGACCGGCCGAAGATCCCGTTCTGGACCCTGACGGCGCTGCCCCGCGGACCGTCCGACTCCACTACTTATGTCGCAATACGATGGATGGAGAACAGTGATGACCGAGGGCATGTACCCGACGGCGGCACCTGAGCTCGCCGCTCGACGCAAGGAACTGGCCCCAGAGATCCACGATGCGTTCGAGAACTTCAGCCGCGCCGTCTTCGCCGACGGCGCCCTGCCGGAGAAGACCAAGCAGCTGATCGCCGTGGCGGTCGCGCACGTGACGCAATGCCCCTACTGCATCACCGGGCACACCAAGCTCGCTCACCGCAAAGGGGCACGCCCCGAGGAGATCATGGAGGCGATCTGGGTCGCCGCCGAGATGCGGGCCGGGGGCGCGTACGCCCATTCGACACTGGCCCTGCACGCCCTGGGTGATGGAGCAGCTGAACGCACAGCGCACCGGTAGGGCTCACCACGCCATGCACGGAAGGGACGTCGACACCGAGATCGACCAGCTCCTCGACGCGATCGGCTCGGTCGAGGCCAAGACGATCCGTGGCACGGCCGCGATCGTCAACGCCCGGCTGGCGTTCCAGAGCTATGGCGAGGTCCTCACCTCCGACCGCTGGCACGCGCTCGCCCAGGCCGGCGCCCGGCCGCAGCGGCCCTTGTGGGCTTCCACCGGCGTGAAGGACCCGGCCTACGCCGACACCCGCTACCTCCTCGACCTGGTCACCAGCGGCGTGGTGAACACGATGCCCGAAACGACGCTGCACGCGGTGGCCGACCACGGCCTCCTGCGCGGCGACACGGTCCGCCCCGGCTACGACGCCGCCGCCGCGGTGATGACCGCCCTGGCGAACCTCGGCATCGACTACGACGACGCGATGGGGCAAGCTCGAGCGCGACGGCCTGACCACCTTCCAGGCGTCCTGGGTCGCGCTCGCAGAAACCCTCGAGCACAAGCTCGCCGCCGCGAAGCGCGGCGGCGGAGAGGACGGCCGCACATGAGCGACCCCCGCACGTTCGCCATCGGACTCGCGGAATCTTCCGGAGCCAGGGAGCAACTGTCCTCGCTACGCGCCCTCGTCGTCGTGGGCATGATGATGTTTCGTGGAGCCGGGCTGGAGGAGATCCTGCGGCTCGCCACGTCCTCCGTCCCGTCGCTGTCGTCCGCCCGCGCCGAGGCGGTCCACCTCGTCGAGAACGACGAACTGCAGTTCTCGCTGATCGGGACGCCCCGGCCGCCGAGCCCGGAGCTGACGGCGTTGGGTGCCCGC
>NZ_JAAXKZ010000144.1 GCF_012911875.1 Pseudonocardia bannensis | reverse complement strand
GCCTGTGCTGCGGCGTTCGGGCGGGGCCTGCTGATGGAGACCTCCGGACCGTGCAGCGAGGTCATGAAGATCATGCCGCCGTTGACGGTGACCGACGACGAGCTGGACGAGGGCCTCGCGATCGTCAGCGACGTGGTACGGGCCTTGCCGGGCGCTTAGCTTGATCCTTAAGTGCGCCACCAGCGCGCAGAGTGAGGTTGATGTAGGTAGGCCCACTTGATGCGGTGCCGGGGCTCTTCAAGCAATGGGCGTGGGACCGCGAGTTCGTCTGGATCCGATGAGAAGAGCGGAGTGACGGGAGACTGTCACGCTCCGTTCCGTGGGAGCCCGGGGGTCTGATTCCCCCGGGCCACCCGACCCTCTGTGGCCGTCGGTGGTGCTGGCGCGCCGGCCCGGTTGATCAAGGGCTGCGGTGGGTCGTGTGCACGATCAAGCTCGGGCGGTGGGCACTCGGGGAGCTGACCCGGTTCCGCCACGAGTTCTACACGGCGTTGACCGCGCGGGCCGACGTGCTGTTCGAGTTGACCGATGCGGTGCTGTGCGCCGACGGGCCGGTGCGGATGCTGGTCGATCTGGCCCTGGTGGCCGGGCATCGGCGCGGACATGGAGCGATGTATGACGCACTGAGCCGCGGCCGCCGGGAACCGGATCGGTTCGGCAGGACTCGGGCGTCCCTGCCGCTGCCCCGAGCCGCGGACGGGCGGATCGTGCTCGCTGTGGACGTCAGCCCATGGTTGCGCTCCGATGCGCCGACCAGCGCGGATCGGCTGTTCTGCCACGTCCACGGCCGGGCCCGCAACCAGGCCCAGCTGATCCCGGGCTGGCCCAGTCCGTCGCCGCCGCCCTGGAGCCGGGCCGCACCTCGTGGACCGCCCTGTCGGACGCGGTCCGCCTCGGACCCGCCGACGACGCCACCGCGGTGACCGCCCACCAGCTCCGCGCCGTCGTCGCCCGGCTGATCGCGGCCGGGCCGTGGCGAGGCGGCGGTCCGGACGTCCTGATCGTGATGGACGCCGGTGGCGAAGTCACCCGGCTGGCGTTCGTCCTGGCCGATCCGCCCGGCGAGCTGCTCGCCCGGATCCGCTCCGATCGGGTCCTGCGGCTGCCCGAGCCGCCCCGACTGCCCGGTGTCACCGGCCGCCCACCCAAGCACGGACCGGAGTTCGCCCTGGACAGGCCCGCGACCTGGCCCGAGCCGGCGCACACCACGACCACCGACACCACCCGCTCCGGCATCGCGACCGCAGCCAGTTGGGCCCGGCTGCATCCCCGGCTCACCCACCGCGGCTGCTGGGCAGGCCACGACGGCGACCTGCCCATCATCGAGGGCACCCTCATCCGGCTCCAGGTCGAGCACCTGCCCGGGGATCGCGATCCCGAGCCGGGGTGGGCTGTGGTCCTCGACCACCGGCGCCGGCCCCGGCGACACCGACCGCTGCTGGCAGTCCTTCCTGCGCCGCTTCGATCTCGAGCACACCTTCCGGCTGCTCAAGCAGACCCTGGGCTGGACCGTTCCGAAGATCCGCACCCCGCAGGCGGCCGACCGCTGGAGCTGGCTCGTGATCGCCGCGCACACCCAACTCCGCCTCGCCCGACCGTTGGCCGAGAACCTTCTCCGGCCCTGGGAGGACCGACCCACCGGGCCGGCTGACCTCCGGCCCGGGTCCGCCGCGGCTTCTCCGAACCTCCGCCCGCGCACCGCCCTCCCGGCCGGCGTGCCCAAACCCGCCAGGCCCGGACCCGGCCGCCCACCCGGCTCCGAGAACGACAGGCCCGCACCCGCTACCACGTTGGGAAGGCAGCCAGACGCGGCCTCACCGCGACCACCCAACAACAACGCCCTGGTTAAAAATCAAGCTCACTCAGCAGCGGTATCCCGAGGCATGCCTGACGTTCTCCTGACGAAACCGCCGCGCTGCGACGCCGGGCCGCAGCCACCGGGTAGCCGGACCACGAGAGGCGATGACGTGGAGGTGGATCGCATGTTGCCCGATGCAGGCGACGGCGGACGGCTGGCGAGGATCGAGCACCGGTTGGAGGCGGATGACGTCGAGCTCGCCGAGGCATTCCGCCGATGGCGGGTGTCACCGGATCACGACGCGGACCAAGCCGGACCGGCCGGGGACACCGCATTGCCCCCGTGGGTCGTGGTGACGCTGCTGGTCGGGATGCTGGCGGCGGTCGCGGGGTGGGTCCCGGTCTTGGCGGCTGCGATCCTCGGCGGATGGTGGGTGTACCAGTCCGCGCACGACCGGCCACTGTGGCCCGACGCCGCCAGGCCCGAGGCTGCTGCGGCGCCCCACGATCCGTGGCGGCAGCACCGGCCGGGGCCGGGCGGATGGCGGCTGTGACCCTCCTGGGGGAGAGCAACGATGCGCCCGCGCCGGCGCGTTGGCGGTCCCTGTCCCGGCGCCCGGCTGTCGTTGTCGCGCTCCTGGTGCTGCTCGCCGGGTGCGGGGCGGGCCAGAAGCCCCAGGCCAGTGTGCAGTACGCCGGTTCCGGCGGTGCCACGGGCGAGGTGGGGCAGATCCTGCTGCGCGACGCCCAGATCCAGTTCCGGGGCACGGTCGAGGGCGGCGCCGTGTACCAACCCGGTCAGGACGCGTCCCTCAGGTTGACGATCATCAACGACGGGGATCGCACCGATCGGCTGGTCGGCGTGTCCAGCCCGGTCGCGACCGCCGTGACCGTGGTCGGAGACACGGTGCTGCCGCCCGGCGGAGTCCTCACCGCCGGCATGGACGGGCCGATCGCGGCGAAGGAGCTGGCGAACGAGGAGCCGATCGAGGTGGTGCTGACCGGGCTCCGCGAGGAGATCCGGGCCGGGATCAACTATCCCGTGGTCTTCGCCTTCGAGCGTGCCGGTGAGCTGCGGGAAGCACTGCCGGTGGAGAACCCGAGCCGCCGATGCGTCCGCACGTCCGAGGGCACGATCTGCACGCCGCCCTGACCCCCGCGCGGCGGGTGGGTCGCCCGCCGCTCCCCGTGACCACCGTCTTGCGGGACCGGTCGGTGTGCGGCTTGTATCGCAAGGATCTCGTCAGGTAGCGGGCTACCCGCACCGGGCATCCCGAGGTGTCGGTGTCGGTTACCGGCGGCGACCCGGGAGGAGGACGGGATGAGCAGCGTTCAGCGTCACGAGCAGCGTCACGAGCACGGAGTGGCCGGATCCCAGCCGCAGGCTGGCTCGACCCACCGAACCGAGGGGCCGACGCCCGGTGCCGTAACCCCCTCTCGAGGGCCGCGCCCCGGCGTGCGGGGGGCCGCGCTCCGGGTGCTGACCCTGCTGTGCGGCGTCTGGTTGGCACTCGCTCCGTTCGTGCTCGGCCACCCGGACACCGGGCCGGGTTTCGACGCCCGCTGGAACGACATGCTGGTCGGGGTGGCCGTCCTCGCCGTATCGGCGGTTCAGCTCGCGCTCCCGGCCCGCGCAGCGGTGCTCAGCTTGATCACTATGGTGCTGGGGACCTGGTTGATCGCCGCCCCGTTCGTGCTCGGCTACAACACGGGTGTCGCCGCCGTGGCCGCAACGGTGAACGACGTCGTGGTCGGGATCCTGATCGTGGAGCTAGCGATCGCCGCGGTACTCGCCCTGCGGCAGCGGCGAAGCTCCGTGCCGCACTGACCAGGCGAGTTGTACAGAGCCGACCCATTGCCGTGGCGTTCAACGGGGTAGGGGCCCGCTATGACGAATGCAGACGGAACGAGCAGGGTGACCGTGGATCGGCCACAGCGAGTCGTGATCGTCGGCGGCGGCTTCGCCGGTTTTCACGCCGCGCGATCTCTGTCGCGCCGTCTCCCGGCCGGGGCGGCGGAGATCGTGCTGGTCAATCCGACCGACTACTTCCTGTACCTGCCGTTGCTGCCCGAAGTGGCGGCCGGGGCTCTGGACCCGCGCCGGGTGTCGGTGTCGTTGACGGCGGCTCTGCCCGGAGTGCGCCTGGTGCTGGGCGAGGTCGACGGCGTCGACCTGGACCGGAGTCAGGTGAGCTGGGTCGATCCGGAGGGGCGTCGGGGGACCGTGGGCTACGACCGGCTCGTGCTGGCGGCGGGCAGCGTGCACAAGCTCCTGCCGATTCCCGGGGTGGCCGATCACGCGACCGGCTTCCGGGGAATCCCGGAGGCGCTGTACCTGCGCGACCACATCATCCGGCAGCTGGAACTCGCGGCCACGACGGACGATGCCGAGGAGCGCGCCGCACGCTGCACCTTCGTGGTGGTGGGGGCCGGGTACACCGGTACCGAGGTCGCGGCGCAGGGAGTGCTGTTCACCGAGGAGCTCGCCCGCCGTCAGCCCCTGCTGCGGGGCCGACCGATCCGCTGGATGTTGGTCGACCTCGCCGAGCGGGTGCTGCCCGGACTCGACGAGCGCTTGTCCGCGACGGCGGACCGGGTGCTGCGCCGGCGGGGAGTGGACGTGCGGACCGGGCAGTCCATCGACCAGGCGGGGCCGGACGGTGTACGTCTCAGCACCGGCGAGGAGGTGCCGACGCGCACGCTGGTGTGGTGCGTCGGGGTGCGCCCGGATCCGTTGGTCTCGGACCTCGGGTTGAGCACGCACCAGGGTCGGCTCGAGGTGGACGAGTCCCTGAGGGTCCCGGGTCACCCGGAGGTCTTCGCCTGCGGCGACGCGGCCGCGGTCCCCGACGTCGCCCGGCCCGGGCGGACCACCGGGATGACCGCCCAGCACGCGGTGCGGCAGGGCAAGCTCGCCGGTCGCAACGTCGCGGCGTCCCTCGGGTACGGGACCCGACGGGGCTACCGTCACCACGACTTGGGCTTCGTCGTCGAGCTCGGCGGCCCCGACGCTGCCGCCAATCCGCTGCACGTGGCGCTGTCGGGGCTCCCGGCCAAGGCGGTGAGCCGCGGCTACCACCTCGTGTCGATGCCGGGCAACCGGATCCGGGTCGCGGCTGACTGGCTGTTGAACGCCGTCCTGCCACGCCAGGCGGTGCAGCTCGGGCTGGTCCGCTCGCCCGCCGTACCACTGGACACGTCGTCACCTGAAGTACCGCGCTCCGGATGACGCGTGGACCGCTTCCCTCTGCCCAATCCGGGGTCGGTGAAGGGCCGTCCTGGTCTCGACGGCCGCGGAACCGGCTTGACCGCGATATGAGGGCCTCCGGGGAACCAGATCCGTCGTCGCCTCCGGACGCCCGTTCGAAAGGAGAGGGCCGTGATCAGCCTGCACCGGACGGGGAATCCCCACGCCGTCGACGTGTGGGAAGCGGCGCGGACCGCCGGACGCGCAGTGGCCGCACTCGAACAAGCCGCAGGATCGACGGCGGTCGTGGCTCGGATCGACCAGGCCCGCTCAGCGCTCCGAGTGCTCCCCCCCAGCCTGACGGTCGATGTGCTCGCCCGGCTCGTGAGGGAGATCGAGGTGTGCCAGCGGACCAGCGCCCGAACGACGCACGAACTGGCAGTGGCGCGACGCGCTGCTGCGGTGATGCTCCTCGTTGAGGCGTTCGAGGCGGCCACCGGGACGACCTCGAGCGGTGCCGGTTACTCGGCGCCGGATCGGCCCCGCTGAGCACGCCCGACGCGGAATACAGGCCGCCCCGCCGTGGACAACGTGGAGAAGGAGAGCGCTCCCGTGCGGGGACTCCACTCCCAGTGGGAGGTAGGGCACGTGCTCTGGCCCAAGAGCCCGGCCGCGACCAGCAGCGATGGGTGGGCTGAATCGGCACGGAGCCCTCGTTGGTTGCCCTCGGTGTTGGGCGCCCACTTGCTGCCGAGGGGTTCGCGAGCTGGAGAGTCCCGGCGCCGCTGCCAGGCCGAGGAGCAGCCCGCAGCCATCCCCTGACCGAACCCCATGGGGTCCGCCGGAGTCAGCGCGTTCAGCCGCGGCGCCGCCACCGTGTGACCCGATCGCCATCCCGATGGCCACCGCCACTGCCGCAGCCGCTGCCAGGAAGGTCCACGCGGGGTTCGGTGAGCGATTCAGGGACGTCACGGACCGCCCGCTGAGTACCAGCAGCGAGATCGAACCGGCGGTGAGCTTCAACCCGTTCAGCTTGCTGTCGTCCTGCAGCCTCCGCGCGTTGCGCTCGTTCGGTGCGCTCATACCGAGCGGCTACCCCGGCGCCCGGACGCGAACCGGGGCTCGCGATCACCCGAAGATCGGGCTTCTGTGCGGCTGCGCCCGGACGGATGCGCGCCGAGTGTGCAAGCGCGGGATGGATAGTAGCGCGCTGGTTTTTGGCCGGCTTTCTCCACAGAGTCAGCATGAATTCGGATGGAACTGCCGCCGCGGGTGCGTACTTCAGTAGGTGGGTCCGATTTCTGGCCCTGTCTTCGGTGGGACGGGGGCTGCGGGCGACGGCCGAGGGAGCGGCGTTGTGCTGGGTGTAGCCGTGCTGTCCGGAGGCTCGGTGGGGACGGCCCCGCTCGATCGAACGGCAACGGTCGGGGTGGTCGCAGGCGCCGGGGGAAACGTTGTCAGCGGGGTGGGAGCGTCCTGCGTGGTCACTCCGCAGCCCGTGACCAGCAGTGCTGTGCTCACCGTGAGGAGAGCTGACCGGTGAGGCCTTCCTCGGGTGACTCCTGCAGCTCCGGCAACTCGACGACGAAGCGGGCCCCTCCGCCGGGGCGTTCCTCCACCCACACTGCACCTCCATGACGGTCGATGTGCTGGGCGACGAGGGCGAGTCCGAGTCCGCTGCCGGTGCTGTCCCCCCGGTCTCCGGCCCGTTGCCCCCGGGCGAAGCGCTCGAACACCTGTTCCCGCAGCTCGGGCGGCACGCCGGGCCCGGCGTCGTCGATCTCCAGGCGGACGCGCCCCGATCGCCGCAGCACCGCCAGCCGCAGCACCCCGCCGCCGTGCCGCTCGCCGTTGTCCAGCAGGTTGGTCACGACACGATCCAGACGCCGTCGGTCGGCGAGTACTAGCGCCGGCTGGGCGTGGACCTCGGTCGGGGGGTGCTCGGGGCGGGACGCAGCGATGTTGCGCACGAGGTCGGCGACGTCGACGGCTTCCAGCGCGCGGTCATCGACGTCCTGATCAGTACGCGAGATCTCCAGCAGGTCGACGACCATGCGTTGGAAGCGGCCCACGTCGGCACTGAGCAGGTCCACCGCCTGCCGAGCGGCGGTCGGCATGTCGGTCCGCCGGCGGTGCAGGACCTCCACGGCGTTCACCATGGTCGTCAGCGGTGAGCGGAGTTCGTGGCTGACGTCGCTGGCGAACCGGGCGTCCCGTCGGACTCGCTGCTCGAGTGCCGACGCTGTCCGGTTGAAGGTGGCGGCGAGCGGGGCGAGATCGGGATCGGGCTGCTCGGGCAGTCGGGCCTGTAGATCGCCCCGGGCCACCCGCCCCGCGGCGTCGGTCAGCTCGACCAGAGGGCGCAGGGCCCGCCTCGCCGCCCAGTAGCCCATTCCGAGGCCGAGCAGCGCGCTGATCGCAGCACCGGTGATCAGCACTGCGCTGAGGAAGCGAAACGTGCGGTCGAGCTCGAGCAGGGGGAAGAGCTCGACGTAGGTGGCGGTGGTGGCGGTGGTGGCGACGGGGAGCGCGACCGCGAGCACCGGCACGCCGTCGGTGATGATGCGCTGCCGAGCAGGGACTCCGTCCTCGGCGAGCATGATCAGCTCGTGCGGCAGTGTGGCGGGGTCGACCTGGCGGCCGACGGTGATCCAGCCGTCGCTGCGGCTGAGCGCGATCGTGGACTCCGGGTCACCGGCGAGCCCGGTCAACAGCTCGGCGAGCCCATCAGACCCGGAACGCAGGGACTCACCGACCAGCCGCACGTTCACCGCTGCTTGCCGGGTCGCGCTCTGCTCCCGCTGCGCGAGCATGTAGCTCGAGGCGAGATTCCAGGTCGCGAACCCGAGCAGTCCCGTCACCACGAGCGAGGCCAGCCCGAAGGCGACCGCGACCCTCCAGCGCAGGGACAGCGCAACCGTGACGACCTCGATCACCCGCTCCCGGTGAGGGCATCACGGCTACGTCCGGTCTTGTAGCCCACGCCGCGGACGGTGAGTACCAGGGCCGGCTCGTCCGGATTCCCCTCGATCTTGCGGCGCAACCGGCGAATGTGCACGTCCAGCAGCCGGGTGTCTCCGAAGTAGTCATAGCCCCACACCCGGTGGAGCAGGTCCTCCCGGCTGACCACCCGCCCGCCCGCCGACGCGAGCTCGACCAGCAGCCGGAACTCGGTCCGGGTCAGGTGGACCTCGGCGCCGGCCCGGCGCACCACACCCTCCTGGGGAAGGATCTCGACCTCTCCGACGTGCAGTCTCGTGCTACCCGACTCGTCGACTGCGGGCCGACGCCGCCGCAGCAGGGCCCGGATGCGGGCGGCCAACTCGCGGGCGACCAGAGGCTTCGTCACGTAGTCGTCGGCGCCGGCTTCGAGCCCGTCGATCACGTCCGCGCTGTCCGAGCGCGCGGTGATGATGATGATCGGCAGGTCCCCTCGTGAGCGCAGGGTTCGACACACCGCGAGGCCGTCGACGCCGGGCAGCATCAGATCGAGCAGGACGACATCGACGGCTGCCCCCTCGAGCAGGCGCAGCGCCGCTTCGCCGGAGCCGGCCTCGATGATCCGGAAGTCCTCGTCGCTCAGCGCCAGGCCGAGTGCCTGGCGGATACGCACGTCGTCCTCGACCAGCAGGACTGTGGTCTGCATCCTCACTCCGTCTCGATCACGAGCCGTCGTCCGCTCGCTCCCGCCCGGCCGCAGGCGAGCGGCCCCCGGTCTGGGCTGAAATTATGCGCTCTCGGCACATCGGTCTCGCGGTGGCGAAGCGCGCAAGCTGCAGCCATCGATGCTCCGACCGACGATGCCCGATGGCCGAGCACGGTTCAGCATCTCGACGATCGCACCCCCGGGCTACCACTACGGCTCTCCGACCATCCGCCCGCCGGCACTGGCTTCCCGCTGCACATCTCCAGGAACCAAGGGCGCCCGATTCGCAAGATTCTCGACAGATAACGCCCCCAGGAAGCGGGAACTCCCTCAGCGCGGCCGGCGTGCCGAGCGGCCCCAGCGCGTCGGAGAGGTGGAACAAGTTGACGAGCAAGCGCCGCGGGAACACGTGGACGGATCCGGTAAGGGCGGGCCGGCCCCGGGGAACCACGGGGACCGCCGTCGCGGCCGGTGGGCGGCGGGAGGATTCGTCTGATGGCGACTGGGCCGGCTATGTCAGCGCGTTGACCTTTCTGGCCGGTATCTGGCTGGTCCTGGCGCCGTTCGCGCTGAACTACATGACTGGTTCGGGATTCGACGCCTCCCGCAATGACCTGGTCATCGGGGCGACCATCGCGCTCGTAGCTATCGTGCGGACCGTGGTCCCGGTACGGAGCACGGCCCTCGGAACGGTCAATGTCGCCCTCGGAGCGTGGCTGATCATTGCGCCATCCCTGCTCGCCTACACCGCGGGCGCAGACGCCCTCACCCCGACCTGGAACGACGTCCTCGTCGGCGTCATCGTGCTGATCCTCGCCGCGGCCGGTGCGCTGCTCGGGCCCCGCCGGCTCTCAACGAGGTCAGACGCAGTGGGCGCCGGTTCGTAGTAGTACGGCGGCCGTACCGCGTCGCCGGCCGAGACCGGGCCGCCGCACGTGTCCGACACGCCAGACGCGAGGAAGAGCACTGTCGCGAACGCGCCTGCGGCGCGGGGTGATGATCAACCTGCCTGGTACCCCGAGGATCATCGCGGAGCGCCGCCGGCCGGGCATGGGCACTGCCCGGCCGGCGGCCTGAGCGTCAACCGCCGAGGGGCCAGCGGCCGACGAAGTCCCATGGGCGCCGTCCCGGCCGTCGCCGGAGCTCGACGAGTCGAGCAGTTCGCGGTACACCTGCTTCCCGGTCGGAGGGACTGACGTCGGCCGGAGAGGTCTCGAGCATGCCAGCGGCGCTCGACACGAGGGCTTCCCTGCGCTACGGGGGCTTGCCGCCATGGACGTCGATGGCGTACCCGCAGGGACGATGTCGGCCCGCTACGGCAACAAGTTGTCAGGTAACCGTCAGGTCGTGTTGACGATGACGGACGTGCCCTTACGTCGACGATCTCGAGCTACGCGTCGTTCCGTTGCAAACCAGACGCGGGGAGTTGCGATGTCCGATGCCGGGAACACCCGGGCGGACGTGGTGGCGGTGGTGGCGGTGGTGGCGGTGGTGCGGTCGTCTACGGCAGGGCGCGGTACCAAGCGCTGAGATCGTGGCCCGAAGCCGGCCGGGGAAGAGCGAGGGAACCGGGGCAGCCGGGTCCGCGTGCGGCTCTGAGTACCTGGCCCGCAACCGTGCGAGAGCCCGATCGGCGCCACGTTCTCCGCCGACACGCAGGAGAGGATCGGCAAGACGAGGCCAGGCCGACCGGCAGCCCGAGGCGAGCAGATCGACCGGGGTGAAGGGCCGTGTCGCCCGGGTGGGGTGGAGGGCCTGCTGTGTCACCTTCGAGGGCCGTCGGCTGAAGCACGTCCGGGCTCGCGATCGACCGCGAGGCTTTCTCCGATCGTCAGGAAATCGTCAGGATTTGTTCGTGCCAGTTCCCGTTCCCGGTGCTGTTCTCAGCGGGTATCCGTCCTCGGGCCCAATCGGAGGCGACACCGTCACGAGGAGGCGGCCATTGCAGGAAAAGGATCGGATCGTGCACCCGTGGGGAGTCAGGACCCCCTATGGCCCGGGTGAGGACTGGCCGACACGCGTGGACCAGTGCTTGGCCGACCGGGTCAACCGCGGTCGGCTCGGCCCCAAGGATCTGTTCGGCTGGCAGGCCAACGCCTCGCCGGACCGGCTGACCCGCCCGCTGGTGCGGCAGGGCGGCGAACTGGTGGAGACGGACTGGGACACCGCGATGGGTCGAATCGTGGCGCGCAGCAGGGAGCTGCTCGACGAGCGGGGGCCGAGCTCGATCGGCTTCTACACCACGGGCCAGCTCTTCGCAGAGGAGTGCTACACACTGGCCGCGATCGGGCACGGTGCCATCGGCACGAACCACATGGACGGCAACACGCGGCTGTGCACCGCCATGGCGGCCGCCGCGCTCAAGGAGACCTTCGCCAGCGACGGGCAACCGGGGTCCTACACCGACGTCGACCACGCCGGCGTGATCGCGCTGTTCGGGCACAACGTGGCGGAGACCCAGACTGTGCTGTGGACGCGCATGCTGGACCGGCTCGCCGGGCCGAACCCGCCGCGGATCGTCTGCGTCGGCCCGCGGAACACCCCGGTGGCGCGCGTGGCACGCGAGCAAGGCGTGCATATCGCCCCGCCGCCCGGCACCAGCCTCGCGCTGATGAACGGGCTGCTGCACGAGGTCATCGCGAACGACCGCGTGGACCACGAGTACGTCGCCGCGCACACGGTCGGCTACGACGAGCTGGCGAAGCGGGTGGCCGAGTACCCGCCGGAGCGGGTGGGGCGGCTCTGCGGGCTGAAGCCCGCCGAGATCCGGGAGGCCGACTGGGTGCTCGGTGAGGCGGAGCGGCTGTTGTCGACGCTGCTGCAGGGCTTCTACCAGAGCCACCAGGCCACGGTCGCCGCCGTCCAGGTCAACAATCTTCAACTGCTGCGCGGGATGCTGGGTCGTCCCGGCTGCGGGATCCTGCAGATGAACGGGCAGCCCCACGGCCCAGAACACCCGCGAGTGCGGAGCCGACGGCGGCCTGACCGGCTTCCGCAACTGGTCGAACGACGCTCACGTCGCCGACCTCGCCCGGCACTGGAACCTGGACCCGCTCCAGATCCCGCATATGACCCCGCCGACGACACGCGATGCAGATCTTCCGGTATTGCGAGGCGGGCCCGATCCGGCTTCTGTGGGTCACAGCGACCAACCCGGCGGTGTCGCTGCCCGAGCTCGCCCGGATCCGCTCGATCCTGGTGCAGGGCCGGCTGTTCCTGATCGTGCAGGACATCTTCCTGACCGAGACCGCACAGCTCGCCGACGTGGTGCTGCCTGCCGCGACGTGGGGGAGAAGACCGGGGTCTTCACGAATGCCGACCGGACCGTACACCTGTCGGAGAAGGCGGTGGAGCCTCCGGGGGAGGCGCGGGCCGACCTGGACATCCTGCTCGACTATGCGCGTCGGATGGAGTTCCGCGACCTGGGCTGGCAGCCGTTCCCGCAGTGGCACGACCCCGAGTCGGCCTTCGGGGCGTGGAAGGCCGCCAGCGAGGGCCGGCCGTGCGACTACAGCGGCCTGAGCTACGAGAAGCTGTGGGGCGGTTCCGGGGTCCAGTGGCCGTGCAACACCGAGCATCCGGACGGGACCGGGCGGCTCTACGCCGACGGGCGGTCTTTCGCCGTGATATCCGCCTGCGTTTCCGCCGCCGCCACGACCGCGCCGATCTTGATGGTCGGGCCCTGGGATGGGCCCAGCGCTCGGCTGGTGCTTGTCCCGTGCCGCGGGACGTCGCCGTTGCGCTACTCGAACACTCCACACCACCGAGCGGCGTCGAGCTCGACGACGACCCAACGGCGGTCCACCAGCTACTCAGCTTTATCGACCCGCACCGCCGCGTGCCGGTGCACGAAGCCTTCACACCAGCAGAGCGACACCACGCGTGGAAGACGCGGGCCGGCGTTGCCCCCCGGAGTCCATGAGCGCACGGATCGGATTGATCGGAGGACACCCATGTCACTTTCGCCACGCGAGCAGAAGGCGTTAGCCGCGATCGAGGACGGGTTGAGCACCACCGACCCTGCTCTCGTCGCGGCTCTCACGCGGGCAGACTCGCCGTCGCCGATACTGCGGCGCGCCGCATCGGTCTGCTGGTTCTCGCGCTGTTCGCGCTGATCATCCTGAATCCGCTGGTCCTCCAGCTGGGTGCGGCCGGGTCGGCACTCCTCACCGGGATGCTGGTCACCCCGTGGATCGTCAGCGCTGCGCGGGCGGCCGATCGGCGGCACCGCCACAGCCCCGGAACGCCCGCGTCCCCGGATCAGGACGTCTCGACATGAGAAGGACATGCTCATAGGCGTGGTGTCGTTGCGCTGCTGGTGGTGTGGCTGGTGACGCTGGTGATTCTGGGCGCGTGATCTTGGCCCCGGTGCCGGACGCCTCCGTCCGGCTCCCTCGGCTCCCGCATCCGCACCCATGTGATCACCGCTCCGGTGTCGGGGCCGCCCGGTAACCGTGCTATCCCCCACCCGGTCTCACGGCGGTCCCCGCGTCCCTGAGCTCCTGAGCCGATGGAGGGGATTGTTGACGGTCCCGAGCGTCCGGCGGTGCTTCCCGAGCAGGCTGACGAACGGGCCGAGCAGCGCAGCTACAGGGATCTGGAGGTTCTCGTCCGGGCCCGCCGGCACGGCGGGACGTATTCATGACTGTTCCGGGAGAGCCAGCCCTGAGGCGTCCCGCGGCGGCTCATACAAGGAGGGCGGTTCAGCTCAGGTCGAAGTCCTCGGGGAAGACCAAGTTCAGGAAGCGGCGAAACCGAGCCAGCTCCTCGTCGTCGGGGGGCCCGGTCTCACCGGTGTCCGCGGCGGCGCCCGAGGGGCCCTCGTCCGGACGCCCTCGGCCACGCCGAGCACCGTGTCCTCGGCCCAGATCCCGACCCCGGCGTGCAAGGGGAGGGCCACCGCGTCGCTGGGCCGGGCCGAGACCACCGTCCCCCCGGTCAACCCCAGCTCGACCTGGGAAGACCCGCCGCGCAACTCGGTGATCCGCACCTGCGCCACCCGATGATCCAGCGCCCAGCACCGCGAGGATCAGATGGTGGGTCACCCGCCAGCTGGCTGCGCACCTATGCCGCCGACCTGCACATCAGCTACCTCATCTGGCAAGGCCGCTGCTGGTCACCCGGCACCTGCGACGAGGGCGGCTGGGGGCGGCGTATACCGGCGGCGGGATCTACGACGTCAGCGACCCGACCGGCGGACACTACGACCACATCCACTTCAGCATCGCCGACTAGACAGCTTTAACGGCTGATGTTACGGCGGCGCGAAGTCCAGGCCGGTTTTCCGCATACCCGGGGGCAGCAGCCGGACGGCGAGCTCGTCGTCGATCAGCCGCTGCGCCGCCGGCGTGTACCGCTCGACAGCCGCGATCACCATCGGCCCGAACGCGGTCTGCGTGCTCGCCGACCGCCCGCTCACCGGCCGGCCCTCGTCGCCGGGCCGGCCGCGGACGGCGCCGGCGGCGTCGGCGAAGACCTTCTCCAGCCACGCGAACACCGCGTGCGCGTTGCGGATGCGGGCACTGCGCTCGGGTGGGCCCTCGACCAGGTGCATGCCGTCACGCAGAATGCCGCCGAGCGAGGTCAGCGACGCCACCTGCCGCTGCACGACCCGTCCCCAGGCGCCGTCGTCTACGCGGTAATAGACCGTGCGCCCACCCGGCCGGGTGGCCTGGGCAAGGAACCCAATCGAGCTCAACAAGCGCAGGTTGGTGCTCAGCGAGGCCCGGCTCGCGCCGATCGCCTCAGCGATCTGGCCGGCCGACTGCTCGGCCGGTTCGCACACCATCAGCCAACCCAGGATCCGCCCGGCGATCAGCGGCAACCCGTCCTGGTCGGCGTAGTACTTCGCCATCCGCTCGACCCACTCCAGCACCTCGTCCGCGGCCGGTGGACCGGAGCTGGCAACCATCCTCACCCCTGCCCGTTGCTAGCAATTTCAGTGACAAGTGAAACAACTGAAGGCTTTGATGTCGATGTCGAGTCGCGGGAGATGTTTGACAGTGTGGTTGCAGGACATGTTGGACACCCGGCCGTGATCGGCCTGCTTGGGTGCTCGTCAACGACGGGTGCGCAGGAGGCCGGGATTGGCCCTGGTGGATAT
>NZ_JAAXKZ010000143.1 GCF_012911875.1 Pseudonocardia bannensis | reverse complement strand
TGCCCGTCCCATCCCCTCCTGTTCCCACGAACGACCGTGGCGTTACGTCTGGGCCTGGATCAGCCGCACCACCTCGTTCGGCGCCTCCATCTGCGGCATGTGCCCGGCGTCGACGAGTTCGACGGTGACGCCGTCGGGCCGCGGGAGGATCGCGTCCGACCGGCCCCACACGATGGTCACCGGCACCTCGACGCCCTCGAGCAGGGCCCGGGCGTCGATGGCCTGCTGGTCGTCGTCGGTCAGCAGGGTGCCCAGCATCGTCTCCAGCGCGGCCGGCACCCCGTCGAGGCGCTTGTACTTCAACAGGTCGTCGACCAGCTGACGGGTGACCTGCCCCTGATCGGCGAACAGCTCACCCACCAGCGGCTTGAGCTCGCGGCGCGACGACGCCGCGGCGAACCCCCGCAGGTAACCCGCGTTGGGCGTGCCACCGAACCCGGCCGGGGCCAGCAACGTCAGCGACGCCACCTTGTCCGGCGCCGATCGGGCCGCCGCCACGACCACCGCGCCGCCGAGCGAGTGACCGACCAGGTGCGCCCGGCCGATACCGGCCGCGTCGAGGAACCCGAGCAAGGTGCTCGCCAGCAGGTCGAGCGACCCGTCACCGACGTCCTTGCTCGACGCACCGTGCCCCGGCAGGTCGAGCGCGTGCACCGGGTGCGCGTCGGCGAGCGGTTGCTGGACGAACAGCCAGGAGTTCTTGTCCCCGCCGTATCCGTGCACGAGCACGACCGGCTCGGCCTCGACCTCCGCGCCCAGGGTCAGGTAAGAGATCGTCCGGCCGTCGACCTCGACCGACAGCGGCTCCGGTTCCTCCTCGACGGCGAGCGCACCGGACTCGATCTCGGCCAGCGCCTCGGCGACGGCCGCCTCGATCTCGTCGTCGGAGACCTCCGCCGGCGCGACCAGCGCGAGGGTGGCCCCGATCGGCAGTTCCGAGTCGGGCTGGGCGACGATCCGCCGCAGCAGCCCCTCGGTCGGCGACTCGAGCGTTCCGGCGATCTTGTCGGTGTCGATGTCGACGAGGTCGTCACCCTTGCTGATCGTCGTGCCCTCGTCGACGAACCACTCGATGATCTTGCCGGTCTTCATCGAGAGGCCCCATTTCGGCATGGTGACCTTCTGGATGCGGTCATCGGTCATGATGCTCGCTCCGCAAGCTGCGCTCGGTCATGATGCTCGCTCCGCAAGCTGCGCTCGGTCATGATGCTCGCTCCGCAAGCTGCGCTCGGTCATGACCGGCTACTTCTTCCACTCCACGGCCGTCTTCACCGCGTTCGCGACCTTCTGAGCGTCCGGGATGAACACGTCCTCCAGCGAGTCCGCGAAGGGCACCGGCGTGTGCGGGGCGGTGACCATCTGGATCGGCGCCCGCAGCGACCCGAACGCGTCCTGCGCGACCGTCGCCGAGATGTCGGTCGCCAGGCTGCACCGGGGGTTCGCCTCGTCGACGACGACGAGTCTGCCGGTGTTCTCGACGCTCTCCAGGATCGTGTCGGTGTCGAGCGGGCTGACCGTCCGGGGATCGATGATCTCGGCCTGGATCCCGGAGCCCGCCAGCTGCTCGGCCGCCTCCTGCGCGGTGGCCACCATCCGGCCGATGGCGACGATCGTGACGTCGTCCCCCTCGCGGACCACGTTGGCCTCGCCGAACGGGATCGCGTAGCTCTCGGCCGGTACGTCGCCCGCGGTGTCGTAGAGCATCTTGTGCTCGGCGAAGATCACCGGGTCGTCGTCGCGGATGGACTGGATGAGCAGGCCCTTGGCGTCGTACGGGTTCGAGGGCACAACCACCTTGAGCCCCGGGATGTGGGTGAACACCGACAGCAGCGACTGCGAATGCTGCGCGGCGGCGCGCAGCCCCGCGCCCCACATGGTCCGGATGACGACGGGGGTCACGGCCTTGCCGCCGAACATGTACCGGAACTTCGCCGCCTGGTTGTAGATCTGGTCGAAGCAGACCCCCATGAAGTCCACGAACATCAGCTCGGCGACCGGGCGCAGCCCGCCCGTGGCCGCGCCGATCGCGGCGCCGATGAACGCCGACTCCGAGATCGGGGTGTCCATGACCCGGTCCGGGAACCGCCCGTACAGGCCCTTGGTCACACCCAGGACGCCGCCCCAGGCGTCCATCTCCCCGGGCGACCCGGTGCCGCCGACGTTGTCCTCGCCCATCACGATGACGCGCTCGTCGCGCTCCATCTCCTGTGCGATCGCCTCGTTGATCGCCTCGCGGTAGGTGATGCTGCGTGCCATTGTCACTACCCCCTTCAGTACGAGACGTAGACGTCGGTGAGCAGGTCGTCGGGGCCGGGCTTGGGTGCTGCCTTCGCCTCGACGACGGACTCGTCGATCAGCTTCGCGACCTCGACGTCGATCGCGTCGAGCTGGTCGCCCGTGAGCTGGCCGGTCTCGGTCACCCGGCCGCGGAACCGCTTGAGGCAGTCGAGCTTCTCCCGGGCCTGGGCGACCTCGTCGGCCCGGTAGAGCTGCTGGTCGCCCTCGAAGTGGCCGAAGTAGCGGGT
Source organism: Pseudonocardia bannensis (assembly GCF_012911875.1). Lineage (GTDB taxonomy): Bacteria > Actinomycetota > Actinomycetes > Mycobacteriales > Pseudonocardiaceae > Pseudonocardia > Pseudonocardia bannensis. The sequence goes on along the minus strand of NZ_JAAXKZ010000143.1, from coordinate 12,218 downwards.
GAACTTGACCTCGATCAGGGTCGGGCCGCCACCGTCACGGGCCCGCGCGATCGCCTCGCCGGCCGCCTCGTAGACCGCGAAGAAGTCGAACCCGTCGACGATCACGCCGGGCATGCCGAACGCGGCGGCCCGGTCCGCGATGTCGTCGGTGGCCACCGACCAGCTGGAACTGGTGGCCTCGGCGTACCCGTTGTTCTCGGCGACGAAGATCGCCGGCAGGTTCCAGATGCTGGCCAGGTTGAGCGACTCCAGGGTCGTGCCCTGGTTCGACGCGCCGTCGCCGAAGAAGGCGACCGCGACCCCGCCGCTGCCGAGCTGCTTCGCCGCGAGCGCGCGCCCGCAGATCAGCGGGGGGCCGCCACCCACGATCCCGTTGGCTCCGAGCATGCCCTTGGACAGGTCGGCGATGTGCATCGAGCCGCCCTTGCCACGACACGATCCGGTGCTCTTGCCGTAGATCTCGGCCATCATCGCCTTGACGTCGACACCCTTGGCGATGCAGTGCCCGTGACCGCGGTGCGTGCTGGCGATGGCGTCGCGGTCGTCGAGGTGGGTGCAGACGCCGGTGGCCGACGCCTCCTCCCCCGCGTACAGGTGCACGAAGCCGGGGATGTCGCCGCCCGCGAACTCCTCGTGCACCCGCTCCTCGAAGTCGCGGATGGTGCGCATGGTGCGGTAGGCCTGCAGCAGCGCGTCGGGGCCCAGCTCCTGGGTCACGCTGGTCGGGAGAGTCCCGGTCATGTCATCACGATCCCTCCGTCGATCACGACCGACTGTCCGGTCATGTAATCCGAATCCGGTCCGGCCAGGTACGAGACGAACCCGGCGACGTCGTCGGGGGTCTGCACCCGCCCCAGCGCGATGAGCTGGGAGTAGTTGGCGAGGGCCTCGCCCTTCGCGGTGCCGAGGTAGGCGCCGAGCTTCTCGTCGATCAGGTCCCACATGTCGGTGCCGACGATGCCCGGGCAGTACGCGTTGACGGTGATCTGGTGCTTCGCCAGTTCCTTGGCGGCGGCCTGGGTCAGCGCGCGCACGGCGAACTTCGTGGCCGAGTAGTGGCCCAGGTAGTCGAACCCGGAGTGGGCGGCGATCGACGCGGCGTTGATGATCTTCCCGCCGTGTCCCTGCGCGATCATCCGCTCGGCGGCGGCCTGCAGGCAGTAGACGACGCCGAACACGTTGACCCCGAAGATCTTCTCCAGGTCGTCCGGGGTGACCTCCAGGATCGTCTTGACCTGGGCGATGCCGGCGTTGGCCACCATCACGTCGACCGAACCCAGCTCCCCGGCCGTGCGGTCCACCATGGCGAACACGGCGTCGCGGTCGGTGACGTCGGCGGGGGCGGCGATGCTGCGCCCCCCGGCGTCCGCGATCTCCGCCGCGACCGCCTCGGCGCCGGCCTTGTCGACGTCGTTCACCGCGACGGCGTGCCCGTCCCGGGCGAGCCGCAGCGCGATCGCCCGCCCGATGCCGCGCCCGGAACCGGTCACCACCGCGGTGCTCATGGCGCCACCTCGACGAGCAGGTGCCGCGCGCTCACGACAGCACGTCCTTGGGACTGACGAGGATCTTCACGTTCTCCTCCTTGTTGTCGATCAGCTCCCGGAACCCGCCGGGCACCAGGTCGTCGAGGTCGATCCGGCCGGTGATGAACTGCTCGGCGTCGACGGTGCCGTCGGCGAGCAGCGCGATCGTGTCGGCGTGGTCGCCGCAGTAGGCGAGCGAGCCGATCACGCTGATCTCGGAGAGCACCAGGTCGTTCATCGAGACCTGCGGCACGTGACCCCAGATGGCGACGTTGACGACCGTTCCGCCGGGGCGCACCGAGCCGATCGCCGAGGCCAGCACGGCGTCGATCCCGGCGCACTCGAAGCTGACGTCGGCGCCCGCCCCGCGGGTGAGGTCCCGGATGGCGTCGGGGATGTCGGTCTGCGTCGGGTCCAGTACGACGTCGGCGCCCGCAACCTCGGCCTTGATCTTCCGCGCCGCGGCGGGCTCGACGACGATGACCTTGCCGGCCCCCGCGGCCCGCAGGCAGGCCGCGGTGACGAGCCCGATGGGGCCGGCCCCGAACACCGCGGCCGTCCCGCCCTCGCGCAGCCCGGACAGCCGCACCGCGTGGTAGCCGACCGCCAGCGGCTCGACGAGCGCGCCGATGTCGGTGGGCAGGTCGCCGAGCGGGTGCACCCACTGCGCGTCGACGACGCAGCGTTCGGCGAAACCGCCCTGCTGGCCCGCGAGCCCGACGAACCCGAGCGAACGGCAGATGTTGTAGCGCCCGGCCTGGCACGCAGCGCACTTGCCGCACACGTAGTACGGCTCGACGGCGACCCGCTGACCTTCGGACACTCCGGTCACCCCGGAACCGACCGCCGACACCACACCGGCGAACTCGTGGCCCATGACCACCGGCAGGGTCTCCCCGGTGATCGGGTGCGGCGCGCCGGGCGCGGGGATGAAGATCGGCCCTTCCAGGTACTCGTGCAGGTCCGTCCCGCAGATGCCGCACCAGTCGACGGCCACCTCCACCTGGCCGGGACCCACCTGCGGGTCGGGCACCTCGTCGATACGGATGTCGCCCCGGCCGTGGAACCGTGCTGCCTTCATGAGACCTCCGTCGGACGTGGTTCCGGATGGGTGATCAGCAGTCGACGGTCCGCGGCGGCGGCGAGCACACCGCGGACGTCGAGGACGCGGGGGCCGTCGGCGGCGAGGGTCACCGTGACCGGTCGGGACGGCCCGAACTCGATCTCACGTTCGCCGTCGACCGCCACGGTGCCGGCGCGCACGGCGACCGCACGGGGTGCGTCGACCGGCAGCGCCGCCACCTCGCGCACCCCGATCGGGGCGATGACACCCGGCGCGATCGGGGCGAGCACGGACTGCTCGGCGACTCCCGGCCCGGCCAGCCGGACCACCACGCCGTCGGGGTCGGTGCGACTCGTGGGGCGGAGCAGCCCGGCGATGCTGGAGAGTCCGATCGCGTGCGGCTCGGCGAAGGCGCAGTACAGCTCGTGCAGCGTGTCGGGCTTCCAGAGGGCGCGCGACCCGATGTGGGAGACGCTCGAGACGCAGACGTCGACGAGCGCGACCTCGTGTGCGCCACCGGCCCGCACGTGCAGGACCTTGGCCCGGTAGCTGGACTCGGCCACGTCGACGCGGCCGGTGGCGAGCAGCCCGGCCGCGGTGCCCGCGACGGTGGCCTCCCACATCTCGGGGAAGGCGTTGTTGGTGCCCGTGGACAGGGGCAGCAGCGGGACGTCTCCGCTCTCCGCCGCCGCGGCCCGCACGGTGCCGTCCCCACCCAGCAGCACGATCGCCCCGGCGCCCTGCTTGCGCATCGCCCGGACCAGGGCGCGGGTGTCGTCGGCGGTGCCGGTCAGCTCGTCGAGCTCGATGAACTCGAGCTCCGGCCAGGGCCCGGAGCCGGCCGTCCGCTTGTCCCGGGCCCGCACGACGCCCCCCGCCACGCCCATCGCGTCGGTGGACATCAGCACGCGCTCGACGCCGGTGGCCGCCGCGGCCGAGATCAGCCGCAGCGCCATGTTCGTCTTCTCGGCGTTCGGGAAGACCGACGCCTGCGCGACGAGCCGGCGGATGTCCCGACCGGACATCGGATTGGCCACGATGCCGAGCACGGATCCGGGCCCGGCGGGTAGGCCGGATACACCCGGTGCCCTGCTGTGGCTGCCGACGTTCATCCGCGGATCCCGCCTCGTCGTCGAGTCGTCCGAGCGCTGTCCTGTCTGATCACTGCTCTGTCTGAACTCTGCTCTGTCTGAACTCTGTTCTGTCTGATCACCGGGTCGTCTGATCACCGAGTCGTTCCCCGTAGGTCCTCTGTCCCCGTGTCGCCGGTGGCCCCGCCCGAGCGCCCATAGCCGGAATGTGACCTACTTCACCGCACGTGGCCCGCGTCGGCAATGGTTGCAACCGGGTTGCACGCCGGCGGGGCCGCTCAGCCGTGGGTGTGCAGCGGTTTTCCGGCCAGCGCGAGGTGCGCTTCGCCGAGGGCCTCGTTCTGGGTGGGGTGAGCGTGCACGAACCGCGCGACCTCGCCGGGAACTGCGGCCCAGTTGCAGATGAGCTGGGCCTCGCCGATCAGTTCGCCGACCCGGGCGCCGACCATGTGGATGCCGACGACCGGGCCCGGGGTGCCCTCGGCGCCGGCCTTGACCAGCTTGATCGCACCGGAGGTGCGCAGGATCTGGGACTTGCCGTTGCCGCCCAGGTCGTAGGTCAGGGTCTGGACCTCGCCGTGACGCTCGCGGGCCTGGGCCTCGGTCAGCCCGACCGAGGCCACCTCCGGCTCGCAGTAGGTGACCCGCGGGATCCCGGCCTCCTCGATCACCGGCGGGTTCAGCCCGGCGATGTCCTCGGCCACGAAGATGCCCTGGGCGAACCCCCGGTGGGCCAGCTGCAGGCCGGGCACGATGTCCCCGACCGCGTACACGCCCGCGAGGTTGGTGCGCAGCCGTTCGTCGGTGACCACGAAACCGCGGTCCATGGCCACCCCGGCCTCGTCGTAGCCGTGCCCGGCGGTGTTCGGGCCGCGCCCGACCGCGACCAGCAGCAGATCGGCCTCGAGGTCCTCGCCGGTCTCCAGGCTCACCGTCACCCCGTCGCCGGTCTGCCGGGCGCCGGTGAACTTCACCCCGGTCTTGAAAGTGATCCTGCGGCGGCGGAACGCGCGCTCCAGCAGCTTGGAGGCGAACTCGTCCTCGCCCGGCACCAGCCGGGGCAGCGCCTCGATCACGGTCACCTCGGCGCCGAAGGACCTCCACACGCTGGCGAACTCGACCCCGATCACCCCGCCGCCCAGCACCACCACCTTCTGCGGGACGGTGTCCAGGGTCAGCGCCTGGTCGGAGGTGATGACCCGGCCGCCGATCTCCAGGTCGGGCAGGCTGCGGGCGTAGGAGCCGGTGGCCAGCACCACGTTGCGCCCGACGTAGCGCTGCCCGTCGACGTCCACCGCGTTCGGGGCGACGAAGGTGCCCGCCCCGGTCACGAGCTCGATCTTGCGGGACTTCACCAGCCCCTGCAGTCCCTTGTAGAGCCGGCCGACGACGCCGTCCTTGTAGGCGTGCACCCCGGGCATGTCGATCCCGGCCACCGAGCTCCTCACCCCGATCTGCGCGCCCTCGCGGGCGGCGTCGGCCACCTCCGCGGCGTGCAACAGCGCCTTGGTCGGAATGCAGCCACGGTGCAGGCACGTGCCCCCGAGCTTGTCCTTCTCGATCAGCACCACCGACAGGCCCAACTCCGCCGCACGCAGCGCGCAAGCGTACCCACCCGACCCGCCGCCGAGAATCACCAGGTCACACGACTTCTCCGTCATCTGCGCCTCCGTGGCTGCGCCCGTATCGGCGATACCACGGTGACCGGGTCCAGGGGACGATGGCAACGGTTGCACCGACCTTGCAACGGGCCGGCATCGCTGCCGATCAGCCGCCGGCGGCCAGCCGCTGGACCCCGGGCGCAGTCGAGGCCCGCACCAGGGCGCACCGCGTCAGATCAGGCAACCGGACCTCGACCTCAGGGGCGATCCGGTACGGCCGGGCGAGCAGCAAGCCGCCCAGCGACCGGCGCAACCGAGACATCTCGGCCCGGACCGTCACCAGGTGCCCGGGCTCGCCGTAGAGGGCGTTGCTCAGCGCGGCCGCGTCGAGCCCCGCGCGTCCGGCGTGGGCCAGCAGTAGCAGCACCTCGGCGTGCCGGGTGGACAGCGGGTGGATCCACACGCTCGCGCTCTCCACCACGGCCCGCGGCGGTCGCGAGTCCAGGTCGAGGCTCAACCGCAGCGGAGCCCGGCTCGCCGTACCGTCACCGGCGGCGCGCAGCAGCCAGCCGCCCGGCACCGGTTCCGGCACGCACAGCCCGACGCCGTGCACGGCGACCGGCCTCTCCGGCCGGGGGGCGGCCACCCGGTCGACAGCGGGCATGCCGGTGACCGCCGCGACCCAGCCGTGGTCGTCCACCACGAGTCCGGGGCCGGACACCGTGGCGAGCATCGGGGCCGCCACGGCCCGCAGCGCATCGAGCCGGCCCTCGTGCTGCCGCCACAGGCTGGCCTCGGCCAGCCGCACCGCGGTGCTGACGAGCGCGACGGTGGTCGGGTGCACCGTCTCGGCGGGGCCACTCACATCGACGACGCCGAGCAACTCCCCGGTCCGGGGGTCGTGGACCGGGCACGCCGTGCACGTCCAGAGGTGGTGGGTGCGGACGAAGTGCTCGGCGGAGAAGATCTGCACGGGCGCGTCCTCGGCCAGCGCGGTGCCGATCGCGTTCGTGCCCACGACGGCCTCGGACCAGTTGGCCCCCTCCGTGAAGCCCAGCCGATCCGCCCGGGTGCGGACCCGCGAGGAGCCCTCCCGCCACAGCAGCATGCCGTCGGCGTCGGTGATCACCATGACGTGCCGGGCGTCCTCCGCCACGGACGTCAGTGCCGCCCGCAGTTCGGGGAGCACCCGGTGCAACGGCGAGCGCACCCGGCGCTGCTCGACCTCGTCCGGGCCGGCCGGGCCGGGCGGATCGCCCAGGTCGGGGTCGACCCCCTGGGCCCGGACCCGCTGCCAGGACCGGGCAACGAGTTGCCGCGGGTCGGCCGGGGGCCGGTCGCCGGAGAGCAGCGCGTCGTGTACCCGCGCGAGCATGCGAGCGTGCCGCCCGAGGTCGATCCCCGGCCGGATCGCGCAGACGCCCTCGTCCACTGCCACCCTCCGCATCACCCGGGCCCACACTAGGACGACGTTGTGGCCCGCGCCATAGGTCGCCCGCCGGGCGACGGGGCGTCCGGAGGAGGCCGGCGCCGCCCCCCGCTGCCCCTACGCTGTGTCTCCCGATCCGACGTGAGGAGCTGGCTGCCCGGCGCGCGAAACAGCGTGACCAGGCCCGGCGCCGGCGCCGGCGGACGATCGTGGTGATCCGACCCGTGGAAGATGCGCCATGCCGCGTCCGGTGCACGTCGAGATCAGGTCACTGCACGCAGAACTCGTTGCCCTCCGGGTCCTGCAACACCAGACACCAGCCGGTGGGCTCGTCGACCTCGCGTTGCACGGTGGCCCCGGCGGCGACCAGCCGCTCGGCGTGGGCCCGGGCCGCCGCTCGCTGGTCGCTCGCGCCGAGACTGACGTGCACGTCGAGGTGAACCCGGTTCTTCACCACCTTCGACTCCGGGACGCGCTGGAACAGCACGCGGGGCCCGGCGCCCGCCGGGTCGACCACCGCGGCCAGCCGGCCCCGCACCTCCGGCGGGAGGCCGATGGAGTCGGCGAAAGCGTCCCAGCTGTCGAACCCGGGCGGGGGTGGCTGTACGACGTAGTCGAGTGCGACAGCCCAGAACTGGGGCGAGCCGGAGCGGGTCGTGGGCGTCGACAGTGATCTGCACGGGTACGGCCATGCCCGGCAGTGTGCCGTGCGGCACCGACGGTTCGGGTGGCTACCGGGGCCGCTTGGACTTCGGAAGCCTGGCCACGACGGCGTCGTAGGAGGCGTCCACCAGCTCACACAGCTCGTCGTCGGGGATCACGCCGTCGAGGGCAACGGCGTTCCAGCCGTAGCGGCCGATGTAGGCCATCACGGTCACCGTGCCCGGGTAGCGGTTGCGCAGCTCGGCGGCCTCGTCGGCGTCGCGCCCGCACTTCACCCCGAGCCCGTCACCGCCGAGGAACGCGAAGATCTTGTCGCCCACCTTCGCGACCAGATCGCCCTCCCAGGGCTCGTCGGGCACCGCGCCGGGCTTGGCCAGACAGTAGGCGACGAGCTCATCGTGGGTCATGCCGCGCTCGGTTCCCGCTCCGGCCGGCGCCTGCCGTAGTGCCACCAGCCGACGACCACCAACGCCAGCGCCACGATCACGTAGGTCGCCCCGACGGTCTGCTGGAAGCCGCTCCACGTCAACTCGCGGCCGTCGTTGTGCGGCAGGAACCGGAACGGCGCCAGGTAGAAGGTCACGAGCAGCACGGCGGTGACCGCGGCCCAGCCGACCGACCGCAACCGCAGCGCGTGGCCCACGGTGACCACGAGGGCCGGCGCGATCCAGACCCAGTGGTGCGACCAGGACGTCGGGGACACGAGCAATGCGAACCCCGCCACCGCGATCAGAGCCAGCGCCGGGTCGGCCCGGCGCACGACGGGGAGGATCAGCGCCAGCAGCCCGGCGGTGGCCACCAGCCACACCGCGGTGAGCGCGGCGCCGTCCATCCCGAGCCGCGCGAGGACGGCCTGGATCGTCTCGTTGGTGTAGAAGACGGATCCGCTGACTCCCGAGGCCGGCCCGCCGAACCAGTACCGGGCCGACGATTCGGCGTCGACGAGGAAGCCCAGGCCCGTCGCGGCGGCCCCGGTGACCGCGGCGACGACCGCCGCCCTCATGTCCCGGCGGAGGAGGAAGAACAGCACGAACGCGGCCGGGGTCAGCTTGATGGCCGCCGCGATTCCGACCAGCAGACCGCGCGGCCAGCGTGGCTTCTCGACCAGACAGTCGACGGCGACGAGCGCCATCAGGATCAGGTTGACCTGGCCGAACTCGAACGTCTCCAACACCGGTTCGAGGGCCAAGGCCAAGGGGAGGGCCGCCGAGGCGACCGACAGCGCCCCGCCGGGGCCACCCGCCGGCCACGCCCGCCGGGCCACGACGTACAGCGTCACGGCCAGGCAGGCCAGCGACGACACGAACAGCGCGATCCACGACGCCGTCCAGGGCAGCACCACCAGCGGGGTGAGCACCATGGCCGCGAAGGGTGGGTAGATGAACGGCAGCGCCAGGCCGCTGATCGTGGGCGGCAGGCTGCCGTACATGTCGCCACCGGCCAGCCAGGTCTGCACGCCGAGCCGGTAGACCTCGAGGTCGATGTGGTAGCCGTGGAGGTGGACCAACAGGCCGGTGAGGGCCAGGGTCAGCACAGGAACGGTGACGACGAGCGTCGTCCGGGGCGACGCGAACCGGGGGCGCAGCTGCCGGGCGAACCCGTCGGCGCCCGTCGACGTGCTCGAGACGGTCAAGCGTGGCCTCCGGGCGCTACCTGCGAATGTCGACGGTGGTTACTGCCGGGACACACGGTAGCTGCCGGGACGGATGTCCGGCACAGCGGGCGAACGGCCGGCATCGACCCGGCCGACCCAGGGCTCACCCGGTCGGCTTGAACCGGCGCCGGTGCGGTCCGTCCGTCGCTGCACGGCCGATCGGTGCCCGGCCGGCATCGTGGTCACCCTGCCGGTGAGGTCGGCCGGCGGCGCGATCCGGCATGACACCCGCCGGTTCAGCTGATCCCGGCGGCGTCCATCCCGCGCAGTTCCTTCTTCAGGTCGGCGATCTCGTCGCGCAGCCGTGCGGCGAGCTCGAACTGCAGGTCGCGCGCGGCGGCGAGCATCTGGTCGGACATCTGCTGGATCAGGTCGGCCAGCTCCGCCCGCGGCATCCCCTTGGTGTCGCGCCCCGCGACCACACCCGAGCTCGCCCGGCCGGGTTCACCCGCGGCCCGCTTGCCCCGGGACTGGTTGCGCCCGGACCCGCCGACGGGGACGGGTTCCTCCTCCGCCTCCCGGTACACCTGGTCGAGGATGTCGGCGATCTTCTTCCGCAGCGGCTGCGGATCGATCCCCTTCTCCTTGTTGTAGGCGATCTGCTTGGCCCTGCGCCGCTCGGTCTCCTCGATCGCGTGCTGCATCGAGTCGGTGATCTTGTCGGCGTACATGTGCACCTGACCGGACACGTTCCGGGCCGCGCGGCCGATCGTCTGGATCAGCGAGGTCCCCGACCGCAGGAAGCCCTCCTTGTCGGCGTCGAGGATCGCCACCAGCGACACCTCGGGCAGGTCGAGGCCCTCCCGCAGCAGGTTGATGCCGACCAGCACGTCGAACTCCCCCAGCCGCAGTTGACGCAGCAGTTCCACCCGCCGCAGGGTGTCGACCTCGGAGTGCAGGTAGCGCACCCGGATGCCGAGTTCGAGCAGGTAGTCGGTGAGGTCCTCGGCCATCTTCTTGGTCAGCGTCGTGACCAGCACGCGCTCGTCGAGCTCGGTCCGGGTGCGGATCTCGTGCACCAGGTCGTCGATCTGGCCCTTGGTCGGTTTGACGATCACCTCGGGGTCGACCAGGCCGGTCGGGCGGATGACCTGCTCGACGAACTCGCCACCGGTCCGGGTGAGCTCGTAGGGGCCGGGGGTGGCCGACAGGTAGACGGTCTGGCCGATGCGGTCGCTGAACTCCTCCCAGGTCAGCGGCCGGTTGTCGACCGCCGACGGGAGCCGGAAACCGAACTCGACGAGGTTGCGCTTGCGCGACATGTCGCCCTCGTACATGCCGCCGATCTGCGGCACCGTCACGTGCGACTCGTCGATGACCAGGAGGAAGTCCTCGGGGAAGTAGTCGATCAGCGTCGCCGGCGCAGAGCCCGGCCCACGCCCGTCGATGTGGCGCGAATAGTTCTCGATGCCGGAGCAGAAGCCGACCTGGCGCATCATCTCGATGTCGTACTGGGTGCGCATCCGCAACCGCTGGGCCTCCAGGAGCTTGCCCTGGCGCTCCAGCTCGGCGAGGCGCTCCTCCAGCTCCGCCTCGATGCCCCGGATCGCCTTCTCCATGCGCTCCGGGCCTGCGACGTAGTGCGTGGCCGGGAAGATCCGGAGCGTGTCGACCTGCTTGATCACCTCACCGGTGAGCGGATGCAGGTAGTAGAGCGCCTCGATCTCGTCGCCGAAGAACTCGATGCGGATCGCGAGCTCCTCGTACGCGGGGATGATCTCCACGGTGTCACCGCGCACGCGGAAGGTGCCGCGGTTGAACGCGAGGTCGTTGCGCGTGTACTGGACGTCGACCAGGGCCCGCAACAACGCGTCACGCTCCACCTCGCCGCCGACCGTGAGCTCGATCGACCGGTCGAGATAGGACTGTGGCGTACCGAGGCCGTAGATGCACGACACCGAGGCGACGACCACGACGTCGCGCCGGGACAGCAGCTTCTGGGTCGCCGAGTGCCGCAGGCGCTCGACGTCCTCGTTGATCGAGGAGTCCTTCTCGATGTAGGTGTCCGTCTGCGCGATGTACGCCTCGGGCTGGTAGTAGTCGTAGTACGAGACGAAGTACTCGACCGCGTTGTTCGGCAGCATCTCGCGCAGTTCGTTCGCCAGCTGTGCCGCCAGGGTCTTGTTCGGCGCCATCACCAGGGTGGGGCGCTGCTGCTGCTCGATCAGCCACGCCGTCGTCGCCGACTTGCCGGTACCGGTGGCGCCGAGCAGCACGACGTCCTTCTCACCCGCCCTGAGCCGCCGGTCGAGCTCCGCGATGGCGGCCGGCTGGTCACCGGCCGGTTCGTACTCGCTGACCACCTCGAACCGCCCGCCGGTACGCGGGATCTCGCCTACGGGACGGAACTCCGACTGCGCGGTCGGGGTCTCGGCGCTCTCGGGGATCTCCGTCGCGAATGCCACGTCATCCAGGGTACGAGCCCGGACCGACAATGCGCGGAGCGCGCATCCCCAGGGTCTGACAGGATCAGCGCGGTGCATCCGCCGAAGATCCAGACCTTCGACGTCGCGGCCCGCGTCAACACCGACAACAAGGGGTTCGCGCGCGCGGTCGACGAGTTCCGGGTCGAGCCGTTCGGGCTGTACATGAGCCGGCCGATGATCAAGCGGCCCACCGCGCACTGGATCGAGTCCTGGCTGCTGCCCGACCTCGGGATCTGCGTGACCGACTGGTGGTGGAACCCCGGCCACGAGCGCGACCAGGACTTCTACCTCGACATCGCCGTGATCGAGCGTGGCGCCGAGCGGTGGCGGATGACCGACCTCTACCTCGACATCGTGGTCTGCTCCGGACGCCGCTCGGAGGTGATCGACGTCGACGAGTTCGTGGAGGCCGTCGCCGCCGGGCTGCTCGAGCCGGACCTCGCGGAGTACGCGATGCACCGCACGCACGAGACCGTCGCCGCCCTGGCCGAGCACGGCCACGACCTCGACGCCTGGCTGGCGACCCGGGGGATCACCCTCCGCTGGCGCGGGCGCGGGTGATCAGAGGATCGGGAGGACGCGCCCCAGCGCCGACGAGCTCTCGTCCGGGTCCCGGGAGTCCGAGGGGCGTTGTGCGGATGTGGTGGTCGGGTCCGCCTCGGGCGGGCTCGTCGTCGATCTCGTCGGCCGCGTCGTCGGCTGCGTGGTGGGGTCCGGGGTCCCTTCCGGCAGGCGGGACGATGTCGTCGGTGGGGTCGTCGGCGC
>NZ_JAAXKZ010000142.1 GCF_012911875.1 Pseudonocardia bannensis | reverse complement strand
CGCCGGAGCCGGCGTGGGAGCCGGGGTGGGCGCGGGCGTCGGAGCCGGCGTGGGCGCCGGGGTGGGCGCGGGCGCCGGGGCAGGCGCCGGCGGCGCGGCCTCGTCCGCCGGTGCCGGCGCGGGCACCACCGCGACCGGGCCGGGCACCACCGGCGCCGCAGCACCGGGCACGACCGGCCCGACGGGGACCACCGGGGCGGGCGCGACACGAGCGGCCAGCACCGGCGCGGGCACCTGCACCGGCGCCGGGGCCGGGACCCGCTCCGGCGGGGTGGGCGGCGTGGCCGGCACGGGGCCGGGCGCGGACGGCAGGATCGCGACCCCACCGCCGTAGGCCTGCGCCCACCGTGACACCAGCGTGGCGTAAGCCTCCGAACGGTTGTAGCGCAGCAGGGCTGCACGCTGCCCGGCCGGCGTCGAGAGGTCGCCGCCGCCGGCACACAGGTAGCGGCCGGCCGCGAGCGCGGCGTCGAACACGTTGTGCGGCGACGCCACGCCGTCGGCATTGCCGTCCGCGGCGTACGAATCCCACGTCGTCGGGATGAACTGCATCGGGCCGACGGCCCGATCCCAGACGGTGTCGCCGTCGAGAGCGCCGCCGTCGGTGTCCGAGATCGCCATGATGCCGGGACCGCCATCGAGCCGCGGGCCGAGAATGGGCCCGCGGGTGGTCCCGGCCTCGTCGACCCGGCCACCCGAGGCGTGCCCGGACTCGACCCGGCCGATCCCCGCGACGAGCGTCCACGGCAGCCGGCACGTCGGCGTGGACGCGGCCATCCTCGACTCCGCAGCCTGGTAGGCCGCCAGTACGGCGCCCGGGATACCGGTGCCGTCGGGGGCGTCGGGCGCGACCGCGGGGCTCGCCGCCGGGGCCGCGACGCCCGCGGGGGCCTCCGAAACCCCGCGATCCACCGGGTTCGCCGGGGCGGGAGCGGGGGGCAGGACCGGGCCGATGAACGGCCCCGCCGGTGTCACCGAACTGACGGCGGTGTCCACCGCCCTGATCGTCCGCTGCTCCGCACCGCCACCCAGTCCGGCGGCCGCGAGCACCACGGCCAACAAGCCCGCTGTCCGCGCTACCCACAGCACCCGTTCGGTGCGCGTCGTCCCGATCATCCGCCGAGCGTCGCAAGCACAGGCCGCGGCCGAATCCCCACGACGGACCGCCCCCGACCCCCCAATCCGTGGGTGCGGCACCGCCGCCCTGGCGGCCGGCCCTCGGTTCCCGGCCTTCACCCGGCGCGACGGTTAACGCCGGATCCCCGTCCTGCGAGGTTCCCGGTGCGGCAAGGAACCCGGCGCCTCGTGGAGGACGGGCGCTCCCGGTTCCGGCATCGCACTGTCCGCGCCGCGATGCGGTGGCGGGGCGTGCTGACCGGACCACCGCCCCGGTCAGCACGCAGACGGCCCATCCCGGCAGGGATGGGCCGTCTCTGTCCTCCGGTCCGCGGAGGTCCGCGGCGACCGGACGCCCGGCCGGGTGATGCGGTCGCCGGCTACGCCGCGGTCGTCAGCCAGGGCTCCCATGCGGGCAACGGTTCCACCGCGAGCACCAGTACCCCGCCCGCGGACCTGCTCGGCGGAGCGGGCGCCACCTTCAGCGTCCACCCGAGCTCCTCGATCAACCGGTCGGCCTTGCGCGAGTTGCACGCCCGGCACGCCGCGACGCAGTTGTCCCAGGTGTGGGTGCCGCCGCGGCTGCGGGGCACCACGTGATCGATGGTGTCGGCGCGCTTGCTGCAGTAGGCGCAGCGCCGGCCGTCGCGGCGCAGCACGCCGGCACGGGTCATCGGTACCGCGCGGCGGTAGGGCACCCGGACGTAGCGGGACAGCCGCATCACCGACGGTGCGGGAATCGACAAGTTCTCCGAGCGGAAGGCCGCGCCCTCGAGCGCGGCCTGCACACATTCCGCCTTCCCGCTGAGCATCAACACGACGGCGCGCTTGGCGGTGACCACCGCGAGCGGCTCGAACGTCGCGTTGAGCAGCAGGACCCTGGACCCCGTCGGGACCGCGCCCGGGCACAGCGCATCCCCCGGCGCTTCCCCTGGTTCGGGGTCGGCGCCGCTGGGGTCGGGTTGTCGATGCCGCACGCGACCACCTCCACCAGGTTGGGCACAGTCGACCATACGGAGACCTGGTTGCGCACGTGTGATAGGCGGGGTGTCGCTCCGATGGACGCAGAGGCACCGGGAGGGGACACCGCACGCATACCGCATGGGCCGCAGCGGCCCCGCTCAGCGGTCGACGGCGTCCAGCGCTCCGAGCACGTCGGCGACCAGATCGGCGGTGTCCTCGACCCCGGCCGACAGCCGCAGCAGGCCCGGGGGGACGGCGTCGCCCCAGCGCTCGCGCCGGTCGGCCGTGGTGCGCAGCCCGCCGAAGCTGGTGGCGGAGGCGACGAGCCGGGACGCCGCCAGGAACTGTGCGACCGCAGCGGCCGAGGGCAGCGTGAAGCGGAGGATGCCGTTCCAGCGCCGCATCTGCCGGGCCGCCACGGCGTGCGCGGGATCGTCGACCAGCCCCGGCCAGCGCACATCCGCGGCCACCGGGTGCTCGCGTAACGCCGACGCCAGCGCGCGGGCGTTCGCGGCCTGCCGCTCCAGGCGCAGGTCGAGGGTGCCCAGCCCGCGGTGCGCGAGCCACGCCTCCATCGGGCCGGGGACGGCCCCGCCGCGGGCCCGGGCCGCCCGCAGCCGTCCGACCAGCACCGGATCGGTGCTGCTCACGTGCCCGAGCACCACGTCGCCGTGACCGGCGAGCGCCTTGGTGTCGCTCGCGACCACCAGGTCCGCACCCAGGTCGAGCGGCCGCTGCCCCAGCGGCGTCGCGGTCGTGTTGTCGACGGCGAGCAGCGCGCCGGCGGCGTGGGCCCGCGCGGCCAGTTCCGCGATGTCGCAGACCTCCAGCCCCGGGTTCGACGGGGTCTCCAGCAGCACCAGCGCCGCCCCGCGGAGGACCCGGCCGGGCCACGACCCGGCCGTCGGCACCGTGCGTACCCCGACACCGAGCGGGACCAGCTCCTCGTCGGCGAGCACGCGGGCCAGGTAGTAGCCGTCGCTGGGCAGCACGACCGTCGCACCCGGCCGGGCGGCCAACCGCAGCACCGCCGCGACCGCTGCCATCCCGGAGCCGAACAGCACGCACTCGCCACCGTCCAGGTCGCCGATGGCCGCCTCCAGCGCGCGCCAGGTCGGGTTGTCGGCGCGGCCGTAGAAATCGGTGGGCGTCGGGTCGGCGGGCAGCCCGAGATGGAACGCCGAGGAGAGCACCGGCCCGGGGTGCAGGGGCGCGCCGAGCGGCTCGTCGCGGGCGGATCCGTGCCCGGCGTGCGCGCAGCGCGTCCCGTCCCCGATC
Source organism: Pseudonocardia bannensis (assembly GCF_012911875.1). Taxonomy (GTDB): domain Bacteria; phylum Actinomycetota; class Actinomycetes; order Mycobacteriales; family Pseudonocardiaceae; genus Pseudonocardia; species Pseudonocardia bannensis. The sequence continues at coordinate 11,448 of NZ_JAAXKZ010000142.1, read as the reverse complement.
ACGGCGGCGACCCTACGCGCGCCTTCTGGGTGCGGTGATCGTCGCCACGGCGCGGCGACCGCTCACGGCCTCACTCCGGCTTCGGTGCCCGGCTGATCAGCTCCTTGGCCATGGCCGCGGCGGACAGTCCCTCGTGGCAGACCCGGCGCACCGCGTCGGCGATGGGCAGTTCGACGCCGTGCCGGGCACCGAGCTCGCAGATCGACGTGCAGGACTTGACCCCCTCGGCGATCTGCCCGTGGTTGGCCTCCTCCGCCTGGGCGAGGGTCTCGCCGCGGCCGAGGCGCTCGCCGAAGGTGCGGTTGCGCGACAGCGGGGACGAGCAGGTGGCCACCAGGTCGCCGAGGCCGGCCAGCCCGGCGAAGGTCAGCGGGTCGGCGCCGAGCTCCACGCCCAGCCGGCTGATCTCCGCCAGCCCCCGGGTGATCACCGACGCCCGGCTGTTGTCCCCGAGGCCCATTCCCGCCGCGATCCCGACCGCCAGCGCGATGACGTTCTTGCCCGCCCCGCCCAGCTCGCAGCCCACCACGTCGGTGTTGGTGTAGGACCGGAAGTACCCCGTCGAGCACGCGTTCTGCAGGGCCACGGCGCGATCGTGGTCGGTGCAGGCGATCACCGTGGCGGTCGGCTCCTCCGCGGCGATCTCCCGGGCCAGGTTCGGCCCGGACACCACGGCCACCTGCGACGGCGGCACGGCGGCCACCTCGGAGATCACCTCGCTCATCCGCTTGAGCGTGCCCAGCTCGACCCCCTTGGCCAGGCTGACCAGCGTCGCGCCGGCCGGCAGCAGGTCCCGCCAGTGGCCCAGGTTGGCCCGCAGGGTCTGCGACGGCACCGCCAGCACCACCACGTCCGACTGCTCGAGCACCCGGGTCGCGTTCGTCGACGCCGTGAGCCGCGGCGGCAGCTCGACACCGGGGAGGTAGTCCGGGTTGGCGCGCCGGTCGTTGATCGCCGCGGCGATCTGCGGCCGGCGTGCCCACAGCACGACGTCCCGCCCGGCGTCGGCCATCACCTTCGCGAACGCGGTGCCCCACGACCCGGCCCCGAGCACCGCGACGCGGCGCACCTCGTGCACTCGGCTCACGCAGCATCGCCCCGGCGGAAGAACTCGACCGGGGCCTGCTCGCCGCGGACCTCGGCCAGCAGGTCGCGGACCCGGCCCATCACGAGGTCGGTCACCTCGCGCAGCAGGACGGCGTCGATCGGCCTGCCGCGGTAGGCCGACAGGTCGACCGGATCACCGGTGCGCACCGTGATCGTCGTGCGCGGCAGCGGGCGGAACCTCTTGTTGTAGTGGTCGTAGACCTCGCGGGTGCCCCAGTGCACCATCGGGATCACCGGCACGTCGGAGGTCAGCGCCAGCCGGGCCATCCCGGTGCGGGACAGCATCGGCCAGCCCTCCGGATCACGGGTGATCGTGCCCTCCGGATAGATCACCACGATCTTGCCGTCCTGCAGCGCCTGGGTGCCCGCGCCGAGACTGCGCTGGGCGTCGGCGGAGTCGCGGTAGACCGGGATCTGCCCGGAACCGGCGAGGATCCGGCCCAGCACCGGGACCTTCCACAGGCTGTGCTTGGCCAGGAAGCGCGGCACCCGCCGCGATCGGTGCACGAACACCGCGGTGTGCACCGGGTCGAGGTAGGAGATGTGGTTGGCCACCAGCAGCGCACCACCCTGCGCCGGGACGCGCTCACGGCCCTCGTAGCGGATCCGTCCGGTCGCGACGACGATCGGGTAGAAGAACGCCGCCGCCAACGCGACCCAGAAGCCGCCCTTCTCACGCCTCACCCACGACCTCCTCGCCGCCATGCCGCACCCGGCCGGCGGGCACCTGCCCGTCGTCGCCGGTCCGCGATCTCCGCGGAGAGTCTCCCGGGCCGGGCCTCGCGGGTCCACCGGCAGGGGGGTGCGACGATGACGAGGTGGGCCGGAGCCGGATCGAGACCGTGGACCTCGTGGTCCCGGTCAAGTCGCTGACCGCGGCCAAGTCGCGGCTGCGCGGGGCGGCCGACCACGGTGTGGGGGACCCGAAGGCCCACGCCCGGCTGGCGCTGGCGCTCGTGCTGGACACCGTCACCGCGGCCCTGGCGGCCCGCCGGGTGCGCCGGCTGCTCGTGATCACCTCGGATCCGACGGTCTCCCTCGAGGTGGCCGCCGTGGGTGTGCCGGTGGCCCCGGACACGCCCGGCGGCGGCCTGAACCCCGCGCTCGAGCGCGGGGCGCACCTGTTGCGGCAGAACGATCCGTGCGCCGCGGTCGGCGCGTTGCAGGCCGACCTGCCGGCGCTGCGCCCCGCCGAGCTGGACGCGGCGATCGAGAGGGCCGCAGCGATCTTCGCAGCGGGACCGGCTCCCCGGGCCTACTGCGCCGATGCCGCGGGCGAGGGCACCACGCTGCTGCTATGTGCCCCCGGCTCGGCACTCCAACCCTGCTTCGGCACGGATTCGGCGGCCCACCACGAGCGATCCGGGGCGTACCCGCTGCAGGGCGACTGGCCGGGACTGCGCCGCGACGTCGACACCGGCGAGGACCTGCGGCGCGCCGCCGACCTCGGGGTGGGCCCGCGCACCCGCGAGGTGCTGGCGCCCTGCCCCCACCCCTGAGGCCCGATTCGTCCCGTCTTCGGGCGAACATCCGGTTCCGGTGATCATCGGATAGCCGCTGCTCAGGCCACGATCTCAGGGTGTGCGAGAGTTCACCCGGATGTCGGTGAAGGGGCCCGCACCCGGACCGCGCGGGTGGGGAAGAATCGGCGAATGTGAGTGGCGACGCGAGCGGCCCGGCACCCGGTTCTCCTGAACCCGCGTCCTCCGGGGACACCGAAACTCCAGATTCCGGTGATGCAGCTCGGCGCAGCCGAGCCCAGGGCGCGCCTCGTCGTGCCCCCCGACCGGCCGCCCGCCGGGTGAGCTCGGCGAGCCGCCCGGTGTCCGAATCGAGCGCGAGCGCGACGGGATCGACGCGCGGCACGACGTCCGGTGGCACCACCCGCAAACCGGCCGCCGCCCGCTCCCGCTCCACCAAGACCGGGACCGGGACCGGGACCGGGACCGGGACCGGCAGCGGAACCCGCGGAAAGGCCGGCGGCACCAGCAAGGCCACGACGAGCTCGCCCGCGGCGGTCAACGTCCCCGCCTCTCCCCTCTCGGCCACGACGCCGGCGCCGAGCAGCCCCGGAAGCGCACCGATCGGCCCGCCGGCGCCGACGACCGCCGCCCTGCGGTCCGGCCTGCCCGACGACCGCTACCTCAACCGCGAGCTCTCGTGGCTGGACTTCAACGCCCGCGTGCTCGCGCTCGCCGAGGACCCGAGCCAGCCACTGCTCGAGCGGGCCAAGTTCCTCGCGATCTTCGCCGGCAACCTCGACGAGTTCTACATGGTCCGGGTGGCGGGGCTGAAGCGCCGCGCCGAGACCGGCCTGGCGGTGCGCAGCGCCGACGGCCTGTCCCCCCGCGAGCAGCTCGCTCGGATCTCGGCCCGCAGCCAGGCGATCTCCGAGGCGCACGCGCGGGTCTTCCTCGACGACGTGCGCCCCGCGCTGGACAAGGAGGGCATCCACATCCAGCGCTGGACCGACCTGTCCGAAGCCCAGCGGCTGCGGCTGTCCGACTACTTCTCCGACCAGGTCTTCCCGGTGCTCACCCCGCTGGCCGTGGATCCGGCGCACCCCTTCCCCTACATCTCGGGCCTCTCGCTCAACCTGGCGGTGACGGTGCGCGACCCGGAGGGCCGGACCGAGCGCTTCGCCCGCGTCAAGGTGCCGAACAACGTCCCGCGCCTGGTCAGGGTGAGCAACGACGAGGCCAACGGTGACGTCACCTTCCTGCCCATCGAGGACCTGATCGCCGCCCACCTCGGCGATCTGTTCACCGGGATGGAAGTGGCCGAGGTGCACGCCTTCCGGGTCACCCGTAACGCCGATCTGGAGGTCGAGGAGGACCGCGACGAGGACCTGCTGCAGGCCCTCGAGCGCGAGCTCGCCCGTCGACGGTTCGGCCCGCCGGTGCGGCTCGAGGTGACCGACACCATGAGCGAGCACGTCCTCGAGTTGCTGCTGCGCGAACTCGACGTCGACCCGAACGACGTCGTCACCGTTCCCGGGCTGCTCGACCTGACCGCGCTCTGGCAGGTCTACGGCGTCGACCGCCCCGACCTCAAGGACGACCCGTTCGTCCCCGCCACCCACCCCGCCTTCGGCGAGCGCGAGACCCCGCGCAGCATCTTCGCCACCCTCCGCGAGGGCGACGTGCTGGTGCACCATCCCTACGACTCGTTCTCCACCAGCGTCCAGCGCTTCATCGAGCAGGCCGCCGCCGACCCGGACGTGCTGGCCATCAAGCAGACGCTGTACCGCACCTCTGGTGACTCCCCCATCGTCGACGCGCTCATCGACGCCGCCGCCGCCGGCAAGCAGGTCGTCGCGCTCGTCGAGATCAAGGCCCGGTTCGACGAGCAGGCCAACATCCGCTGGGCGCGTGAGCTGGAGAAGGCGGGCGTCCACGTCGTCTACGGCCTCGTGGGGCTCAAGACGCACTGCAAGACCTCGCTCGTGGTCCGCCAGGAGGGGTCCACGATCCGGCGCTACTGCCACATCGGCACCGGCAACTACAACCCCAAGACGGCCCGGCTCTACGAGGACATCGGCGTGCTCACGGCCGACCCGACCATCGGCGCCGATCTCACCGACCTGTTCAACGCCCTCACCGGCTACTCCCGGCAGACCTCCTACCGCAGCCTGCTCGTCGCGCCCTACGGAGTGCGCCGCGGCATCGTGCGGCGGATCGAGGACGAGATCGAGTCGCATCGGGAGGGCAACGCGTCCGGGATCCGGATCAAGGTCAACTCGCTGGTCGACGAGCAGGTCATCGACGCGCTCTACCGGGCCTCCCAGGCGGGGGTGCCGGTCGACGTGGTGGTCCGCGGGATCTGCGCGCTGCGTCCCGGGCGGGAGGGGCTCTCGGAGAACATCCGGGTCCGCTCGATCCTGGGGCGCTTCCTCGAGCACTCCCGGGTCTTCCACTTCGAGGGCGCCGACGAGTACTGGATCGGCAGCGCGGACATGATGCACCGCAACCTCGACCGCCGCGTCGAGGTGCTGATGCGGGTGGCCGACCCGCGCCTGGCCGCCCAGCTCGGCGACATGTTCGACTCCTGCCTGGACCCGGCCACCCGCTGCTGGACGCTGCAGTCCGACGGCAGCTGGGAACCGTCCCCGTCACCGGGCTCCGACGTCGAGCGGGTCCGGGACCACCAGGCCGAGATGATGCTCCGGCACGCCACGGTCGCCGCCGACGCCGAGTGAACAGGACGGGCGGAATGACCGAGACCCCAGCCGGTCTCGACGCCGACGTCCTGGCCGCCGGTGCTGTCCTCTGGCGGGACGCCGAGGGCCGCGACGGCTCCGACGGCGGCGACGCTCCGGAGGTCGCGGTCGTCCACCGGCCGCGCTACGACGACTGGTCGCTGCCCAAGGGCAAGCTCGACCAGGGCGAGTCGATGCCCGCCGCAGCCGTCCGTGAGGTGTCCGAGGAGACCGGGTACCGCGCGCGGCTGGGCGCCCGGCTCGGAGACGTCCGCTACGACGTCCCCGAGGGCAGCAAGCTGGTGCGCTACTGGGCGGCCGAGGCGCAGCGCGGCGGCCCGGGGTTCGTCCCCAACCACGAGACCGACGAACTGCGCTGGCTCAGTCCGCGCGAGGCATCCCGGCTGCTGACCTACGACCGCGACCGGGAGGTGCTCGACCGGTTCACCGCGCAGCCGGTCCCCGAGTCGACGCTGCTGCTCGTGCGCCACGCCAAGGCCGGCAACCGGCAGAGCTGGAGCGGTGACGACGCGCAGCGCCCGCTGTCCGGGACCGGGCGTGCGCAGGCCGATCAGCTGGCCGGCCTGCTGCGGCTCTTCGGTCCTGAACGTCTGCATTCCGCGACGCCGGTGCGCTGCACGCAGACCCTCGCCCCGCTCGCCGAGGAGCTCGGAGTCGGGATCACCGAGGAACCGCTGCTCGGCGAGGAGGGTTTCGCGCGGGACCCGGCCGCGGGCCTGGCCCGGTTCCGCGAGCTGTTCGCCCGGCCCGGTGTCACCGTGCTGTGCAGCCAGGGCGGGGTCATCCCGGAGGTGCTCGAACAGCTCACCCGCGAGTCGGGGCTGCTCGAGCACGTGGTCGACGACAGCGGCGCCGTTCCCTCCCGCAAGGCCAGCACGTGGGTGCTGGGCCGGCACGACGACCGGGTGCGGTTCGCCGACTACTACCGCAGCCCCTCCGCCTGACCCGGGGCCGGGCGCGGACGGGCACCGTCCTCGATGCGACGCCCGGTCGCCCGGCCTACTTCTTGCCCTTGGCGGACTTCTTCGCCGGCTTGGCCTTATCCGTCTTGTCCGTCTTGACGGCCTTGTCGGCCTTGCCCCCGGCGCCCTTCGGGGCCGCCTTGTCCTTCACGGACTTCTGCTCCGCGGTGAACGAGGTCGAGGCCTTCGCCTTGCCCTCGCCGCCCTTGGCCGCCTTCGCCTTGGGCGCCGCTGCGGCCTCGGGTGCCACCTCGGGGAGAGCCGGAGCAGCGGTGGCCGGGGCCGCCACCGGCGCGCGGCGGGTGCGGCGGACCGGGGTGGGGCGCGCCGCTCCGTTGCCGCTCACCGAGGACCGGAAGGCCGTGCCGGGGCGGAACGCGGGCACCGTCGTCGCGGGGACGTCGACGGTCTCACCGGTACGCGGGTTCCGCGCCACGCGGGCGGCACGCGCCCGGGCCTCGAAGACCCCGAAGCCGGTCAGCGAGACCGAGCCGCCGGAACCGACGGTGTCCACAATGATCTCGAGCAACCCGTCGACCGCGGAGGCCGCGGTGCGCCGGTCGCCGATGCGCGCCGCGAGCGCGTCCACGAGCTGGGTCTTGTTCATGCGCGCGACCGTAGAGCGTGGACACCGCGTTGCGCCAGACGGCGCGCGTGACGGTTCCGTTGCAGGTCAGCGGAACCATCCGAAAGATCGTTCCGCTGCAACGGATCCGACACGGAAGCGACGGCAGCCGCCCCGATCGGGTCAGCTCGCCGGTGCGGCGGTGGTCGGCAACCGCGACGGCCGTGCGGCCTCGAACGCCGCCACGTCGTCGGCGTGCCGCAGGGTGAGCCCGATGTCGTCGAGACCCTCCAGCAGCCGCCACCGGGTGTAGTCGTCGATCTCGAACGGCACCGTGAGGTCCTTGGCCTGCACCGTCTTCTCGGTCAGGTCGACCGTGATCTCGGTGCCCGGCTCGTTCTCCAGCAGCTTCCACAGCAGTTCGACGTCGGGCTGGGCGACCTGGGCGGCGACCAGGCCCTGCTTGGACGAGTTGCCCCGGAAGATGTCGGCGAAGCGGGAGGCGATGACCACCCGGAACCCGTAGTCCATCAGCGCCCAGACCGCATGTTCACGCGAGGACCCCGTCCCGAAGTCCGGCCCGGCCACGAGGACGCTGCCACGGGAGTACGGATCGGTGTTGAGGATGAAGGTCTCGTCCTGGCGCCAGGCGGAGAACAGCCCGTCCTCGAACCCGGTCCGGGTGACCCGCTTCAGGTAGACGGCCGGGATGATCTGGTCGGTGTCCACGTTGGACCTGCGCAGCGGGACGCCGATCCCGGTGTGCGTGCTGAACGGCTCCATGGTTCTGCCCCTCTCAGTCCAGGTCCTCGGGCGAGGACAGCGTGCCGCGCACCGCGGTGGCCGCAGCGACCAGCGGCGACACCAGGTGGGTGCGGCCGCCCTTGCCCTGGCGGCCCTCGAAGTTCCGGTTCGACGTCGACGCGCTGCGCTCACCCGGCGCCAACTGGTCGGGGTTCATGCCCAGGCACATCGAGCAGCCCGCCGAGCGCCATTCGGCCCCGGCGTCGGTGAAGACCTTGTCCAGGCCCTCCTGCTCGGCCTGGAACCGCACCCGCATCGAGCCGGGCACCACGAGCATCCGCACCCCGTCGGCGACCTTGCGGCCGGAGATGACGTTCGCGGCGGCACGCAGGTCCTCGATCCGGCCGTTGGTGCACGACCCCACGAACACGGTGTCGACGGCAACCTCACGCAGCGGGGTGCCCGCCTCCAGCCCCATGTAGGCCAGGGCCTTCTCCGCGGCCATCCGCTCGTTCTCGTCCACGATCCGGGCGGGGTCCGGGACCCGCTCGCCCAGCGGCAGCCCCTGGCCCGGGTTGGTCCCCCACGTGACGAAGGGGGTGAGCGCGTCGGCGTCGATGTGGATCTCGGCGTCGAACACGGCGTCGTCGTCGGTGCGCAGCTCCCGCCACGCCGCCACGGCCTCGTCCCACTCGGCGCCCTTCGGCGCGTGGTCGCGGCCCTTGAGGTAGGCGAACGTGGTCTCGTCCGGGGCGATCATGCCCGCGCGGGCGCCCGCCTCGATCGACATGTTGCAGATCGTCATCCGGGCCTCCATCGAGAGGTTCTCGATGACGTTGCCCCGGTACTCCAGCACGTAGCCCTGGCCGCCGCCGGTGCCGATCTGGGCGATCATCGCGAGCACGACGTCCTTGCTCGTGACACCCTCGCGCAGCCGGCCGTCGGAGCTGTTGACGTTGATCGCCATGGTCTTGAACCGCTTGAGCGGCAACGTCTGGGTGGCGAGCACGTGCTCGACCTCCGAGGTGCCGATGCCGAAAGCCAGCGCACCGAACGCACCGTGGGTCGAGGTGTGGCTGTCGCCGCAGACGACGGTCAGTCCCGGCTGGGTGAGTCCCAGCTGCGGACCGACGACGTGCACGATGCCCTGCTCGGCGTGGTTCATCGGGTACAGCGGGACACCGAACTCCGCGCAGTTGCGGCGCAACGTCTCCACCTGCGTCCGCGAGACCGGGTCGGCGATCGGCAGCTCGACATCGGTGGTCGGGACGTTGTGGTCCTCGGTCGCGAGGGTGAGGTCGGGCCGGCGCACCCGGCGTCCCGCGAGGCGGAGCCCGTCGAACGCCTGCGGACTGGTGACCTCGTGCACCAGGTGCAGGTCGATGTAGAGCAGGTCGGGCTCGTTGCCCTCGCCCTGGCGCACCAGATGCTGATCCCAGACCTTCTCGGCCAGCGTGCGTCCCACCGCTGCCTCCCTCATGAATATCGAGCCGTACCGCTCGCGCCCCGCGTGGCGGTGTGGTGGACCTCCCAGATTCTGGGAAGTTAGTATCGAGGCGTGAGACAGCATAGCGGCATCGGAGTGCTCGACAAGGCCGTGGGGGTTCTGCGAGCCGCAGCTGCCGAGCCGTGCGGCCTGTCCGAACTGTGCCAGCGCACGGGGCTGCCCCGAGCCACCGCCCACCGGCTCGCCGTCGGCCTGGAGGTGCACGGCCTGCTCCACCGCGGTGCCGACGGCCGCTGGCGCCCCGGACCCACGCTGGCCGAGCTGGCCAACCGCGGCGGCGACCCACTGCTGGAGGCCGCCGGCGCCGTGCTCCCCCGGCTGCGCGACATCACCGGGGAGAGCGTCCAGCTCTACCGTCGTGACGGCACGCACCGCATCTGCATCGCCACCGCCGAGCCGTCCAGCGGGCTGCGCGACACCGTCCCCGTGGGCACCCGGCTGCCGATGACCGCCGGCTCCGGGGCCAAGGTGCTCGCCGCCTGGTCCGACCCGGCCACCCAGCGCGCCGTGCTCGCCGACGCCTCCTTCACCGAGCGCGTGCTGCTCGACGTGCGGCGCCGCGGCTGGGCACAGAGCGTGGCCGAGCGCGAGTCGGGGGTCGCCAGCGTGTCCGCACCCGTGCGCGACAGCTCCGGTCAGGTCGTCGCCGCCGTGTCGGTGTCCGGCCCGGTCGACCGCATCGGCCGGCGGCCCGGGGTGCGCTGGGCCGCCGATCTGCTCGCCGCGGCCGAGGCCCTGCAGCACCGGCTGTAGATCAGAAACCGGGCGTACACCCGAGCGCAGTGCAGTGCCGCCTCTACCGTGATCCCGGGAGGGCCCTCTCCAAATTCTGTGGTTCGGGCCCAGAGAGTCCTTTACGCGTGAGAGCCCACTCGCTCGCGGGTCGTTCCGGCGGTGCACTCGGATTCAGTGGCAGCGGTCGGATCCGGCGTCGGTGAAACCGCCGCCGGCGGCGGGCCCGAACCTCCAGTCGTAGCCGTCCGGGCGCTGCGCCCTGCCGGTGAACTCGTCACGGCCGACTCCCCGGTGCCGACGACGACAGCTCGAATTCCGCGGTCCGCGTCCTTCCTTGCCTGCAGAACCACTTCCACACCGGTACGAGTCCTGCCAGAAGGCCGACGTGCACCGTTCCCGGCTCGCATCCAGGTCTTTCCCGAGCCACTCCGGGACGCCGTCAGGATCGCAATCCAGTCGATGAGCGGCCACCGGGAGGCCGATGATGTGCCACTCGCCGATGTCGAAGGAATATCCCTTCACCACACTCCGGCCCCGTAGTCCTGGTAGGGCCGGCCCGTGCGGTCCCGCACGTCATGGTAGCCGCCTGCCACCGGGTACACCTTCGACCACAGACCACCTGGCTTCGGCCCGAAGATCAGATCGAACCCCTCGTCGATGGTGTCGATGTACTGGTACTGGAATCGCCGATACCGAGGATCACATCCGCATTGCGGGCCACGATGAGGTCCTTGACCTTCGCGGCGTGGCTACTTGCGCGAGCCTCAGCCCCTGACAGGGTGAAGTCGCCGACCGCCATCATCACCGGATCTCCGGTCCGCACACGGGAACGGCGTCGGCGAACAGTTGAGTAAGGTCGCTGACCCACTGATCGCGGTTGACCGCCCCCTCGCCCATACCGAACTCCCACACGTGCAGCGGAATTACTTCTGCCGCCAAGGTATCGACGTACACTTCCAGTGGCGGCGGAGCGAATCGGCGTCGATCTCCATCACGATCTTCGACGGATCGCGGACACGGATGGTACTGATGAGGCGATACGGCCCCGCGTCCGGTCGCGGTTGACCGGGATGCTCACCGCGGGTGATGGCCAGGTGCGCGTCCCTTCGCGGGCGGTGCACGAACACGAGTTCGTTCCGTGCCAGCCACGGTCACCAGCCCCACGATCTGAATCGCTCACCGACCCTGCTCGTGGCCGGCCCTCCGAACCCGGAGGACCGCAGCCAGGCAGATCCGGCTCGGTCACAGCGCGACGTGCACTCGCCCGTACGGGCCATTCGGGTGGAGGCTAACGTGACCCTCGCTCGGCTCGATGAACACGCAGAGTATTCGACGATGAACGCGGACGAAGACGGGTGACGATGAGCTACCTGCTCGGTATCGATGTCGGGACAACGCGCACCGCGGCGGCCGTCTGCCGCCTGGTCCAGGGACGGCCCGGCGAGACCGAGATGGTGAACCTCGGCGACCGGTCCACCTACGTCAGCTCGGTGTTGTTCATTGCTGAGGACGGGTCGGTGGTGGTCGGGGAGGCCGCGGAGCGGCGGGCGTTGACCGATCCGGATCGGGTGGTGCGGGAGTTCAAGCGGCGGGTGGGGGATCCGACGCC
>NZ_JAAXKZ010000141.1 GCF_012911875.1 Pseudonocardia bannensis | reverse complement strand
GGGCTGCGAACATCCCCACCCCCTGGCAGCGCCCGAACGCGGCCCCCGCCTGACCCCGCTGGCACGGACACGTGGAGAGCCGGATGCGTGGGAACACGCACGTCCGGTTCGGAGGCGCGGGCCGGGGGAAACGGACCCATCGAGAGGTGGACACCGCGCCCCGGCCCGACCCCTACCAGGAGCGGCTGAACAACCAGATCCGCCGGGGCACCGACGTGGTCGCCATCTTCCCCGACCGCGCCGCGGTGATCCGCCTGGTCGGGGCGGTGCTGGCCGAGCAGACCGACGAATGGGCCGAGCAACGCCGCTACATGGGCATCGAGGTCCTCGCCAAAGCCCGCCAGCACCCCGCCCCGACCTCCACCGAGAAGGTGGTGACGCCGACCGCGATCAGCGCATAGGTTGTCAGCTCGAAGGACACGGGGTGATCGTCTTCATCCACCACGTCCGTGGACGCAACCCGAATGGCCCTCGAAGCATCCCCCGAGGGCCATTCGCTTCGTGCTCGTCGTCAGGCGCGGACGAGGCTCGAGCTTCGGCCCCTCAGACGGGCGCGGTGATGCGGATCAGGTGGTCGAATGCGCTCAGCGCGGCCTTCGCGCCGTCGCCCGCCGCTGCGACGATCTGCTTGTACGGCGTGGACGTGCAGTCGCCCGCCGCGAACACACCGGCGAGGCTGGTGCGCCCGTGGTCGTCGATCACGATCTCGCCATGCCGGGTCAGCTCGACCGCACCGCTGACCCAGTCCGTGTTCGGCAGCAGCCCGATCTGCACGAACACGCCCTCGACCGTGATCTCGTGCGCGGAGTCGTCGCGGCGGTCGGTGTAGCGCAGGGCCGTGACCTTGCGCCCGTCCCCGACGATCTCCGTGGTGACCGCCTCCAGCACAACGGTGACGTTGGGCAAGCTGTTCAGCTTGCGCTGCAACACCTCGTCCGCGCGCAGGATCGGACCGAACTCCAGCAGGGTGACGTGCGAGGCGATCCCTGCGAGATCGATCGCTGCCTCCACGCCGGAGTTGCCGCCGCCGACCACGACTGTGGGCTTGCCCTTGAACAGGGGACCGTCACAGTGCGGGCAGTAGGTCACCCCCTTGTTCCGATACTCCTGCTCGCCGGGGACCCCGAGGTTGCGCCACCGAGCGCCCGAGGCCACCACGACGGTCCGCGACCGCAGAGTGGCGCCGTTGTCGAACGTGACCTCGACTGGAGCGTCCCCATCGCCTGCGCCGAGCTTCGTGGCCTGCCGGCGAGGCATCAGGTCGATGTCGTACGACTTGATGTGCCGCTCGAGCGCCCCGGCGAATTGGTTGCCCTCCGTGTGCGGGACCGAGGGGAAGTTCTCGATCCCGGCAGTGTCGAGAACCTGGCCGCCGATCCGGTCCGCCACGAGCCCGGTGCGGATGCCCTTGCGTGCGGCGTAGATGGCCGCGGTGGCGCCCGCGGGGCCACCGCCGATCACGAGGACGTCGTAAGTGTCCTTTCCGTGCATCGCCTCGGCGTCCCGGTCCGCCGAGGTGGTGTCCAACCGCCCGACGATCTCGGCCAGGTCCATCCGGCCCTGCCCGAACAGCTCGCCGTTGAGGTACACGGTCGGCACGCTCATGATCTCGCGCTCGGCCACCTCGGCCTCGAAGGCGCCGCCCTCGACGGCCGTGTGCGTGACGTTCGGGTTCAGGGCGCTCATCAGGTTCAGCGCCTGCACCACGTCCGGGCAGTTCTGGCAGGTCAGCGAGAAGTACGTCTCGAAGTGCAGCGAACCGCGCAGGCCACGCACCTGCTCCAGCAGGTCCGCGTCCTCCTTCGGCGGGTGGCCGCCGACGTGGAGCAGCGCCAGCACCAACGAGGTGAACTCGTGCCCCAGCGGAACGCCCGCGAAGCGGACACCAGAGTCGGTGCCGGGGTTCGTGATGAGGAACGACGGCGTGCGGACGGCGGCTGTCGGATCCTCGCGGACGGTCACCTTGACGCTCACGGCGGCGATGTCGTCGAGCAGCTCGCGGGTCTGCGCCGAGACCGGGCCGTCGTCCAAGCTGGCGACGAGCTCGACGGGCTTCTGCAGCCGCTCCAGGTAGGCCGCGAGCTGTGTTGTGAGGTTTGCGTCCAGCATCAGATCTTGCCGACCAGGTCCAGCGACGGGGTCAGGGTCTCGGCGCCCTCCTCCCACTTCGCCGGGCAGACCTCGCCCGGGTGCGCCGTGATGTACTGGGCCGCCCGGATCTTGCGCAGCAGCTCGACTGCGTCCCGGCCGATGCCGGTGTCGTGCACCTCGACGGTGCGAATCCTGCCCTCGGGGTCGATGACGAAGGTGCCACGCAGCGCCTGGCCGTCCTCCTCGATCAGCACCTCGAAGTCCCGCGAGAGCTGGTGGGTCATGTCCGCCAGCAGCGGGTACTGCACCTTTCCGACCGCCGAGGAGGTCTCGTGCCAGGCCTTGTGCGCGAAGTGGCTGTCGGTCGAGACGCCGTAGACCTCGACGCCGAGGGCCTGGAACTCGTCGTAGTGGTTCGCGAGGTCCTCCAGCTCGGTGGGGCACACGAAGGTGAAGTCGCCGGGGTAGAAGACGAGCACGCTCCATCGGCCCTTGAGGTCCTCATCGGTGACCTCGATGAACTTGCCCTGCCGGTACGCGTTGACCTTGAACGGCTTGACGGTCGAGTTGATCAGAGACACGGGTCTTCCTGCCTGAGAGAGAGGTTAGGACGCGGCGACGTTGGCGTGTCTTGAACTATTCCAGACAAGCTCGGGGAGGATCGAATCCGGACCGTGTCTGGATGATCACAGCCGGTCCTGCTCTGGCGTGCGTCGTGGTGCCGCCCTCCTGCCTCACCGGAATCCTGGTCTTCGCCGGATGCGGCTGACCGGGTGTGACCTCAACCGCAGTCGACTCGTTCGCGCAGGTCGCCCGATCGTGGAGCAACGCTGTGGTTGTGAACACGCTCCGTGAAGTCGACTCCGAGATTCCGATTTTCCTAGTGTCGCTCTCGTGCGACTGACCGCGGCCACCGATCTGGCGCTGCGCATCCTCATGCGGATGGCGGTGCTCGACGAGGGCGAGTGCCCGCCCACCCGTGAGATCGCCGCGGCCGTGGGGGCGCCCTACAGCCACGCGGCCAAGATCGTGACCCGCCTGCAGCACCTCGGGGTCCTCGAGGCCCGGCGCGGCCGGGGCGGGGGCCTGGCGCTGACCTCGGCGGGCCGGTACGGCTCGGTCGGCCGCCTCGTGCGCGCCCTCGAGGGCGAGGGCGACGTCGTCGGCTGCGACGACGACCCGCCGTGTCCGCTGCGCTCCGGCTGCCGGCTGCGCACGGCGCTGCGGGAGGCCCGCGAGGCCTTCTACTCCGCGCTCGACCCGTACACGATCGACGACCTCGTCTCGGCCCCCACCGGGCCCCTGCTGATCGGCCTCTCACCGCCTGCCCGCGTCGGTTGATTACCGACACACGACCCGTGCGACATCGCCGCACGTGGCGCACAAATCCGCCTCGCGATGTGGAGCCTCCCTCATGCTGTCCGAGCAGTCCGCAGCCATCGTCCAGGCGACCCTGCCGGCCGTCGCCGGGGCGATCGGTGAGATCAGCACCGTGTTCTACCGGCGGTTGTTCGAGGCGCACCCCGAGCTGCTACGTGACCTGTTCAACCGGGGTAACCAGGCCAACGGCACCCAAGCCGAAGCCCTGGCCGGTTCGATCGCGGTGTTCGCCTCGGCGCTGCTGGCCCAGCCGGATGTGCGCCCCGACGCGATGCTGTCCCGCATCGCGCACAAGCACGCGTCACTCGGCATCACCCGGGACCAGTACGCGATCGTCCACGCCTACCTGTTCGCCGCGATCGTCGAGGTGCTGGGCGCGGCGGTCACCGAGGAGGTCGCCGCGGCCTGGGACGAGGTGTACTGGCTGATGGCCAACGCCCTGGTCGCGATCGAGTCCCGGCTCTACGCGGAGGCCGGTGTCGACGCGGGGGACACCTGGCGCGAGCACCGCGTCGTCGGGCTGCTGTGCGAGACCAACGACGTCACCACCTTCATCCTGCGGCCCACCGACGGCGAACCCGTCGCCGCGTCGCGGCCCGGGCAGTACGTGTCGGTGCAGGTCACGCTGCCCGACGGTGCCCACCAGATCCGCCAGTACAGCGTGTCCACCCAGCGTCCGGACACCCTGCGCTTCAGCGTCAAGCGGGTCACCGGCACCCCGGACGGGGAGGTCTCCGTCCACCTGCACGACCGGGTGCGGCTCGGTGACGTCCTGTGCGTCAGCCGTCCCTTCGGCGACGTCGTCCTCGACGAGGGCGACCGGCCCGTGCTGCTGGCCTCGGCCGGCATCGGTGCCACGCCGATGATCGACATGCTGGGCCATCTCGCGGCCGTCGACTCGCCGCGCCGGGTGATCGCCGTCCACGCCGACCGCACCCCGCACACCCACCCGCTCCGGGCCGACCTCGAGCAGCTCGTCGCGAAGCTGCCCGACGCGCAGGCGGCGGTCTGGTACGAGCGCCCCGAGCAGCCGTGGCCGACCGAGCGCACAGGGCTGGTCGACCTGGCCGGTCTCGACGTCCCCGCCGACACCGTGGCCTACCTGTGCGGGCCCGTTCCGTTCCTGCGTTCCGTGCGTGCCCAGCTGCTCGAGCGCGGGGTGCCCGCCGCGGACATCCACTACGAGGTCTTCGGCCCCGACCTCGGACTCGACCAGGGCTGAGGAGCACACGATCGCTTCCGCACCAGGCCGGGTGCCGCGGCTCATCAGCGGTGCCCGGTCGGGTGCGGGCCAACGGTCATGAGGACCGGAGGAGATCTCCGGTATCCGGACGAGACCTCGACTGTTATTGTGCCAACATTTTGTGCACCAAGCTGGTGCGGGTGCAGCGTCGCACGCATGGTGGGGGCGTGACGGTGTCGGAGGAAGCGACGAGCGAGGGCTCGTTCTACGAGGCGGTCGGCGGGTGGGACACCTTCGTCCGGCTGGTCGATGACTTCTATGACGGCGTCGCCGGGGACGTAGTGCTCCGCGGCATGTATCCGGCCGAGCTGGGTCCGGCGCGAGAGCGGATGACGGCGTTCCTGGCGCAGTACTGGGGCGGGCCGCGCCGCTACAGCGGGCTGCGTGGGCATCCCCGGCTGCGGATGCGACACGCCGCCTTCCGGATGGACGCCGACACCCGTGAGCGGTGGTTGCGGCACATGCGGACCGCACTCGACGGCCTGGATCTCGACCCACGGCACGAGCAACAGCTCTGGACCTACCTCGAACGCGCTGCCCACAGCCTCGCTCCGGACGCCGGCTGAGGATGCGGTGACGTCGACAGCACGAAGCCTGAATCGTGTCCGGCGGACCGCAGTGATGCAGGTCGTGCACGCCGTCACTCACGTCGCATGCCGCCCGTTGCATCTCGGTGCCAGGAACACCGGGGGCGCACGCCCTCGTTGCTCAGCCGGACGCGAGCAGCTCCACCGCCAGTTCGGCAGCCTCCTCGATCGGCCCGGTGTCCCGCAGGGCCTTGGCGCCGACGAGGGCGCCGTCGTAGAGCAGCTGGAGGCGGGTGCCGAGGCGTTCGGGGTCGGCGGCACCGGCCTGCCCCGCCGCCCGGACCAGCTCGGCCCGCTGCCAGTCCCGGTGCGCGGCGACCGCGTCGTGCACGGGATGGTCGGGGTCGGGGAACTCGGTGGCGGCGTTGATGTAGAGGCAGCCGCGGAAGCGGCGACGCCGAATCCCGGCCGCGGCCAGCCGGAAGAAGGCGGCGATCCGCTCCCGCGGGTCCTCGGCGAGCGCACGCACGGCGCGCGCGTAGCGCTCCCGATCCGTGCGGTCCGCACGCTCCACATAGGCGACGACGAGGGCGTCCTTGGATCCGAAGGCCTGGTAGAGGCTGGCCCGGGCGACGTCCGCCTCGGCGATGAGCCGCTCGATGCCGACCGCGCGGATGCCCTCGCGGTCGAAGAGCGCGGCCGCGGTGTCCAGCAACCGGTCGGCCGGCAGCGGCCTGCTGTCGCGGTGTCGGACCGGGCCGCCTTTCGTCTCGGTACTCGGGCCGCGGGTGGGCATGTGAGCAGCATAGGAGGTGGGATCGGACCGAGGTTGACAGACCGACTGGTCTATCCGTTACCGTGGCCCGTGTGAGCCCCTTCGGCCTGGTGTCGCGCCGGCACGTCGACCTGCTCCGGGTCGTCGCCGCGGCGTGTCCGGCCGTGCTCGCCCCGGTGGCCTGAGCGCTCTCGCGCCGCACCCTCTCCTCTCGCATCCGCCGAGACCCCGGTCGTGCCTTGCCGCAACCGGCAGCCCTTCTGTCCTCAATGGAGGTTCGTCATGTCGCTGTACCTGCTCGAGTTCGTCCCCGCCCGCACCGACCGGGAGGGCGTCACCGCCCTGCTCGCCGAGATCGACAAGGCCGCCGCGAACGCCGCGGGCGAGCTGATCGAATCCCAGGTCACCGGCGACCACGGCCTCGTCTTCGCGGTCGTCGAGGCCGCGGACGCGGCCACGGTCAAGGAGGGGTTCGACGGGCTGGCCGGCGCGGCCCGCGTGACCGGGCCGGACGAGGTGCGCCTCGTCGGTGCGGACCTGGCCGAGCTCAAGGCCGCGCGCCCTGCCGCCGGGTGGCTCGTGGAGTGGGACCTGCCCGAGACCCTGGACATGGACACCTACCTGGCGCGCAAGAAGGAGAAGGCGCCGCGCTACGCCGACGTGCCCGAGGTGAGCTTCCTGCGCACCTACGTGCGCGAGGACATGGCCAAGTGCCTGTGCTTCTACGACGCCGACTCCGCCGACATCGTGCGGCAGGGACGTGCCGCGGTGGACACCCCCATCGACCGGCTGCACGCGCTGGAGCAGCGGTGACCACGGCACCGGCGGTCGTGCCTCAACGCGCCGACGTCGCGGCGTGGTTCGGCGAGCGCGCCGCTGCCGTCGACGCCGGAGCCGCGGACGTCCGCGACGGCCTGGCCTGGCTCGGGGCCGCCGATCTCCTCGCCCCGGCCGGGAGCGGGCTGCCGCACGCGGTGTCGCTCGTGGAGACCGTGGCCGGCGAGTGCATGGCCTCGGCGTTCTCGTTGTGGGCGCAGCGGATGGTGCTGGAGTACCTCGATCTCAGCGGTGACCGTCGGGGCGACCTCGACGAGCTGCGGGCGGGCTGCCGCGTCGGGGCGACGGCGATGGCGCCCGCGTTGCGCGACGTCGCGGGCCTTGAGCCGGTGCCGGTCGTCGCCACCCCGGCCGGGGACGGCGGGCTGGTGCTCGACGGGCCGATCCGCTGGGCGTCGAACCTGTTCCCGGGCGCGACCGTGGTGCTGCCCGTGCGGCTGGGTCCCGAGGGGGAGCGCCGGGCGATCATGCGCATCGAGACCGACCGGCCCGGTGTGCACGTCGCACCGCGGCCGGAGCTGCTGGCGCTCAACGGGACCGGCTCGTCGTCGGTGACCCTGGAGGGTGTGCGGGTCGGCGAGGCCGACGTCCTGTCGACCGATCTGCGCGGGTTCGTCGACGCGGTGCGACCGGCGTTCCTGCTGGTCCAGGCGGCGTTCTGCGTCGGGCTCGCGGGGCGGTCAGCGGCCGAGGCCCGCGCGCGGGCGACCGGGCAGAACGCCGAGCTCGCCGGCGACGCCGAGGCCGTCGCCGCCCGGGCGGCCGAGGTGCACGACCGGCTGCACGCAGCAGCCGAGTCGCCGGCTGCGCTCGGCCCGGCCGATCTGCTGCGGCTGCGGCTCGACGCGGCCCACGTCGCCACCGAGGCGACGCGGACCGAGGCGGCGGTGCGCGGTGGCGCGGGGTACCTCGCCACCAGCCCGGTGGCGCGCCGGCTGCGCGAGGGCGCCTTCCTGCCGATCCAGTCCCCGACGGAAGGACACCTGCGGTGGGAACTGTCGCGCTGCGGCTGACCGGGGCGGAGAAGGCCTACGGCGACCGCCCGGTGCTCGCCGGTCTCGATCTGGAGGTGCGCCGCGACGAGCGGCTCGTGATACTCGGCCCCAGTGGCAGCGGGAAGTCGACGCTGCTGCGGGTCCTGGCCGGGTTGGAGCCGCTCGACGCGGGCACCGTGGAGCAGCCCGACGGGGCGGTGCGCGCGACGGTGTTCCAGCAGCCGTTGCTGCTGCCCTGGCTCGACGTCGAGGCCAACGTCCGCCTCGGCGGGCGCTACCGCGCCAACCGGGGCCGCTACTCCGACGAGCGGGCCTCCGAGCTGCTCGAGCTGTTCGGGCTCGCCCCACTGGCCAAGTCCCGTCCTGCCCAGCTCTCCGGCGGGCAGGCCCAGCGGGTCGCGATCGCCCGGGCAATGGCGGTGGGGGCCGACGTCCTGCTGCTCGACGAGCCCTTCTCCGCCCTCGACCCGGCCACCCGAATCGATCTGCAAGCCTGGCTGCGCGACGCTGCGACCCGGCTCGGACTGACCCTCGTGCTGGTCACCCACGACGTCGACGAGGCCCTCTACCTCGCCACGACGGTCACCGCGCTCGACGGCACCGGCGGCCGCGCGGGCACCTGGCCCGTCGGCGCGGCCCCGGAGCACGACGAGCTGGCCACGCACCCGCTGCGCGCCGAGCTCGTCGCGAGCTACCGCTCCCAGCTCGCCGGAACCAGCTGATGGACCGTCGCGCCTTCCTCCGGGCGGCGACCGGCCTGGGCGCCGCGGCGGTGATCGGCGGCGGGATCCCCGGCCTGACCGACCTGGTCACCGGCGGCCGGCCGACCGACCGCTCCGGCGCCCCCGTCGCCGAAGGTGGCCCACTGCGCATCGGCTACCTGCCGATCACCGACGCGTCGCCGCTGCTCGTGGCCCATGCCCAGGGGCGCTTCGCCGCCGCCGGCGTGCCGGCCGCCCGGCCGGTGCTCTTCCGCGGCTGGGAGTCGCTCGCCCAGGCGTTCACCGCCGGCGAGGTGGACGTGGCGCACCTGCTCATGCCCTTCGCGATCCAGCTGCGCTACGCCCTCGGCGCGTCCGTGCGCATGGTCGCCTGGAACCACACCAACGGCTCCGCCCTGACCGTCGGACCCGGGATCTCCGACGTGCGCGACCTCGCCGGACGGCGGGTCGCGATCCCGTTCTGGTGGTCGATCCACAACGTGATGCTCCAGCGCATCCTGCGCGGGGCGGGCCTGCGCCCGGTCGTGCGCGAGGACCCCTCCGCCGAGGCCGGCACCGTGGCGCTGGTCGTGATGAGCCCGGCCGACATGCTGCCCGCGCTGAGCACCGGTGCCGTGGCCGGCTACATCGTCGCCGACCCGTTCAACGCCGCCGCCGAGATCCGCAAGGTCGGCCGGATCGCCCGGTTCGTCGGCGACGTCTGGCGCGACCACGCCTGCTGCGTCGTCGTCGTGCGGCAGGAGCTGATCGACACCGCGCCACACGCGGTACAGGCGGTGACCGACGGTGTCGCCGGCGCCCAGCAGTGGATCACCGCGGACTGCACGGGCACCGCCGGGCTGCTCTCCACCGACCGCTACCTGCCCCAGCCGCTGCCGGCGATCACCCGGGCCCTGACCTACCCGCCCGCCGAGCACGCCGCCACCCTCCGCAACGCCGGCTGGTCGGGCGAACGGATCGGGTTCGCGCCGTTCCCGTTCCCTTCCTACACCGCCGCGCTGGTCGGGGCGATGCGCGGGACCGTGGTCGACGGCGACACCAGCTTCCTCGACCGCGTCGACCCGGCGACCGTGCACACCGAGCTTACCGACGACCGCTTCGTGCGGCGCAGCATCGACTCCCTCGGCGGCCCCGGTGCCTTCGGCCTGCCCGCCTCCCTGACCCGGACCGAAGAGGTGTCCCCGGCATGACTGCCACGTCCGAGACGTCCGATACATTCGCGACCGGCTCCTCCACGAGCCCGGCCACCGCTCCCCGTACTGCGCGCCCGCTGCCGCGGTTCGTCGCCCCGGCCGCCGGCATCGCCGTCGCGGTGCTGCTGTGGTGGTTCGCCACCACGGTGCTGGTCGCGCCGCCGAACCTGCTCGCCGCGTTCGCGCCGCAGCGCGCCCTCCCTGCGCTGGCCGACCTCGCCACCAGCGGCGTCCTGCTCGACGACGTCCTCACCAGCCTGCGTCGCCTGCTCGGCGGCCTGCTGCTGGCCGCTCTGGTGGGGCTCGCCGTCGGCCTGACGGCCGGCTCGTTCACCACGGCCGACGACGCCACCCGGCCCGTCTTCGGCTTCCTCCGGATGATCTCGCCGCTGTCGTGGGCGCCGGTGGCGATCGGGCTGTTCGGCATCGGCCACCGGCCCGTGGTGTTCCTGGTGGCCGCGGCGGCAGTGTGGCCGGTCGTGATGAACACCGTCGCCGGGGTCCGGTCCGTCGAACCCGGCCACGTGCTCGCGGCCCGCTCGCTCGGTGCCTCCCGCGGCGAGGTGCTCACCTCCGTGGTGCTGCCCGCCATCCGCCCGCACGTGCTGACCGGCCTGCGCCTGGCCCTCGGGCTCGCCTGGGTGGTGCTGGTGCCCGCCGAGATGCTCGGCGTCACCTCCGGGCTCGGCTACGAGATCCTCAACTCCCGCGACCAACTCGCCTACGACAAGGTCATGGCCGTCATCCTGGTCATCGGCCTGCTCGGCTACCTGCTCGACGCCCTCGCCCGCCGCCTCCTCCGGCCCGCGTGACAGCGGCCTCCGTAACGGTCGAAGCAGGGAACCGGGTCCCGCCGGAGCACCGCCTGCCGAGCCACGTCTCGCCCGTGCAAAGACTGAAGTGGGACCACTGGAGCCAACTCACGCGCGACTCCGCTCAGCGCGTGATGGTCCGTGCGGTAGTGCTCGACGTCCCGAGCGTGTCGCGGCGTGATCACGGACGCACGGGGCCGGTGCTACCCCCCGGAGCCGCCACCGCCGCCCCCGGGACCACCCGGGCGCCCGCGTTCTACGAGGGTCGACCGCAGCACGATGTCGCGGTCCTCTGCCCGCCCCTCGGCTCGTAGGTGGAGGCGCCGGCAGTTGGAGGAGCTGGTCGAACGGCAGCCGATATGCGAGCAGCGCCGCCGCGCCGACCGGCAGCACCACCGCCACGAGCATGAGGATGACGACCGTACGTCGGCACGTCCGCGGCGGGCCGACGAGGACCCTCTCCAGCAGGGCGATGCCCCGGGGAGACCGGGAAGACGAGGAAGTACCGCAGTTTTGTCATAAGTTTGATTATCGGCAACGATTTCTGTCTTGGGGAGCGGGGAGTCGGGCAGATAGACAGCTTTACCGGCTGATGTTACGGCGGCGCGAAGTCCAGGCCGGGTTTCGCGAGGTACCCGTCGATCAGGCTGGGCGACCGCGCCG
Source organism: Pseudonocardia bannensis (assembly GCF_012911875.1). Classification (GTDB taxonomy): domain Bacteria; phylum Actinomycetota; class Actinomycetes; order Mycobacteriales; family Pseudonocardiaceae; genus Pseudonocardia; species Pseudonocardia bannensis. The sequence continues at coordinate 3,598 of NZ_JAAXKZ010000141.1, read as the reverse complement.
CCGCGCGAGCGGCACGGCGAGCCGGGCTGGGCGTTACACTTCGGACAGGCGTGCTGTGCGACCTCGTCGGCGTCCGACCGGTGGTCCGGGCAGGGTGCTGAGGGGTCGTCATGCGCCCGGATCTTCGCACAATGCAACTCTCAGAAGGGGTCCGTCCCGCTTTTCAGTGAGAACGGATTTTGAGAACGAATCCGGGTGCGGCGAGGGCCTGGCGGTCCGCAATCGATCTCGCTCGCGAAAAGGACCGTTTGTGCGAGTTGCGCTGAGTGAGGGCTGTGGCCATGAGACTCGTTCGGCGCTCATATCTCGTCTTCGGATATCGGAGTCCGTAAGGGGTGCGGCCTTGCGTCGCTGAGGAGTGTGTTCATGAGCAAGCCATCGACCGGCGGCAGCGTCCCGGAGGAGTTGCGGCGGACGCTCGGCGTGGCTGACGCCGTCATGATCGGTCTGGGCTCGATGATCGGCGCCGGAATCTTCGCGGCGCTTGCCCCGGCCGCGCGGGCAGCCGGTTCCGGGCTGCTGATCGGCCTGGCCCTGGCCGCGGTGGTCGCGTACTGCAATGCCACCTCCTCGGCCCGGCTCGCGGCCCGCTATCCCGCCTCCGGCGGCACGTACGTGTACGGCCGCGAGCGCCTCGGCGAATTCTGGGGCTACCTGGCGGGCTGGGCGTTCGTGGTCGGCAAGACGGCCTCCTGCGCGGCGATGGCGCTCACCGTGGGCTCGTACGTGTGGCCGGGGCAGGCGCACGCGGTCGCGGTCGCCGCCGTGGTGGCGCTGACGGCGGTGAACTATGCCGGGGTGCAGAAGTCCGCGTGGCTGACCCGGGTCATCGTGGCCGTGGTCCTGGCGGTGCTGGCCGCCGTGGTGGTCGCCGCCCTCACCTCCGGTGCGGCGGACGTGGCCCGGCTGGACGTCGGCTCGGCCACCGTGGGCGGGGTGCTCCAGGCGGCGGGGCTGCTGTTCTTCGCCTTCGCCGGGTACGCGCGCATCGCCACCTTGGGCGAGGAGGTCCGCGACCCGGCCCGCACGATCCCGCGGGCGATCCCGATCGCGCTGGGCATCACCCTCGTCGTCTACGCCGTCGTCGCGGTCTCCGTCCTGATGGTGCTGGGCCCGGACGGCCTGGCCGGGGCGAGCGCGCCGCTGTCGGAGGCCACGCGGGCCGCGGGCGCCGACTGGCTCGTCCCCGTCGTCCGCGTCGGGGCGGCCGTGGCCGCGCTCGGCTCCCTGCTCGCCCTGATCCTCGGCGTCTCCCGCACCATCCTGGCCATGGCCCGCGACCGGCACCTGCCCCATGCCCTGGCGGCCGTCCACCCGAAGTTCCAGGTCCCACACCGCGCCGAACTCCTCGTCGGCGCCGTCGTGGTCGTGGCCGCCGCGACCGGGGACCTGCGCGGGGCGATCGGCTTCTCCTCCTTCGGTGTCCTGGTCTACTACGCCGTCGCCAACGCCTCCGCCTGGACCCTCACCCCCGACGAGGGCCGACCGAACCGTCTGATCCCCGCCGTCGGGCTGGCCGGCTGCCTCGTCCTGGCCTTCGCCTTGCCCCTGTCCTCGGTCATCTCCGGGGCCGCAGTCATCGCGCTGGGCGCCGCCGTCTACGCCCTACGCCGCGCCCTCACCGCGCGGGGCTGATTCCCGCCCCTGCCGTCCCCCCGGACGGGAGAACGGCAGGGCTGCCTACTGTTCCCGGCCCCGGAATCGCTGGACGACATCTGCACCCGACACCAGGACTAAGCGAGGTGCGCGTTCTGGGACCCAGTTCCAGCAGCGTCTGAGGGCACGAGCGCGCCGGGCGCCGGCATGGCGGGGGGTCGGGGAGTTGCTGCTGGTCCTAGGAGCTGCACAGGCTCAGCCGGCATGAACCTTCTTCAAGAAATCGGCGATCAGGCGGTTCGCCTTGTCGGGCGCCTCCACTGCGGGGCAGTGATTCACGCCTTCGAAGATCTCCAGGGTGGCGTCCGGAAGCCCGTCGCGGAGACCGTATCCGCAGGGGTCCAGCGGCGAGACGATGTCCTTCTCCCCGTGCAGGATCAGGCAGGGCACGGTGATCTGGGAGATCTTGTCGGTCATGTCGAAGACGATGAAGGACTCGGCGTTGCCGAGCACCGAGTACAGCGGCCACTTCGCGGACTCCATCGCGATCTCCTCGGGAAGGCCGACCGCCCGGTAGAACCCGACCCGTCCGCTCGGGGTGGCAACCGCGGTCTTGATGGCCTCGAGGGTGTTGCCGACGTCCCGGATCTGGCTGCCCGAGACGTACGACCCGACGTAGACGATCCCCGCGACCCGGTCGGGATGGGCGAAGTAGTACGTCGATGCGGTGTTGCCGCCCATGGAATGCCCGACGAGGACGGCCCGGGAGACGCCGACTGCGTCGAGCACCGCCTCCAGGTCACGTGCGTGCCGCTCGACCCCGTAGGCGATCTTCGGCAGCGGCTTCTCCGACCGCCCGTTCCCCCGGTTGTCGAAGGCGATGCACTGGTAGCTGTCCGACAGCGCTTCGATCTGGGCCCGCCAGATGTCGGTGATGCCCATGAAGCCGGACGCGAAGACGACCGCGGGCCCGCTGCCGTGGGTCTCGTAGTAGATGTCGCAACCATCGTCCGCGGCAACCCAGGGCATGGGCGGAACCTCCTGAGCAACAACTGTGGCGATCTTTCCTCGGATTCTGCGCGGCCGGCCGAGGCCGGGCAATACCTGGCCTATGGCTTCGGACGGGGATCCATCGCGGCGCGGAGCGCGGCGGCGAGGCCACGGACGGCGCGCCGCACGCCGATGGGCAGGGGTCTGTCGGCGTCGAGTTCGATCGCCGAGTCGTGCAGCACGTGCGCGACCTGCCCGGCGACGGCCCGGTCGGTGATGAGCTCGGGACGGTGGGCGAGCAGCTCGGCGATGGCGGGGAACGCACGGGCCTCGGCGGCCTCGCGGTCCCCGACGGGCCGGTCCCGGTCGTAGCGGCTGTTGCCCCCCAAGGTCCCGCGCTCCCGTGCCCGCCCGATCTCAACCAGCCGGCAGGTCTGCTGCGGCGGGGATCGATGCCCCGGTCTGCCCGACGATCGCGGCGGCCGGGCCGCTTCCCCCAACCCGGCCGCCGCGACGTCGAGGACGGTAGCACAGAATCGAACATATGTTCCCCTGGGCAGGAGGGCGGCCTCTCCTCACTACGGATCAGAAGGTCAGGGGTTCGAGTCCCTTCGGGCGCACACTGTCTGACCTGGCCGTGTCACAGGGAGTCGCGCTACCCCGTCTCAGGAGGTGTAGCCACTCACGACCCCAGAGGAGCACACCATGGACGCGCGCCTGAACTTCTTCGCCGGCCCGACCGCCGGCAAGGTCCTCAAGCACTTCCTGTCGGCGGGCCGGATCCTCAAGGACTCGCCGCTGCCGGCCGCCACGCAGGAGCTGGTGGCGCTTCGCGTCAGCCAGATCAACGGCTGTGCCGTCTGCATCGACATGCACACCAAGGAAGCCGCCGCTGCCGGTGAGGCCCCGGTGCGGCTCAACCTGGTCGCGGCGTGGCGGGGGGCCACGGTCTTCACCGAGGCCGAGCGCGCCGCGCTGGAGCTGGCGGAGGAGGGGACCCGGGTCGCGGATG
>NZ_JAAXKZ010000140.1 GCF_012911875.1 Pseudonocardia bannensis | reverse complement strand
GGGCCGTTGTTCGGGGGTCCCTGGTCGAACCGGGGATCGCGCTGATCACTCACCGCTGGCTCCGAGTTCGGTCGTGGTGCAGGCCCGTCCGGGAGAGCACGGACGGGTCGACAGCGCGCAGTCGGGCTCGTCCGACGCGATCGTGTCGGGAGCGCGTTGCCGGATGTCTCGCTGGGTCACTCGGCGGCGGTCCTCCGTCGGTCCGTCCGACCGGAGCGCCCCCCGGTACCCAGGACGTAGGACAGCACCAGATGGTTCCAACTACAGGTGCGGCAGACCTCGACGACATAGACGGAGAACTCGTTGTAGAGGCCCGCGAGCCGTTCCAGCTCCTCGGGCTTGCGCGCCGACCCGGCGGCGTGCTTGAGCTCCTCGCCGAAGATCCACGACACCAGAGTGAGCCGTTCCTTCCGGCACACCGGGCACGTCTGCTCGCTCGGTTCGCCGTGGAATCGGGCAGCTCGGAGCAGGTACGGGCTGGCGTCACAGACCTCGGCCACCCCGACCCGACCGGAGTAGACGTCGGCGAGCAGCGCCCGGCGCTGCAACGCGTAGTCGACCACCTGTCGCTGGGTGAGCACCCGACCAGGGTACGCGCGGGACCCAAACGACTCGCCGGACCGCCCTCGGGAGTACCCGGGCAGGGGGTGACCGTTGTCTCGATGCTGCAGCCTGATGTATCGCGCCGATATAATCGGTCAGCCATCACCGGTCGCCGCTCGCCCGAGCCCGGGCGGTGGTGCGGCCCGCAGGGGCCGGGGGAGGAGGAGGGTCGCGGTGCTCGAGCTGGCGATCCTGGGACTGCTCCACGAGGCGCCCGTGCACGGTTACGAGCTTCGCAAGCGGCTCGGTGTCCGGCTCGGGGGCTTCCGTGTCTTCTCCTACGGCTCGCTGTACCCCGCGTTGCGCCGGCTCACCCGGGCCGGCCTCATCGTCGAGGACACCGACCAGTCGAGCCCCGAGACGACGCCATCGTCTTCGGGCAGCTGGTCGCGGCGCAGCAGGCGGGTCTACCGGATCACCGCCGAGGGCAAGGAACGCCTCGCCGAGCTGCTCGCCGACGCCGGACCCCAGACCTGGGACGACGACAGCTTCGGCGTCCATCTGGCGTTCTTCTCGCGCACCCCGGCCGAGGCCCGGATGCGGATCCTCGAAGGCCGGCGACGTGCCGTCGAGGAACGCCGTGAGGGCCTGCGGTCGGCGCTGTCGAGAGCCGGCGAGCAGATCGACCGCTACACGCGGGAACTGCACCAGCTCGGGCTGGACAGCACCGAGCGCGAGGTGCGGTGGCTGAACGAGCTGATCACGCGTGAGCGGGCAGAACAACAGGACCCCCCCGGCGACGAGGCCGGAACCACGAGATGAAGGAGGAGCCGGCCATGAGTCAGGTGCGAGTCGCCGTCGTCGGCGTCGGCAACTGCGCGGCGTCGCTGGTACAGGGCGTCCACTACTACGCAGACGCCGACCCGGCGTCGCGTGTCCCCGGGCTGATGCACGTGGACTTCGGTGGCTACCACGTCCGCGACATCCGGTTCGTCGCCGCGTTCGACGTCGACGCCAAGAAGGTCGGCCGGGACCTCTCGGAGGCCATCGGCGCGAGCGAGAACAACACCATCAAGATCGCCGACGTGCCGCCGCTGGACGTCCCGGTGCAGCGCGGGCACACGCTCGACGGGCTCGGCCGGTTCTACCGGGAGACCATCACCGAGTCCGACGAGGAGCCGGTGGACGTGGCCGCGGTGCTGCGCGAGACGCAGGCCGACGTGCTGGTCTCCTACCTGCCGGTGGGCAGCGAGGCGGCCGACCGGTTCTACGCCCAGTGTGCGATCGACGCCGGGGTGGCCTTCGTCAACGCGCTGCCGGTGTTCATCGCCTCGGACCCGGTGTGGGCGGAGAAGTTCCGTGCCGCCGGCGTCCCGATCGTCGGTGACGACATCAAGTCCCAGGTCGGCGCCACGATCACGCACCGGGTGCTGGCCAAGCTCTTCGAGGATCGGGGCGTCCAGCTCGACCGCACGATGCAGCTCAACGTCGGCGGCAACATGGACTTCCTGAACATGAAGGAGCTCGAGCGGCTGGAGTCCAAGAAGGTCTCCAAGACCCAGTCCGTCACGTCGCAGGTCGACCGCGATCTCGGCCGGGACAACGTCCACATCGGTCCGTCGGACTACGTGGCCTGGCTCGACGACCGCAAGTGGGCCTACGTGCGGCTCGAGGGCCGGGCGTTCGGCGACGTGCCGCTCAACCTGGAGTACAAGCTCGAGGTCTGGGACTCGCCCAACTCGGCCGGCATCATCATCGACGCCGTGCGTGCGGCGAAGCTGGCCAAGGACCGCGGCATCGGCGGGCCGATCCTCTCCGCGTCGAGCTACTTCATGAAGTCCCCGCCGGAGCAGTACAGCGACGACGAGGCACGGCACGCGGTCGAGGAGTTCATCCGCGGCGAGCGGGAGGACTGACCCGCAGCACCTTCCGCACCACCCTGTAGCGGCCCCGGCCGCCGGCGTTCGTCGGCGGCCGGGGCCGTTTCGTGTGCGCCCGAGATCCTTTCGTTATCGCAAATTTTTCACCAAGTCCATGGTGGTTCCGTTCTGCAACGTCTTTCACTCTTTCAGACCAATAACGAAGCGATATCGAGGGATATTGTGCGGAAGATCACCGCTTGTGACCAGTAGCAACCCACGGTGGATGCGGATTACATCGCTGTCATTACTCTTTCCGTGTTTACCTTTTCGTGATCGTACTCACGGAAAGGAGCAGCAGGATTGAGACTTCCGTCATGGCAAACGCAGTAAAAGTGTTCGTAATTTTTCGACGGCCTCGCGACATCGTCGCTCAACCGGAGCGGAGGGCGCGGGGTCACCGACTGAACGGACGAAGCGCGGCCCGGCCGGGCTCCCCCTGCGGCCCCAGCACCCTGCCGCGCTCCGTCTGTGTCTCCACGGCCCTCCCCCGGGCCGGCCGGGGAACGACGTTCGGCGGTGCTAACGAAGGAACACTGCGTTGCCCAAGCACAGACCCGCGCCGGCGATCCGCACCGCTGTCGTCGCCGTCACCTCCGCAGCCGCCGCACTGTTCGCTCTCCTGCCCGCCACCACCTCGGCGGCCGCGGCGGGAGCACCCGTCGCCCCCGCCGCGGCCCCCCTCTCGACTGCCGCCCCCACACTCCTCAGCGGTGAGGTCCGCACCGTCGCCCTGACCGCCCCGGCCGCCGCCCTCGGCGGAGCCGCACCGGTCGCCGCCCGCGCCTCGGCCCTGAAGAACGCGCTCAGCAAGATCGGTGCCCCGTACCGTTGGGGGGCAGCGGGCCCGTCGGCCTTCGACTGCTCGGGTCTCGTCAACTGGTCCTTCAAGAAGGCCGGCATCTCGCTGCCGCGCACCAGCCGCGCCATGGCCACGGTCGGCACCCCGGTCTCCAAGTCCAACCTGCGACCCGGCGACCTGGTCTTCTTCTACAGGCCGGTCAGCCACGTCGCGATCTACGTCGGCAACGGCAAGGTGGTGCACGCCAGCACCTCCAGCCAGCCCGTCAAGCTCGCCGACATGAGCCGGATGCCGTTCAACTCCGCACGACGCATCTGACCCGGGGCCCCACGGCCCCTCCCGCCCGCCGGACCGGCACATCCCCTCGGCCGGTCCGGCGGTGCGTGCGACAGGCGCGAGTGATCGCGACTGCGTAGAGTCGGACACCGTGAGTGAGCCCGCCGACGCACCGAGCGCCCGTCCACTCGCCCTCGTCACCGGCGCCTCCCGGGGAATCGGCGCGGCGGTGGCCCGGGCCCTCGCATCCCGCTACGACCTGCTTCTCGGCGGCCGGGACGCCGACGCCCTGGAGAGGCTCGCCGCGGAGCTTCCCGGGGCACGCCCGTGGCCGGTCGAGCTGACCGACCCCGCTGCGCTGGCCGTCGCCACCGCCGGGGTGGACCGGCTCGACGTGCTGGTGCACTCCGCCGGGGTCGGTCTGCTGGGCACGGTCGCCGAGACCGACGCCGAGACCTGGCGACGGCAGTTCGACATCAACGTCATCGCCGTGGCCGAGCTGACCCGGCTCCTGCTGCCCGCGCTGCGCGCCGCCCGCGGCGACGTGGTGCTCATCAACTCGGGCGCCGGGTTCACCGCCCGGCCCGGCTGGGCGTCGTACGCCGCCAGCAAGTTCGCCCTGCGCGCCTTCGCCGACGCGCTGCGGGCCGAGGAGGCCGACAACGGCGTGCGCGTCACCTCGGTGCATCCCGGCCGGGTGGACACCGAGATGCAGCGCGGCGTCGTCGCGCACGAGGGCGGCGAGTACGACCCGGGCCGTTACCTGCGTCCGGAGTCCGTCGCCGGCGCGGTGCTGCTCGCGGTGACCGCACCGGACGACGCCGTGCTCACCGAGGTCGTGCTCCGCCCGGCCGGCGGCTGACCCGGGCTCGGCGTCGGCGGGCGGGACGCCAGGTCCCCCGTACCGCCGGATCTCCCGGCGGCACGGGGGCACGGACCGGAGGCCGGCCGGCCGCGACCGTCAGATGACGATGTTGACCAGCCGGTTCGGGACCACGATCACCTTGCGCGGCTCGCGGCCGTCCATCATCGCGACGATCTTCTCCTCGCCCAGCGCCGCGGCCTTGACGGCCTCGAGGTCGGCATCGGCGGGCACCGTGATCCGGGAGCGGACCTTGCCGTTGACCTGGATCGGATACTCGACGGTGTCGGCGACCAGGTACTGCTCGTCGGCCACCGGGAACGGCCCGTGCGCCAGCGAGGTGTCGTGGCCCAGGACCGACCACAGTTCCTCGGCGATGTGCGGGGTCAGCGGGGCCAGCATCAGCACCAGTGGCTCCGCCACCGAGCGCGGGACGCCGGTCTGCGATCCCGGGCCGTACACCTTCGTCAGGTGGTTGTTCAGCTCGATCAGCTTGGCCGCCGCCGTGTTGTAGTGCAGCGCGGTGTAGTCCGCGTGCACCCCGGCGATGGTGCGGTGCAGCAGCCGCAGGGTGTCGGTGTCGGGCTCGGCGTCGCTGACCCGGGACTCGCCGGTCTGCTCGTCGACCAGGTTGCGCCACACCCGCTGCAGGAACCGCTGCGAGCCCACGACGTCGCGCGTCGACCAGGGCCGGGAGACCTCCATCGGACCGGTCGACATCTCGTAGAGCCGGAACGTGTCGGCGCCGTAGCGCTCGCTGATCTCGTCGGGGGTCACCACGTTGCGCAGCGACTTGCCCATCTTCCCGTACTCCCGGTTGACGGGCTGGCCGTTCCACGTGAAACGGGGCTCGCCGTCGACCAGCTCCTCGACGACCTCCTCCGCCGGCACGTAGGTGCCGCGGGCGTCGGTGTAGGCGTAGGCCTGGATGTAGCCCTGGTTGAACAGCCGGCGGAACGGCTCCTCGGAGCTGACGTGGCCCAGGTCGAACAGCACCTTGTGCCAGAACCGCGCGTACAGCAGGTGCAGCACCGCGTGCTCGACCCCGCCGACGTAGAGGTCGACCCCGCCCGGGTCGTCGGCGGCGCGCGTGGTGTCCTTGCCCAGCCAGTACCGCTCGACCTCGGCGTCGACGAACCGGTCGGAGTTCTGCGGGTCCAGGTAACGCAGGTAGTACCAGCACGAGCCCGCCCACTGCGGCATCGTGTTGGTCTCGCGGCGGTAGCGCTGCAGCCCGTTGCCCAGGTCCAGCTCGACGTCCAACCACTCCTGCGCCCGCGACAGCGGCGGCTCCGGCTCGGTGTCCGCCGCGTCCGGGTCGTAGGTCTTGGGGGAGTAGTCGTCGATCTCGGGCAGCTCGACCGGCAGCTCGGATTCCGGCAGCGCGACCGGCCGGCCGTCGGCGTCCCAGGCCACCGGGAACGGCTCGCCCCAGTAGCGCTGCCGGGAGAACAGCCAGTCGCGCAGCTTGTACTGGGTCTGCGCCGAGCCGGCGCCCTTCGCGACCAGCCAGTCCGTGATCGCGGCCTTGGCCTCGGCCACGCCCATACCGTTCAGGCTGATCTCGTCGTTGGCCGAGTTGATCGCGGGGCCCTCGCCGGTGAACGCCTCGCCGCCGGCGGACTCGAAGCCCTCACTCGGCTGCACCGTCCGCACGATGGGCAGCCCGAACGCGGTCGCGAAGTCCCAGTCGCGCTGGTCCTGCCCGGGAACGGCCATGATCGCGCCGGTGCCGTAGCCCATCAGCACGTAGTCGGCGACGAACACCGGGATCGCCTGCCCGTTGACCGGGTTGGTGGCGTACGCGCCGGTGAACACACCGGTTTTGTCCTTGTTCTCCTGGCGGTCCAGCTCGGACTTGCGCGCGGCCGCGGCCCGGTAGGCCGCGATGGCCTCGGCCGGGGTCGCAGCGCCACCGGTCCATCGACCGTCCACATCGGACTCGGCGGTGCCGGCGGGCCACTCGGCCGGGGCGATCTCGTCGACCAGCGGGTGCTCCGGCGCCAGCACCATGTAGGTGGCGCCGAACAGCGTGTCGGGACGGGTGGTGAAGACCTCGATGGAGGGCGCTGCGGGGTCGACACCGACGACCGGGAACTGCACCCGGGCGCCCTGCGACCGGCCGATCCAGTTCCGCTGCATGGCCTTGACCGACTCCGGCCAGTCCAGCCGGTCCAGGTCGGACACCAGCCGGTCGGCGTAGGCGGTGATCCGCATCATCCACTGCTTCAGGTTGCGCCGGAACACGGGGAAGTTGCCCCGCTCGCTGCGCCCGTCGGCGGTGACCTCCTCGTTCGCCAGCACCGTGCCCAGGCCGGGACACCAGTTGACCGGCGCCTCGGAGATGTAGGCCAGCCGGTAGGAGTCGATGATCTCGCGCTGCTCGGCGCCGGTCAGCTCGGACCAGTCCCGGCCGTCCGGGGTGCTCCGCCCACCCTGCGCGAACTCGGCCTCCAGCTCGCTGATCGGCCGGGCCTTCTGCGCGTCCTCGTCGTACCAGGCGTTGTAGATCTGCAGAAAGATCCACTGCGTCCAGCGGTAGAAGTCGACGTCGGTGGTCGCGACCGAGCGACGCTGGTCGTGGCCCAGGCCCAGCTGACGCAGCTGCGCCTTGTACCGCTCGATGTTCGCCTCGGTCGTGGTGCGCGGGTGCGTGCCCGTCTGCACCGCGTACTGCTCGGCGGGAAGGCCGAACGCGTCGAAGCCCATCGCGTGCAGCACGTTGTGCCCGGTCATCCGCAGGTAGCGGCCCAGGACGTCGGTGCCGATGAAGCCCAGCGGGTGCCCCACGTGCAGGCCCGCCCCGGAGGGGTAGGGGAACATGTCGAGCAGGTAGACCTTCTCGCCGCTGACCTGATCCGGCTCGGCCCACGGCCCCGAGGGGTTCGGGGCGTGGAACGTGCCCTCGGTCTCCCAGCGGTCCTGCCACTTGCGCTCGATGTCGCCGGCCAGCGCCGCCCCGTAGCGGAACGGGGGCGTGCCCTGCCCGCCCTCGGCACCGGCGCGTTCCGCGGCCGGCTGCGTGGTGGTGTCCGTGCTCATGTCCCGCTCACCTCGAGGAAGAAATTCGTGACGGCCGTGAAAACAAGGGACCCCTCTTGCCGTTCGGCATGAGGGGTCGCCGTGCCGGTAGCTCTCGGGTCGGCTCAGTCCGGCACAGCCTCGACACCGAAGACCCGCTTGCGCGGTCGAGCATCGGCTTGGAGTCGGCGGGCCGTCCACACGTATTCCAGCGTAACGCCGCTGGCCGGGAGGGTGCGAACCGGTTGGCCTACCCTGACGGGGTGCCGCTCACCGTCAGCCTGATCGTCGGTCCCGTCCTGGTCCTCGCCGGTGTGCTGCTGGTCACCGTCGCTGTGCTCGGTGCCCGCTCCCGGCTGCCCCGCAACCGGATCGCCGGCGTCCGCACCGCGGCCACCCTGCACTCGGAGCGCACCTTCGCGCTGGCCAACCGGGTGGCGGCGCCGCTCGTGGGGGCCGCCGGTGCGATCGCGCTGGCCGGTGGCGCGGTGCTCCTGGCCGGCAGGCCGGGGGCGATCGGCTGGGTCGTTCTCGCCGTCACCGGGGTGGGCACCCTGGTGCTGAGTGGGGTGGGCGGGGCGCTCGGCGACCGGGCCGCCGCTCGGCTCGCCGCCGCGGAGCCCGCCCCGTCGCCGTGCGGAGGGACGTGCGCGGGATGTGACCTCGTGGCCGGGTGCCGGCCCGCCGGGGAGGCCGAGGCGGCCGGGCCGTCGGCCGATGAGGCCTCCGCCCAGACCTGAGCCGGGCTCCCAGCCCCGGAACCGGGCACGCCCTCGAACGGGCCCACCGCGTCCGCGGTGGTCCGGCCGTCGTAGGAGCCACCGGGCTGCGGGGTCACCGCCTCGCCGTCGAGCGTCACCTCGTCGGACCGGCCCGCGCAGGCCGCCACCCGGTCGAACAACTCGGGGTGGTCGCGGTCCGGCGACGGGCGGTCTCAGTTCAGTCCGGCCTCGGACGGGAAGGTGGCCAGCAGGGCCAGCGGCACGCCCTGACGACGCAGCACCCGCCCCCACAGGTCGACGTGCTGACCGGTCAGCACGTCGTCGGGCAGTGCGGGCACCACGATCCAGTCGCCCCGGGCGATCTCCCCGGCGAGCTGTCCCGCGTCCCAGCCCGAGTAGCCGGCGAAGACCCGCAGCCCCCGCAGCCGGGGAGCCAGCGCCGTCGGCTCGCTGTCCAGGTCCACCAGCACGACGGGGGACCGGACGACGACCAGCCCGGTGAGCCCGTTCGTGTCCTGCCCGGTGCGCAGCGCGGCGAGGCATAACGCCGTCCGGGCGTCCACGGGTCCACCGACGAAGACCGAGCGCGGTTCGGAGGTCAGCGGCGCCCAGTACGGCAGCACGTCTCTGACCTCGACCTCGCTGGGCCGGTTCAGGATGACCCCCAGGCTGCCCTGCTCCCGGTGCTCGATCATGTAGATCACGGTGCGGCGGAAATTGGGGTCGCCGAGTCCCGGCGCGGCCACCAGAAGGGTGCCCGGCGCCACCGGAGTCGAGGCATCGGCGCCGACGCGGTCGTCCCTCACACGTCCATCGTCGCACCCTTCGTGGCGCAGTAGCCTTCAGGTCGTGCCGATGCCGATACCCACTCCGACGGGTGATGTCGGGCATGCGGGAACGGCCGTGACAGAGGTCTCCGCCGAGGTCCGCCCCGAGAAGCTCGGCTTCGGCCGGCTGCTCCGGACCAGCGGCTTCCGCAGGTTGCTGGCCGTGCGGCTCACGGCGCAGTGGGGCGACGGCATGTTCCAGGCCGCGCTCGGCGGCGCCGTGCTGTTCAACCCGGAGCGACAGGCCGATCCGCTCGCCGTCGCGGCCGGGCTCGCCGTGATGCTGCTGCCGTACTCGGTGATCGGCCCGTTCGCCGGCGCGTTGCTCGACCGCTGGGACCGGCGTCGGGTCCTGATGGTCGCCAACCTGCTCCGCGCGGTGCTCGTGCTGATGGTCGCGATCATGGTCGGGGGCGGGGCGGCAGGGCTGCCGCTGTACCTGGGTGCGCTGGCCGTGGCCGGGGTGAGCCGGTTCGTGCTCTCCGGGCTGTCCGCGTCGCTGCCGCACGTGGTGGAACGCCGGCACCTGGTGGAGGCCAACGTCGTGGCCGCCACCGCCGGGGCCGCCGTCGCCGCACTGGGCGGCGCGAGCGCCATCGGCCTTCGCGCAGTCCTGGGTGCCGGCGACATGGGCTCGGCGCTGACCACGGCGGCGGCGGTCGTCGGATCGGTGCTGGCCGCGGTGATCGCCGCCCGGTTCCGACGCCGGCTACTGGGGCCCGACGAGACGAACGAGCCACGCCAGGCGTTGCTCGCGGTGGCCCGCGGGCTGGCCGACGGGGCGCGCGCCACCGCGTCCACCCCGACCGTCGCCGGATCGTTCCTGGCGCTGGCCGCGCACCGGCTCGCGTTCGGCGTCACCACGCTGGTCTCGCTGATGCTGTTCCGCTACGCCTTCACCGACAGCGGGGTGCTGCGCGCGGGGATGGCCGGGGTGGGGGAGGCCGTGGTGCTGGCGGCCCTCGGGCTCGGGGCCGCGGCGCTGCTCACCCCGTGGCTGGCACACCGGATCGGACGCGCGCGCACCGTGCGCGTGGCGCTGCTCGTCGCCGCGGCCGCCCAACTCGGGCTGGCCGTGACCCTCACCCTGCCCGCCGTGCTGGTCGCCGCGTTCGTGCTCGCCGCGGCGGGACAGGTGGTCAAGCTGTGCGCCGACGCCGGGGTGCAGAGCGAGGCGGGCGACGCCGTGCGCGGGCGGGTGTTCGCGCTCTACGACGCCGTGTTCAACGTCTGCTACGTGCTGGCGGTCGGGGCCGCGGCCGTGCTCAGCCCGCCCGACGGCCGGGCACCGCTGCTGATGGTCGGCGCGGCGGCTGTGTACGCACTGGGCCTGCTCGCGCACGACTGGCAGCTGCGCCGGGTGCGCACCCGCACCTGCTGAACGTCGAGCCTGCCTCAGTCGACGCCCTGCTCCGCCGCCCACCGACGCAGCTCGGCCTCCGCCTCCTCGTGGCTCATCGGGCCGCGCTCCATACGCAGCGCGAGCAGGTGCTTGTAGGCCTTGCCGACCAGCGGGCCCGGCGGGATCCCGAGCAGCTCCATGATCGCGTTACCGTCCAGGTCGGGCCGGATCGCGTCGAGCTCCTCCCGCTTGCGCAGCTCCGAGATGCGGTGCTCGAGCGAGTCGTAGCTGCGCTGGAGCGCGGCGGCGCGACGACGGTTGCGGGTCGTGCAGTCCGACCGGACGAGCTTGTGCAACCGATCGAGCAGCGGGCCCGCGTCGGTGACGTAGCGGCGGACCGCGGAGTCCGTCCACTCGCCCTTGCCGTAGCCATGGAAGCGCAGGTGCAGGTAGACGAGCTGGGCCACCTCGTCGATGACCGCCTTCGGGTAGCGCAGGTCACGCAAACGCTTGCGGACCATCTTCGCGCCGACCACCTCGTGATGGTGGAAGCTGACCCGCCCGTCGGCCTCCTTGCGCCGGGTCGGCGGCTTGCCGACGTCGTGCAGCAGCGCGGCGAGCCGCAGCACCAGGTCCGGTCCGTCGGTCTCCCGCTCGATCGCCTGCTCCATCACCACGAGCGAGTGGGTGTAGACGTCCTTGTGCTGCATGTGCTCGTCGATGGCCAGCCGCATGGCCGGCACCTCGGGCACCACGTACTCGGCGAGCCCGGTGTCGACCATGAGCTCGATCGCGCGCCGCGGGTGCGCCCCGAGGATCAGCTTCGAGAACTCGGCCTGGACACGTTCCTTGGTGATCCGTGCCAGCTCACCCGCCATCGCGGTCATCGCCTCCTGCACCCGGGGGGCGGGGGTGAAACCGAGCTGGGAGACGAACCGCGCCGCACGCAGCATGCGCAGGGGGTCGTCGGCGAAGGAGTCCTGAGGCGCGGCCGGGGTGTCCAGCGTGCCCGCGGCCAGCGCCGCCAGCCCCCCGTGGGGGTCGACGAAGCGGCGCTCCCCGCCCGGGCCGGTCAGCTCGACGGCCATCGCGTTGACCGTGAAGTCGCGGCGGGCCAGGTCGCCCTCGATCGTGTTCCCGAACGCGACGGCCGGCTTGCGGCCGACGCGGTCGTACACGTCGGCCCGGAAGGTGGTGATCTCCAGGGTCTGGCCGCGGCGGCGCGCAGCGACGGTGCCGAACTCGATGCCGGTCTCCCATACCGCGTCGGCCCAGCCGGAGAGGATCTCGAGCACGGTCCCCGGTCGCGCGTCGGTGGTGAAGTCGAGGTCGCCACCACCGCGGCCCAGCAGCGCGTCACGGACACTGCCCCCCACCAGGTAGAGCCGATGGCCGGCAGCGACGAACCGCGCGGCCAGCTCGTCGGCGACCGGCGCGATGTCGAGCAACTCCACGAGCGCATTCTCCTGCTCGCGGTGCAGCGCTGCCGTGGAGGACGCCGCCGACGACTCGGACGTGGGACGCGCCGGGGCGGACGACGACACCGCGGAGCCGGGGATCAACAGCGGGGAAGACACGGCGGGCCAGTGTAGGCGTCCCCGTCCGGCCACCGCGCCGCAGTTCGGCCGCGGGCCCGCCCCGGCCCGCTCGGGACTGTGACGGCGCGTGCGCGGCCGGTTGCCGCCTTGCTCGTTACCATCGCCACATGTCCACCTCACGCGGCCGCTCGGGAGGGCGCCGCGCGGGCCGCCCTCCGGATCGGCGTCGACGGTTGCGGACGGTGGACGAGACCTCGGCCGGCGGCCTGGTCGTCGACCACGTGCACGGCACCGCGGCCGTCATCGGACGGCTGGACCGCCGCGGCCGGCTGCTCTGGTCGTTGCCCAAAGGACACATCGAGGCCGGTGAGACCGCCGAAGAGGCGGCGGTTCGCGAGGTCGAAGAGGAAACCGGCATCATCGGTCGCGTGGTCGCACCGCTGGGCACCATCGATTTCTGGTTCGTCGCCGAGGACCGCCGCGTGCACAAGACCGTGCACCATTTCCTGCTGCGCGCGCTCGGCGGCGAACTGTCCGACTCCGACGTCGAGGTCTCCGAGGTGGCGTGGGTGCCGTTGGGTGAGCTGGAGTCCCGGCTCGCCTACGCCGACGAGCGCCGGCTGATCCGGCGGGCGACGGAGCTGTTGGAGGAATCGGCGTGAGGCTGGTCGCGACCCTGGTCGCGATCGCGGTACTGCTGCTCTCCGGCCCGCTCGCCGGCTCGGCACTCGCCGCTCCGCCCGCTGCGGCTCCCGCGCCCGCCGCCTCCCCGGTCGTCACTCCGGAGGTCGGCGGCCCGCTGCTTCTCGCCCTCGGCCAGGCCGACCCGCGGATGGTCACCGCCGACGGGCCGGAGACGATCACCGTGGAGGGCACGCTCACCAACACCAGTGACACGGTCGTGGAGGACCTCGCGATCCGGTTGCAGCGCGGCGAGGCCCTGAGCACCGAGGGCGAGGTCCGCACCGCGCTCGACGGGCGCGCTCCGAGCGACGCCGTGACCCCGCAGTTCCTCGACCTGCCCGGTGAGCTGGCCCCCGGCGGGAGCATGCCGGTGCGCATCACCGTGCCCCTGCGCGGCGAGCCGACCACCAGCCTCGCGCTCTCCCGGCCCGGCGTCTACGAACTGCTGGTCAACGTCAACGGGGCACCGCGGGAGGGGGCGCGCGCCCGGCTGGCGGCGGTCCGGATGCTGCTCCCGGTGCACTCGCTGCCCGCCGACCCGGCGGCCGGCCCCCCGATCGAGTCCCCGGCCCCGGTGGCCTCGCCGTTCACGCTTCTCTATCCGATCGTCGACGCACCACGGCGGCTGCCGACGGTCCCGGGGGAGACCACCACACTCACCGACGACGACCTGGCCGACCTGTTCGCCCCCACCGGACGGCTCGGCGGTCTGGTCGGCGCGCTCGCACAGCAGGCCCCGGCTGGCTCCGGGTTGCGGGAGGCGACGTGCGTCGCGGTCGATCCCGACCTGCTGCAGACCGCCTCGGCGATGCGGGAGGGCTACCAGGTCCGCGCCCCCGACGGAACCGTGACGCCCGGACGGGGCGCCGAGGTCGCGGGGCAGTGGCTGGATGCGCTGGCCGCGGCCACCCGGGGCGGTTGCCTGTTGGCGCTGCCCTTCGCCGACGCCGACCTGGTCGCGCTGACCCGCGGCGGCCTCGCCCCACTCGCCACCCGGGCGGTGACCGACGGCCGGAGCATCACCGAGTCGATCCTCGGGACGCCCGTGCTCGACGAGGTCCTGTGGCCGGCCGACGGCCTGCTCGACGAGCCCACGCTGGGCGCGGTCGGGGCCGGCACCGCCGCCGGGGCCGGCACCGTGATCCTGTCGGCGGAGGGCATCGACCAGGGCCGCGTCACGCGGACCACCGGTGTGCTGCCGATCGCCGGTGGGCCCGCCGGGCAGGGCGGCGTGCTCACCGATCCGCTGCTCACGGTGGCCGCCGCCGGTCGCACCGGCGCCACGGAGTCCACCCGCACCGGGCCGAGCAGCGCGGTTCCGGTCACCAGCGCCCCGGCCGGGACCTCCACACCCCTGTCCACCCAGGACCTCATCGGCGCCCTGGTCTACCGCACCGCGGCCGGGCCGGCCGCGAGCAGCACCGGGCCGCTCGTGCTCGCGCCGCCGCACCAGTGGGCCGTCGACGGCACCGGGGCCGGTGCCCTGCTCACCACGGCCGCCCGGTTGCTGGCCGACGGCCGACTGCAGCCTCGAGCGCTCGGCACCACGGCCACCGCCGGGCCGCCCCCCGGCGCGGACGCCCAGCGGCTGTCCTACCCCCTGCGGGCGGGCGCTCGCGAGATCCCGCCCGCCGTGGTGGACGCGATGCGCGTGACCGGCGACGACGTCGAGCGGCTACGGGCCTCCGCCGACAACGAGCTCGGTGTGGGCGCGACCCCCGCCGCGGTCTTCGACCCGCTGCTGCGCGACACGCTGCGCCCGACGTCGTCGGCCTGGCGAGGCCGCCCCGAGCTCGCCGAACGATCCGGCGACGCCACCACCGACCGCGTGACCGAGCTGCGTTCCTCGGTCCGGGTCCTCGAGCCCCCGGGGCCGTACTCGCTGGGCACGGCCGACGCACCGCTGCTGCTCACCGTGGCCAACGGGCTGCCGGTCGCGATGAAGGTGCGCGTGGAGATCGCGAGCACCGCGGGGCTCCGGGTGGCGCCGATCCCGGAGCAGCGGATCCCGCCGCTCGGCCGTATCCAGGTTCGGGTGAGCGCCGAGGTGACACGCTCCGGGCAGTTCATCGTCGACGCTGCGGTCCGCACGCTGGACGGTGGGCCACTCGGACCGCCGAGCCGCCTGCAAGTTCGCTCGACCGCTTACGGCACCATCACTGTGTGGCTGACGGCGACCGCGGGGGTGCTGCTGGTGGTTCTGGCCGCCCGCCGGATCCTGCGCCGGACCCGTGGGGAGCCGGGCCGGCACGCCGTCCCGGGTGGCCCGGTGGGCCCGCCCGACCAGGTCGGCCCGACCACCCGGGCGCACCCGGCCGACCGGGCGAACCCGCCCGCCCGGTCGGCCG
>NZ_JAAXKZ010000013.1 GCF_012911875.1 Pseudonocardia bannensis | reverse complement strand
CTCCCCGCCCCACCCGTCGCGCTGCCGAACCCGCGCGACGCCGATGACGAGATCGGAGCCGTCGCGTGAACCGCGTGCTCAAGAGAGCCCTACGGAGACTGTCCCGGCACCGCCGCACGATCACCCTGGTCGGCCTCCCGGTCGTGCTGCTGGCGGTGAACGCCCCACCGGCGATCGCCTGGGTGCAGCAGTACCGCCACGACCAGATGATCAACAGCCAGGAGTACAAGGTCCAGTACGGCAAGTGGGACGTGATCGAGCTGCCCGCCGAGCAGCGGGTGAACGCGATCCACGCCGCGCTGCTGCCCACGGGCAAGCTGCTGCTCATCGCCGGATCAGGCAATGACCAGCAGCACTTCGACGCCGGCACCTTCGAGACGCTGCTCTACGACCCGGCGACGGGGCAGAGCCGCAAGATCGTCACCCCGAGCGACCTGTTCTGCGGCGGACACGCGTACCTGCCGGACGGCAAGCTGCTGGTCGCGGGCGGGACCCAGCGCTACGAACTGCTCGAGGGCGCGGTCACGCACGCGGCCGGGGCGATGCGGGTGAAGAACGAGTTCCCCGACGCCGGGCGTGACTTCCCGAAGGGCACCGAGTTCATCGCCCCCGACGGCAGGACGTACCGGGCGACGAACGCCTTCACACTGCCGCCGGCGAAGAAGACGAACGACCGCCGGGGTGCGGTCACGGTCACGGCCAGCGAGACCACGGTGTGGGTGGAGTCGGCGGACGTGGGCCCCGCCGGGGTGACCGACCAGCCCGCGCAGTACGCCATCGCCGGTCTCGAAGGCCCGGATGCGGACAACATGTACGGCCTGGCCGAGGGCATGACGCTGGAGAAGCAGGACTTCCAGGGGATCGCCGACAGCTACGAGTTCGACCCGTTCACCGAGGAGTACGTGCGGGTCGGCGACATGGCCCACAAGCGCTGGTACCCGACGCTGACGGGGTTGCCCGACGGCAGCGTGCTCTCCGTCTCCGGCCTCGACGGGACGGGCACGATCCTGCCGGGCCAGAACGAGATCTACGACCCCGCCACGAAGACGTGGACCGAGCGGCCGGAGCTGTTCCGCTACTTCCCGACCTACCCGGCGCTGTTCCAGACCGCCCGGCCGGACGTGCTGTTCTACTCGGGAGCGAACGCCGGGTACGGGCCGGCCGACCAGGGCCGCGTTCCCGGCCTGTGGGACCTGTCCGACAACTCGTTCGCCCCGGTGCCCGGCATGCGTGATGAAGCCCTCCTGGAGACCAGCGGTTCGGCCTGGGCCGGACCGGTGCAGAACCAGAAGATGATCGTCGTGGGCGGCGGTGGCGTCGGCGAGTCGCCGTTGTCCACCGCACGAATCGACGTGGTCGACCTGAACCGGCCCGACCCGGTTTTCACCGCCGGCCCGGATCTCCCCGAGCCGGTCCGCTACCCCAACGTGGTGCAGCTGCCCGACGACGACCTGCTGATCACCGGCGGTTCCCGGGACTACCGAGCCAAGGGCAACAGCCACGTCCTGCGGGCCGGCCTGTACGACCCGGACACCAACTCGCTGCGCGCGGCGGCCGACCCGACCGTGGGCCGCGACTACCACAGTGCCGGGGTGCTGCTGCCGAACGGCCAGGTCATGACGTTGGGCGGAGACCCGTTGTTCGCCGACAAGGACGACACCAAGGACGGCAAGTTCGAGCAGCGGCTGGAGATCTACACTCCGCCGTACCTGTTCCACGGTCCGCAGCCGGTGATCTCCGATGCACCCGGGCAGGTGGCCCGCGGCGAGAGCATGACGGTCTCCTCGCCGGACGCGTCCCGGATCGCCCAGGCGCGGCTGATCAGGCCGAGTGCGGCCACCCACGCCACCGACGTCGAGCAGCGGTCGATCGCGCTGGACATCGACCGGCGCCCGGACGGCACCCTGGGCCTCGCGGTACCCCCGGAGCCCACGCTCGTGCCGCCCGGCTACTACATGCTGTTCCTCGTCGACGGCGCGGGGACCCCGTCGGTCGCGCGATGGGTGCACGTGGCATGACGGCCCCGAGCGAGGAACGTGACGCGATGACACACGGCCGAACCACTGCACGGCGCCGCTCGTCGTCCTGGGCCGCCCTGCTCGCGGGCGTGGCGGCCGTGCTGATGGTGGCGGCCTGTGCGGGTGCGGCTCCCGCGCCGGAACGCCGGCCCGCGCCGGCCAGCGTGGTGACCTCGGCATCGGGGTTCTACGTGGATCCGCTGACGCCCGCGGCCGTGCAGGTGCAGCAGTGGGAGGCCGCCGGGCGCAGCGCGGACGCCGCGGAGATTCGCAAGATCGCCGAGCAACCGTTGCCGCTGTGGGTGACCGGCGACGCCGCCGAGGCACAGGCGCAGACCCGCGACTACGTCGACCGCGCCGAGGCCACCGGTCAGCGGCCGCTGCTCGTTGCCTACAACATCCCGCACCGTGACTGCGGGAGCTTCTCCGGCGGTGGCGCCCCCGACGCCGCGTACTACCGGGACTGGGTGTCCGCGATGGCGGCGGGCCTCGGCGGGCGCCCGTCGACGGTGATCCTCGAGCCGGACGCCGTGCCGCACGAGCTGTCCGGGTGTGTGGACGGCGCGGTGCGCGACGAGCGCTATGAACTGCTCTCCGAGGCCGTCGACACCCTCAGGCAGGCGGGCGCGTCGGTCTACCTGGATGCCGGCAACCCCGGCTTCATCAGCGACGTCGACGCGCTCTCCGGCGCGCTGGAGCGTTCCGGGGTGCGGCGGGCCGACGGTTTCAGCCTGAACGTGGCCAACTTCTTCACCGTCGACGAGAACGCCGCGTTCGGCACCGCGATCTCGGAACGGCTCGGTGGCGCGTCCTTCGTCATCGACACCAGCCGCAACGGGCTGGGCCCGGTGACCGGGCCCGAGATCGACGGCGCGCCGAGTTTCTGCAACCCGCCGGGGCGCGCCCTGGGCCAGGCACCCACCACCGAGACCGGGCGGCCGCTGGTCGACGCGTACCTGTGGATCAAGCGGCCGGGCGAGTCGGACGGCGCATGCCGGCCGGGGGAGCCCGCGGCGGGCCAGTGGTACCCGGAGTACGCGCTCGGCCTGGCCCGGCGCAGCGTCGGGTAGGGGATAAGCCCCGCCGCACCGGACGCGGCCCTCACGCGACGGTGGGTCAGTAGAGTCCGACTCCGGCGGCCCGGCCCCGGGGGCGGCCTGGGGAGGTCGACGTGGCGAGAAGGATCGTGTGGCTGACCGTACTGGCGGCCACCATCGCGATCACCCTCTTCGGCCTCCCGCTGGCCGCTGCCGCGGAACGGTTCTACCGGGCCGACGAGTTCCGCGAGCTGGAGCGCCACGCCTACTACGCACAGGCCGACCTGACGCCCGCGCTGCTGCGGGGCACCCTCCCGGCCGTGTGGCCCATCGAGGAGGACGAGGACCTCACCCTGGCGCTCTACAGCCCCGACGGGGAGTTGTTGCGCGGAACCGGCCCGAACCCGGGGAACTGGTTCGTGTCCCGGGCGATCGCGAAGAGCGACGTGCGCACCGGGGTGGACGAGGGCGACCTGGTCGTGACGGTGCCGGTGATGGACGGCACGGACGTCATCGGAGTGGTCCGCGCCGCGACGCCCGAGACGAAGCCCATCCTGCGGGCGGCCGAGCGGTGGGTGCTGATGCTGGGTCTGGCCGGGGTGGCGTTGCTGGTGACCTGGCTACTGGCCCGCCGGCTGGCCGCGCGCCTCGCCGGCCCCCTGCAGGACCTGTCCCGGGCCGCGCTGCGCCTGGGCGACGGGGACTTCAGCATCCGGAACCGTCCCGTCGGTATCGCCGAGATCGACTCCGTCGGCTCGTCGATGAACGCGACCGCGGAGCGGCTGGACGCGCTGCTGGAACGCGAGCGAGCCTTCTCCGCGGAGGCGTCGCACCAGTTGCGGACCCCGCTGGCCGGCCTGCGACTCACCCTCGAGGCCGCGCTGCACGCGCCACCGGACCAGCGGGCCGAGGCGATCCGGACGAGCCTCGCGGCGGCCGACAGGCTGGAGACCACGATCGACGACCTGATGACCCTCGCACACGGTCGACGGCCCGCGGGCGAGGTGCTCGACGTCGTCGGCCTGCTCGGGGAGGCACAGCCGTCCTGGCAGCGGAGGCTCGAGGCCCGGGGCCGGACCCTCGACATCGCCGTCGATCCCGACGCCCCACACGTGCAGGCCTCGGCGGCAGCGGTCCGCCAGTTGCTCGCGGTGCTTCTCGACAACGCGGTCGAACACGGCGCGGGCCGGGTCACGATCACGGTCCGTGAGATCGGCGACGCCGTCGCCATCGACGTCGCAGACCAGGGCAGCATCCCCGCGGGGCGGACCGCACAGCTGTTCCGCCGCCGCCTTCCCGACGAGGACGGGCACGGCATCGGACTGGCCCTGGCGCGCCGGCTCGCCGAGGCGGAAGGTGGGCGACTGCAGCTGACCTCGTCGGATGCGACCAAGTTCACCGTCCTGTTGCCGGCGGTGCCGGAGCAGGGTGACCGCGCAGGTGACCAGGACGCCTCGGCGATCGCAGAGCGGCCGTCCGTTTCGCCGTGACCGCACGCCGGGTACACCTTTCGGTTCCGACGCCACCAGATTGCCGAGCGCTAACCCAGAGTCACGCATACTCCCCGCATGACATCGGTGCGCCACGCTGAGCAGAGGGATCCGGCCTGTGCCAGGAGGCCTGTGCCCCACTCGTCGCCCGTGACGGCGTGACGGCGCCATGAGCCTGATGACGGTGCCGGCTTCCACCCCGATCCGCCGTGCCCACGTCCGTGCCTGCGGCCGGCTCCTCCGCGCGCTCGTGGAGCAGCGCCTCTCCCGGGCGGATCGTTCGGTCCGTCAGAGCCGCTCGGCGTTCTACCGGCGGGTGTGGACCAACGCCGCGGCGGACCTCGGCCTGCCCGTCCGGCGCCTCACCGGCGACGCGCTGGAGATCTCCCTCGGTACCGGCGTCCTGACCGTGCGGAACACGGTCTGCGAACTGGACTCGCGCGAGGTGCTGGATCGCGCGGGGGACAAGGTGCTGGTGCACGGTCTGCTGTCGGCCGAGGGCATCCCGGTACCCGCGCACCGGACCTTCACGATCGACTCGCTCGACCAGGCGCGTGCGTTCCTCGGCGACGCGCCCGCCGGCTGCGTGGTGAAGCCGGCCCGGGACACCGCGGCGGGCAACGGCGTGACGACGGGTGTGCGGACCGTGCAGGATCTGCTCGACGCGGTGGCCGTGGCCGCGGCGGCCGGCGCGAAGGCCGGCCGGTCCAGCCGTACGGGCTCCCCGTTCACCAAGCTGTACGCGAAGTTCCGCGACCTGCGGCGTGTGCCGCTGCTGATCGAGCACCAGGTGCCCGGCGACAACTACCGGTTGCTCTACCTGGACGGGGTGCTCATCGACGCCGTGCGCCGCGCTCCGCTGAGCGTGGTCGGTGACGGCCACTCGACGGTCGCGCAGTTGCTCGAGCGGCTGAACACCCGCCGTACCTCGGGTGGCGGGCAGAACGGCCAGCGTCCGGTCCGGCCGGACACCGACATGCTGCGGATCCTGGGCGAGCAGTCGGTCACGCTCTCCTCGGTCCCCGAGACCGGGCGGACGGTCGTGCTCCGGCAGGCGATCAACCAGAACTCTCCGGAGGACAACTGGCCGGCGCTCGGCGACCTGTGCGAGTCGATCGTCGAGCAGGGGGCGCGGGCCGGGGCAATCGTCGGCGCGCGCATGGTCGGTGTCGACGTCATCACCACCGATCCGCGGGTGCCCCTCGCCGCGTCCGGCGGCTGCGTCCTCGAGGTCAACACGACGCCCGGGCTGGTGTCCCACTACCACGGTCACCCCGGCGCGGTGGACCCGGCCAAGCTGCTGCTCCAGCGCCTGTCCGGTCACCCGGCGTCCTCGAGGGTCACCGGCTGAGCAACGGCTGGACAACGGCCCGGCGGTTCACCGGTGTGACACCGACTTTTCAGACGATGGTGCCTTAAGGTTCGCGGCTATGAGCGGAGCTCACCACACTGTGCGGCGCGGGCCGGGCCGGGCCGTCCTGGCTGCCGTCGGGACCGTTGCTGCCACTGCCGCCGTGATCGGTGTCTTCTACGGGGCCGGACGGGTGGCGGGGGTGCCGTTCGAGGTCTTCAGCAAGGAGCCGGTGGACGTGCTCTCGGCCCCGCGCTACACGGGCTGGTTCGCCCACCTCGTCGTGCTGGTCTGGCAGGTCGCGGCGACCGCGGCCCTGGTGGGCGCACTGGTCCTGCGCCGCGGGGGACATCGCGAGGCCGCCATGTTCCTGGGGTCGGGTGGTGTGCTCACCGGGGTGATGGTGGTCGACGACTTCTTCCTGCTGCACGAGGCGGTGTACCCGAAGCTGGGTGTTCCGGAGGAGGCCGTCTACGTCCTCTACGCCATGGGCGCGGCCGCGTTCGTGTGGCGCTTCCGCGGTCGCCTCGGCAGCGACGTCGTCCTGCTCGTGGCCGCGTACGCGTTCTGGGGGGTGTCGGTCGGCCTCGACGTCCTCTACTCGTTCGGTGGTCCGCTCGCGCTCCTGCCCGAGGACGGGACCAAGGCCACCGGCACGGCACTGTGGGCGGTGCTCATGGTCCGCCTGACGCTCGCCGAACTCGACGCTGTGCTTCAGGGACGTCGCGGCGCCACCCACCCACCCGCCGGTCGCGAGGTCGTCGGTCGCGACGTAGCGACGTCGTGACCGAGCGTTGCGGCGGTTCTGAGCGGCCGTCCCGGCCACCGCTCCCGCAGAGTCGCAGGACGCGGTGGCCGGGGGCGACGCCGCCCGTTCGGGCCGCGGCCTACAGGAGGTCGAGGGCGCCGCGCTCGGCGAGCCCGAGCACCTCGCGGCGAACCTGCTCGACGTCGCCGCCCGCGGCCACCTCGGAGAGCACGTCGGCCAGTGAGCGGCGGCCGTCGGCGAGCCGCAACGCCTCGAACTGGGCCTGGGTGATCCCGAACGGCGCCTCGCCGTAGATTCGTGCCTGCAGCGACTCGGCCCAACCGCGGGTGTAGACGTGCTCGACGGTGTCGAGCCGGCGCGACAGCGCCGGGACCAGGGCGTCGAGCCCGTCGCCCGCCTGCAGCGCGCTCAGCGTCCGCTCCCGCAGCCCGGCGGTGCTCGGGTCCTCGCCCAGGGGGTCGGAGCCGAAGTCGTTGAACTTCAGGTAGAGGTTGACCGCGTTCGCGCCGCGGCGGCGCAGGTGCCAGGTGGCTGAGCCCGGGAAGATCAGCACGTCGCGGTCGTGGTCGTCGAGCTCGACCTCGCGGGCGTTCTTGAGCGCCACGTCCGGCTGCTCGTCGGGCTGCAGGCTGGCCCACAGCTCCGCGGCCGAGTTGAACGGGTTGGGCGCGACGTGGTCGTGCGGGTAGAGGACCAGGGTGGACTCCTCGGGGATCTTGATCGAGAGTCCGACGGACACCTGGGACGGGTAGCGGTCCTTGTGCGCGGTGGGCTCCGGCTTGGCGTCCGCCTCGTAGGCCTTGATGTGCCGCTCGGACAGCACCATGGTCTCCCGGTTCAGGCCCGAGACCGCGGCGATCACGTCGTAGAGCTCGCCCGGGTAGTCGACGTCGTCCGGGAACTCCAGGAGCGCCTGCTCCTTGTTGCCCTTGCCGGCCAGCTCCGCGAGGCGGTGCGACGCGAGCTCCGCCACGAACTTCAGGAGATAGTCGTGGAACTCGGTGGTCACGCCCTCACGGATGTGAACGTAGCCCTGCTGCTGGTACTGGGACCGGTAGTCGGCAGGGTCGAAGTCGAAGACCTTCATAGGCGTCAATCTCTCCAGTCGGTCGCAGGGCCGTGCCCTCGATAGGCCGGCTGCAGTTTCGCACGGGGTGATGTGGCTCAACATCCTGCCCTCCATCGGAGGAACCAATCACCCTGGGTCATTACTCGTCGACTCGACGCGTTCCCCTCGACTCAGTCCGGCCGGATGTCCGGCTTACCCGTCCGGTACGTCGCAAAGCCGCCACCTGGTGCAATCGTCGTGGGCCACGGCCGGCGTAACACCGGTGGGCCGGACGCGAGTAGAGGGGTGATCGGCGAGCGCGCGACGTGATCGCCACCCGCACGACCACGCAGGTGACCTGCGGTGCGAATGAGACCGGGCCGGGGAGATCGATGACACAGCATGGCCTGGCCGACCCGAAGCGCCCGGGCTTCCACCCGGGATCAACCGGATCGCCTTCGTGGTCTGGGCGGTGGCCTTCTCGGCCGGTGTCCTCTCCCACGAGTGGTAGGCCTCGTAGCCGCCGTGGTCGATCGGTCCGGCCGTGGCGGTCGCAGCGTCCGCCGTGATCCTGCGGCCCACCTCCGTGGTGCGGCTGGTCATCCTGTTCGCGCTGCTGGCCGCCGAGCTCGTGACGGTGATGCCGGACCCGTGAAACCACCGGCTGCTGATGGGGTCGCTCGGTGTCGTCTTCGTCGTGTGGTGGCTCGGGCTGGCCTGGCGGCCGCCGTCGGAGGCACGTGACCCGGCGGTGATGTACGAGCGCGTCGCGCCTTTCCTGCGCACCGCGTTCGTCCTGTCCTTGGTTCGTCGCTGCCTTCGCCAAACTCAACACGGGGTTCATCGACACGGTCGCGACCTGTTCGGGGTGGACCCTCGACGCGATCCCGGGGTTCCGGGTGCCCCAGGGCCCGCACCCGGCGATCATCGCCGGCACCCTGGTTCTCGAGTTGGCGATCCGTCGCTGTTGTTGTTCCGGCGCACCCGGCCGTACGCCGTCGTGCTGGGACTCGGGTTCCATCTGGTCTCCGCGATCGGCGGGCACTCCGCGTACTCCGGGCTGGCCTGGAGCTTCTACCTGTTGTTCCTGCCACCTGCTGTGCTGGCCCGAGTGGCGGTGGCCGCCCGTCGTGCGATCCCGGAAGGCGCCGTGCGCGTCCTGGCAGACGCCGTCCGTACGCCGCTGACGTTGGTCGCGCCCGGTGCGTTGTGGGTCATTTGGACCGGCGGGGTCCGGCTCTCCCGGCGGTGCCGAGCCGTCCTGCCCGCCGGTGGGGCGCCGCGATGCTCTGCCTGCTGTGGCTGGGCGCCTGGGTGTGGCTGCTGCTGTGCACCGAGCCCGGGCACTGGAACCCATCTCCTGGTGCCGGAGGCGGTTCGGGTCTTCGGGTGGCAGGACGGCGAGGTGCGGTTCGTCGCGACCGACGACGAGGTGCTGACGGGCGTCATCGCAGCCCGGGGGAGCGGGCGCACGGTGCTCGTCGATGCTCGCCGGGTCGTCGCGCCGTATCCCGACGCCACCGTCCGCTACGTGTTGGACGGGCAGGAGCGCATCGCCGCACCGGTCTCCGCCGATCCGGTGTTCGGTGAGCCGCAGCCGCCGGTGCAACGGGCAGTGGGTGCGTTCCGCCCCTTCTCGGATAGCGGGACGTGTCAACATTGACCGTCCAGATCTCGTCCTGAGAGGTACTGCCCGACAGTGAACGACTCGATGCCGACGGTCGGCGTGCTGCATCCCGGCCAGATGGGGGTGGCGATCGCGGCGGCTGCAGCGGCGCGGGGCCACGAGATCCTCTGGTGTAGCGCCGGTCGGAGTCCGGCCACAGTGGACCGGGCCGCAGCGGCCGGTCTGACCCCGGTTCCGGATCTGGCCGGCCTGCTGGCCGCGAGCGACGTGGTGCTGTCGATCTGCCCGCCCGCGTCCGCCGGCGACGTGGCCGGCGAGGTGGCCGCCGCCGGTTTTGGCGGGCTCTACGTCGAGGCCAACGCAATTAGCGTCGAGCGTGTCGAAGGGATCTGCAGGCTGCTCGAGCGGGCCGGCGCCCGCGCCGTCGACGGTGCCATCATCGGCCCGCCGCCGGGAGAGGGCCGGTCGGCACGGCTGTACCTCGCGGGCGAACCCGCCGACCTCGGCGTCGTCGCCGGGATCTTCGCGACCGGGCCGGTCGAGGCGGTGTCGCTCTCCGGTGGGATCGGCGCGGCGAGCGCCCTGAAGATGGCGTTCGCCGGCTACCAGAAGGCGGCCCGGACGCTGGCCGGGGTCGCGCACGCGCTGGCCGGGCAGCACGGGGTGACCGCCGAACTGCTCGCGGAGTCGCGCCGCATGCCGGGGAACCAGTTGGCCGACCCCGACTACCTGCCCGGTGTCGCGGCCCGTGCGTGGCGGTGGGCGCCGGAGATGCACGAGGTGGCCGACACGCTGGCGGCGGCGGGCCTGCCCACCGAGCTCGCCCGGGCCGCGGCCGACGTGCTGCGCCGATGGGAACCCGACCGCGACAACTGGTCCCTCACGCTCGAGCAGACCCTCTCCCACCTCGCCGCCCCCACCCACGCCGTGGAGCCCTGACGCCCTCCTACGCGGCCCCGTTGCTGCGTCGTGGAGCCCTGACGCCATCCAATATGGGCACGTGAGTGCGTTGTGGAGCCACGACGCGGGGAGATCAGCGCAAGCGGCTGAGGAGCTTGCGCACGCGGTCGGTCGCGCGGGCCACGGCCGGCATCGGGTCGTCCCAACGCAGGTACGGGAAGATCTGTCGGTGGGCCAGGCTGCGCAGCCACTGCCCGGCGTTCAACTCGCCCGTGGCCCGCAGGGCCAGGAACGACTGCAGATCGTCGACCGGGGTCAGCATTCGCTTGCCACGCGCGTAGCTGGTCGGCAGCTCGTGCGGCTCGCCGAGGATCCGGTGGTAGACGTGCGCGGCCAGGTCGAGCCCCGCCGCGGCGACGAGCGGGTTGCCCCCGGTGAAGCGGGCATTGCACTCGATCAGCTTGAGCTTGCCGTCCCGTTCGTCGCGCTTGAACTCGGCGTTGGCCAGGCCGCGCAGCCCGACGTACTTGAACAGCTGCAGCGCGACATCGCGGACCTCGGGATTCCAGTCCGTGATGTGGTAACAGGCCAGCCCCATGCCCGGGGGATGACGGCGGATGACCCGCTTGGTGAAGTCGAACGTCGCCGTGCCCGACGCGTCGATGTAGGTGTAGTAGCTGCACAGCAACTCGTCCCCGCCGGGGATCTGCTCGGTGAGCAGTACGGCGAGCCCGGCGTCGCTGAGCGCGCGGTACTCCGTGAGCAGCTCGTCGAAGTCGGCCACCACCCGGAACTTCGTCCGGCCGGGGAAACGGGCCTGGTACTCGTGGGACAGCAGCGGCTTGACGATGAGCGGGTAGACGTACTCGTCGCGGTGCCGCTGAAGGTCTTCGGGGGAGTCGACGCGCCAGAACAACGGGGTGGGCACCCCGGCCGCCACGGCGTGCTCGTAGGTCGTGAGCTTGTCGAGCATGTCGAGCTGGGCCGTGACGTCGGACTCGTCGAGCCGGAAGCGCTCGAGCAGCGCATCCCGATTGCGAGCCAGCACCGTGATGCCGACGTCGCTGCAGGCCAGCACGACGGCCCCGCGCAGGTGCTCGGTCTCGGGGCCGAGCAGCGCTGCGGCCAGGGCCTGTTCGGGTCCGGAGCCGGAGGGCAGCGGCAGCGGGCGCAGGTACCGCGAACGACTCGCCGCGCCCGAGACCCCCAGGCCGTACACGTCGATCCCGGCGGGGCCGAGCGCGCGGGCGATGGACAACGCGTTGGCGTTCCCGCCTACGACGATGACGGGGGGGCGGGCCGAGAGGCTCACCAGGTGTCCGCCGAAACCGGGCTGTCGTCGATCGGGCAGCCCTGGGCGGCGAGCTGGGTGTCCACCCACGCGTTGCTGAACTCACCGCGCTCGACGGCCGCCAGGTAGGCGGCGTTGCCCTCGACCTGCGCCCGCAGCCGCCCGAGGAGCTCGTGCGCCACCTGCCGGGGGACGACCACGATGCCCGCGTCGTCGGCGACGATCACGTCACCGGGGTTGACCACCACGCCGCCGCAGGCGACCGGGTAGTTGATCTCACCGGGACCACGGTGCAGCGGGCCCATCGGGGTGGTGCCGCGCGCGTAGACGGGGAAGTCGGCGGGAATGCCCGGCAGGTCGCGGATCAGCCCGTCGACGACGAAGCCGGCAAGCCCGCGGTGCCGCGCCTTGGTCGACACGATGTCGCCCAGGACGGCGTTCGACCGGCCGCCGCTGGCCGCGATCACCACGACGTCACCGGGCTGCGCCACGTCCAGCGACTTGTGCACCATCAGGTTGTCGCCCGGGTACGAGCGGACGGTGCAGGCGAGACCGACGAGCTTGCCCCCGGCACCGCTGTGGCAGCGGATGTCGGAGTCGATCGCGTACAGCCGGTTGAGCTGGTCGGAGATCTCCGGGGTGTCGAAGTCCCTGAACGCGGCGACCGTCTCGGCGTCGAGGCGGGGGAAGTCGAGGCGGATCCGGAATCCGGGACCTGGGTGCAGGTCCGCGGAACGCGGGGTCTTGGAGCCGGTCGTGGCGGCGGTGTCGCTGGACACGGTGTACATCCCTTGCTGGTTGGGGAGGCGGCGGTGCCGGTGCCGCCGGTCAGTTCCGGCCGAGCGAGTGGACGGCGAACCCGGCGCGGCGCAGGACGTCGGGGTCGAGCAGGCTCCGGGTGTCGATGACGATCCGCTGCCGGACGGCGCCGGCCAGTTCGGACCAGTCGAGGCTGCGGAACTCCGGCCACTCGGTGAGCAGGACCAGGGCCTCGACGTCCTTGGCGACCATCGCCGGTTCGTCGACGACCGTCACACCCGCGAGCTCGGGCGCCGCTGAGTTCGACGGAACGGCCGGGTCGTACGCGATCAGCTCGGCCCCGGCCTGCCGGAGCAGCGCCGCCACCGCCAGTGCGGGGGAGTCGCGAAGGTCGTCGGTGCCGGCCTTGAACGTGAGACCGAGCATGCCGATGCGGACCCTGGACAGCGACCCGGTGCGCGAGCCGGTGACCGCCAGCCGGACCTTGTCGACCATCCGCTGGCGCTGGCGGTTGTTGGTCTCGATCGTCGCGCGCAGCAGCCGGAACTCGAAGTCCGCGGAGTCGGCCACCTGGAGCATCGCGTGGGTGTCCTTGGGCAGGCAGGAACCACCCCACCCCGGGCCCGGCGTGAGGAACGCCTGCCCGATCCGGTGGTCGTAGCCGATGCCCTCGGTCACGTCGCCGATGTCCGCACCCAGCCGCTCGCACAGCTCCGCCAGCGCGTTGACGTAGGACAGCTTCATCGCGAGGAAGCAGTTCGCCGCGTACTTCACCATCTCGGCACTGGCCGCGTCGGTGAGCACGGTCGGCGCACCCAGGCGGGAGTACAGCGCCGCGACCTTCTCGGCGGCGTCCTGGGTGTCGCACCCGACCACGATGCGGTCGGGGTTCAGGAAGTCGTGCACGGCCGAACCCTCGCGGAGGAACTCCGGGTTGCTGACGACCGTGACGTCCTCGCGGGCGAGGAGCTCGTGGATGCGCTGGGCGGTGCCGACCGGAACCGTCGACTTGTTCACCACGACACACCCGGGTGCGAGCTGGTCGCGGACCTCCTCCACCACCGCCTGGACCGCGTTCAGGTCGGCGACGCCACCCACGCCCATCGGCGTCGGCACGCACAGGAACACCACCTCGGCCGCGCCGGCCGGCCCGGTCAGCGCGTTCGCCGCGCCGACCACGAAGGACAGTCGGCCGGCGGCCTGGCCTTCCGCGACCAGGTCGTCCAGTCGGGGCTCCAGGATGTCGACCTTGCCGTCGCGGAGCCGCTCGACCTTGTCGGCGTCGACGTCCGCGCAGACCACGGTGTGCCCGAGCGAGGCCAGGCACGCTCCCGTGGTCAGTCCTACATAGCCGGTACCGATGACCGCGATCCGCCGTGCGAACACGTCCCTACTCTCCTCACCGTGCGCCGTCCGGTCGTCGGCGTCCCTCGGTCACTGTGCCGGACGCTCCAGGACGGTACGCACCGGGCCGGAAGCTCGGCGCGCTGCCGGGCGATCAGTACGCCCCTTCGCCCTTCATGACGGCGCCCAGAGTCTTCCAGAGGATCAGAGCGTCGAGCGCGAGGGACCAGTTCTCGACATAACGAAGATCGAGACGGATGGACTCCTCCCAGGACAGGTTGCTGCGACCACTGACCTGCCACAGGCCGGTGAGCCCCGGCCGCACATGCAGCCGACGGTGCTGCTCACGCGAGTAGGTCAGGACCTCCTCGGGCAGCGGCGGACGCGGCCCGACCAGGGACATGGAGCCGCCCAGGACGTTGAACAGCTGCGGCAGCTCGTCGAGGGAGTACCGGCGCAGCAGCCGCCCGACCCGGGTCACCCGCGGGTCGTGACGCATCTTGAACAGCGGCCCGGCGCCCTCGTTCGCGTCCAACAGGTCCAGCCTGCGCTGCTCGGCGTCGACGACCATGGACCGGAACTTGATCATGCGGAACGCACTGCCACCCCGCCCGACCCGCGTCTGCCGGAAGAACACCGGTCCGCCGTCGAGCTTGACGGCAACGCCGATGGCGACGAAGACCGGCAGGAGGACGAGGAGCAGCAGCAGCGCCGAGAGCCGGTCGAAGCCGCCCTTGACGATCTGGGACAGACCACCGAACGTCGGCTTGGTCAGCCGCAGCAGGGGCAGGCCGTCGACGGGCTTGATGTGCAGGCGAGGGCCGGCGACCTCCATGATGCCCGGATCGACGACCAGTTCGGCGCCGGAGTCCTCGAGGTCCCAGGCCAGACGGTGCAGCCGCTGCGGCGACCAGTCGGGACTCGGGGTGACGGCGACGATCCGGTACCGGCCGTCGTCGACGAGGCGCGGGAGGATCTCCAGGTCCCCGACGACGGGCACGCCCGCGATCGTGTCCTCGTCGCCGAACCCCCGGCCGTTCGTGGTGCAGGCCCCGGCGACGACCCAGCCGAAGTGGCGGGCGTCGCGGGTGCGGACGACGAGTTCGGCCACCGACTGCGGCGTGCCGACGGCCAGCACCTGGTGCATGCAGGTGCCCTGGTGGCGGCGCCGGCGGTGCAGGCCACGTCGGAGCCCGTACCGGGCACCGATCAGGAGCAGGCCCGTCCCCGGGGTGATCACGAACGTCCACAGCCGGACGTCCTCCACGCCGGCGGCCAGGCCGACCAGGCCGAGCACGATCGCGCTGGTCGCGGCGGCGCGGAAGACCCGGCCGAACTCCTCGGCCCCCTGGCCCAGCACGCGCGGTTCCCACGCACGGCAGGCCGGAAGGCATCCGGCGGTGAGCGCGGCCGCGACGGTGACCAGCACCCACTGCGCGTGCGGGATCCCGATGGTGATGTCCGGGCCGAACAGGCCGCCGATCACGGCGACGATCGTGATCAGTACCAGGTCGACGGCGATGACCGCCCGGGTGTAGCGGGACTCCCAGCGTGACCCCCCCTTGGCCACGCGGGCCGCGCGGTCGCCGATGACCGTTTCGCGGTGCCCGTTGACGACCGGGAGCGGCCCGGTCTCCGTACTGCTGCTCACTTAGCCCCCTAGCAAGGTCCCCCTGAGCGACCACCCGGACACCGTCGGGGCGGGCTGTCCACACGGATGGCCACTAATGGCTTTAACGGCTGAGGAAGCGGAGCGTTACGTGATCGGGGTCACAAAGGACCCCGATCAGCGCAATCAGGACGGCTTTGGCCCGTTGATCACACGCGAGCCGGCGAACTGTCGTAGCGCCGCGTCATCGTCGAGGTCGACGTAGACGGTTCCGTTCGCCGGTGACGCCGTCACCGCGGGCCGATCGTCGTCCACTCGAACCGGCGCGGCGCCGAACAGGTCGTCGTACACTCCGACGTAGACCCGCGCCTGCTGCGCCCAGTCCAGCTCACGCTCGGCGCGGCGCCGCCCGCGCGCCCCGAGATCGGCCCGGCGGTCCTCGTCGTCGAGGAGCGAGATGAGCTCCTTCGCGAAGAGGTCGGTGTCGCCGGGTTCGACGTACACCGCGCAGTCCGCCGCGGAGACGACCGTCTCGGTGAGGCGATAGGTCACCACGGGGAGCGCGTAGGCCATGTACTCCATGGTCTTGTTCATGGTGGAGACGTCGTTCAGTGGGCTGTACGGGTCGGGCGAGAGTCCCACCACCGCGGTCGAGAGGTAGGCGGCGATCTCCGGAGGCCCGACCCGCCCGGTGAAGTGGACGTAGTCGTCCAGCCCGCGCCGCGTGCAGTCCCGCTTCAGCTCCTCGAGGCAGTCGCCGAAACCGAGCAGCGCGAACCCGACGTCCTCCCGGCCGTGGTGCCGCACGACCCGCTCGGCGACGTCCAGGACACCGTCCACGCCGTCCTGCGGGCCCATGATTCCGAGGTAGACGACCAGGTGTTTGCGCCCGCGCCGCAGGGCGTCGGTTCCGGCGACCGGCCGCATGACGGAGGTGTCGGGTCCCGAGCGCACGACCGCGGTCCGGTCGGCCGGAACCCCGCCCCGATCCTGTGCGATCCGCTGGTAGGAGGTGTTGGTGGAGATGACGCGGTCCGCCGTCCGGAAGGTGCGCCGCTCGAGCCAGCGCAGACCGCCCAGCTGGACCCGGGCGCCGAGTCCCTCGGGTGCCCCGAAGCGCGACAGGAAGACCTCCGGATTGAGGTCGTGGTGGTCGAACACGAACCGCACGCCCCGGAGCCGCCACAGCCGGGCCAGCAGCCAGTAGGTGTCCGGGGGGTTGCAGGCCTGCACGACGTGGAAGCGCTGCCGGCGCCAGACCCGCAGGCTCAGGCCCGCGGTGCGCAGCCAGCTGTAGATGAACTCCCACACGTAGCCGAGCAGCCCCACGGCCTCGGGCGCGGGCCGGTACTTGTAGAGGTGCACGCCGTCGAGCTCGGCGTAGCCGGGGTCACCCGGCCCCTTCGGGCAGATGACCGAGACCTGGTAGCCCGCCCGGATGAGTGCTTTGCACTCGAGCCATACCCTCCGGTCGAGCGGTACCGGGAGATTTTGCACAATGATCAATACGTGCCGTCGGCTCGCCTCGTGCTCGGTCACAGAACTCCCATCGGGATGCCGATCGTGGCTTCCGCCCGCAGGAGCAGGCAGCAGACAGAGCGCAAAGCTACACTTCGATTACCATGAGCCACGCTCGGGGGCTACCTCGGGAAGGGCCCACGCGATCGCAATGTCGTTCGGATACTGTCGGTGCCGCTTCTGGACCGCCGGACCGAGGGGGGCACAGCGG
The DNA here is from genome assembly GCF_012911875.1 of Pseudonocardia bannensis. Taxonomy (GTDB): domain Bacteria; phylum Actinomycetota; class Actinomycetes; order Mycobacteriales; family Pseudonocardiaceae; genus Pseudonocardia; species Pseudonocardia bannensis. The sequence goes on along the minus strand of NZ_JAAXKZ010000013.1, from coordinate 58,308 downwards.
ATGAGGCCGTCCACCCTGGGCCGTTCGACCCGGCTATGTCGCCGGGCCGGCTGCTCGGACCTCTGACCGATGTCGGGTCGCCACCGCAACGGGGACGACGAGGGGCTCGAGGAGGAGGCGGCGAAGGCGGCCGCGCCGAGTGCCCTCGGCAAGACCATGCGTCGCGGGGCCAAGATCTCGGCCTTCGCCCTGGTCTTCGTCCAGGTCGTGTCGCTGGTCGGCACCCTTCTGCAGGCCCGGTTCCTCGATCCCGCCGAGGTCGGACTCTATGCCGCGGGAACGGTGCTGACCGGTTTCATGGTCATGTTCGCCGAGGGTGGCCTGCGGCTGGCACTGGTGCAGCGCGAGACCGACATCGAGAACGCGGCCGACACCGTCTTCTGGGTCACCTTCGCCGGTGGCGTGGTGATGAGCCTGGCGGCGCTGGCCGCCGCGCCGATCGTCGGCAAGGTCTTCGGCAACGACGATGCGGCCGACATCGCGGCGATCACCTCCGGCATGCTGCTGATGTACGCGCTGATCAACGTGCCCGAGGGCCTGCTGCAGCGGAACTTCAACTTCAAGAAGCGGCTCTTCGTCGACCCCGGGCGTTCCCTGGCCTTCGCCGTGGTCTCCGTGACGATGGCGGCCTCGGGGTTCGGCGTCTGGTCGCTCGTGGTCGGCAACTACGTCTCCCTCGGCGTCTGGCTGGTCGGCGTGTGGGTCTTCGCCGGCTGGCGGCCGGGCCGCGGCAGGTTCTCCTACCGGCTCTGGCGGGAGATGGCGCGCTTCTCGTTCCCCCTGCTGATCGACCGCGTCGTGGAGCAGGCCCGGGAGAGCGGACAGACGGCGCTGCTGGGCCGCGGTCTCGGTGAGGCCTCGCTCGGCAGCTACCGCTACGGGCGGCGTCTCGCGATGCTTCCCGGAACCGCGGTCATCGAGGTCGGCTCCTATGTGATCTTCCCGGCGTTCTCCCGGCTCAACGGGGACCCCGAGCGGCTCAAGAGCGCGTTCCTGCGCGCCCTGCGGTGGATCTGGTTCGGCGCCGCACCGGTGGCCGGGCTGATCATCGCGCTCGGTGAGCCGGCGATCGTCGTGCTGCTGGGCGAGAAGTGGCGGGAGGCCGGGCTGTTCTTCGTCGCGATGGCCGGCTTCGGTCTGGGCGTCGCGCTGCAGTCCGTCGCGAGCGAGGCGATCAAGGGCAGCGGAAGGACTCAGCTGCTCAACTGGACCTCCGCCGTGAACCTGGTGCTCGGGCTCGGCCTGCTCGTCGCGCTGCTGCCGTTCGGACTCGTCGGTGTCGGCCTGGCGATCTCGGCCACGGAGATCGCGCTCGGTGTCCTCACCCTGGTGCTGGCCCGCCGGGTCGTCGACTTCGGGATCGGCGAGGTCGTCCGCCCGCTGCTGCCGCCGGTCGTGGGAGCGCTGGTCGCGCTCTTCGTGATCGGCCCGCTCGAGCTCTGGGTGAGCGCGTCCGACGAGCGGTTCTTCGTCATCGGTCTGCTGCTGCTCATCGTGGAGACCATCGGCTTCGGCCTCGTCTATCTCGCCGTCCTGCGGGTGCTGGACCGCGAGATGTTCGCCGCTGTCATCGGCGGGATCCGGTCGAAGCTGAGCCGGCGGCGCCAGGGCGAGCCGGAGGCGGACGCCGACGAGGACGGCTACGACCTGGGCGACGCCGAGACCATGATCCTCCCGGCGGTCGCCATGGGCCTGTCGGTGTCGGACGCGGGGGAGATGACGACCAGGCTGTACCGGGGGCCGGCCTGGCGCCCCTCGCCCTTCCCGCGGACCCCTCCGCCCGGGGTTCGGCCCGGCCCGGGTGGTTGGCCCGGCGGAGGCCCGCAGTACGGCCGGCCCACGGGTCCCGGCGGACCGGGTGCACACCGTGTGCCACCGCGGCCCGGCGTCATGGGGCCCGGTGCGCCGGGTGCGCGCGGATGGCCGCCGAACGCCGGGCCCGGTGGACCGGGACCGAACGGTGCTCTGCCGGGGGTCGGCCGGCCCGGGCCGATGGCGCCCGCGCCCGGCGGGAGGCCTCCGAACCACGGCGGCCCGGTGCCGCCGGTCGCGCCGCCGTCGAACGGGGCCCCTCCGGACACCGGCCGGGCCGGGCAGGTCTCGCCGGCACCCGGCGAGACCTCGGCGGGCGACGACGCGACCCAGGAACTGATCGCGGTCCCGTCGAGCGGTCGTCCGCGCGGCTCCGCCGGGTCGGTGGAGCCGCCGGTGCCGCGGGTGAACGGGATCCCGCAGGGGAACGGTGGGCCCGCGGCGCCGGGACCGAACGCGGTCCCGCCGGGCAACGGCATGTCGCAGGCCCCGGCATCGAACGCAGCGGCGCCGGGCAGCGAACGGCCGTCCGCCCCGGGCGGACCTCGTCCCTCGCCCCGGCCGCGCGCCGTGGCCCCACCGACCGGGTCCGACCCGGCGGGCCCGGCGCCGCGTGACAACGGAACGGAGCACGCCGACCGGGAGGCGGGCGACGGTGGGTCGCGGCCCCACCCGGACTAGCCGGGAGAGCCGTGCGGATGCAATGATCACGCGTTTCCGGCCTTTCGGACGACGCCCGGTCGAGCGACGACCCCCGGACGGTGGCCCGTATGCTGGGCGCCGGTTCCGCACACACGAGACCGGCACCCGGTCGCCTGACGCGCGGACGGAGTAGGAGGGGTGAGGGCGTGAGTCCACTGCAGGCCCAACTGGATCGCGTGCGACGCCGACAGTGGCTGGTCATCGCGATCATGGTTGTCGCCATGGCCGGTGCGGTCGCGTTCTCCCTGATTGCCGGCACCTCCTACACCGGTCGCGCCGCGCTGTCGGTCACCTCCGATCGCACGCCGGAGCAGGACGCCTCGCTGGCCCGGGGGTATGTCGAGTACTTCAACCAGGACTTCGCCCAGGACACGCTGCGTGAGCGCACCGGCCTGCCGAGCACCGTCTCGTTCGAGGCCCGGAACTCGGCGACCAGCCCGATCATGTACATCGAGGCCACGGCCTCGGAGGTCGAGCAGGCCACCGAGGCCGCACGCGCCCTGGCGACGGCGTTCCGCGAAGAGATCAACAGAGGCGTCGCGCAGCAGACCGAACAACAGATCGCGGATCTGCGGGCGGAGCTGGACACGGCCCGGGCCCGGTTGGCAGAGGTGCCCGCCAACGGCCAGCAGAGCAGCCTGCTCAGCAACGAGATCGGCAACATCCAGTCTCGGATCCAGCAGATCCAGACCGACACCTTCAACAACCAGCTCAAGGAGCTGTCGCTCAACGCGGGCGTGACGAGCAAGTCGTCGAACGTCGTCCAGAACGCGGTCCTCGGGCTCGTCGGCGGGTTCATCCTCGGTGTCGTCGCCGCACTCGTGCTGGCCAGCGCGGAAGACCGCCTGGTCAGCCCGCAGCAGGTCCGCGAGCGGTTGGGCCTCGACACCCTCGCCAGGATCAAGCGCGGTGGCGGGGAGGAGCAGCGTGAGCAGCAGCTCAAGAGCCTGGCCAACGTCGTCAGCCTGAGCGACATGAGCCGGCCGGCCATCCTGGCCGTCACCTCGGTCCGATCGGCCGAGCTGTCCGCCGAGGTCGCCGAGAGCCTGGCCTTCTACCGGGCGCAGCAGGGTGAGCGCACGCTGCTCATCCGGGCGGATCTCGAGTCCGCCCGCTCGCGTGGTGCCCACACCGGCCGACCGGGCCTCGGGGACTTCCTCGCGGGCGGCCCGGGCGTCCGGTTGCAGCCGTTCGTCCTGCCCAGCGGGCTCGGACGGATGCTCGTGCTTCCCGCAGGCAGCTCGCGCGACGACCCCTACGCGTTGTTCGGACCGGAGCGGTTCCACGACGCGATCCAGCAGGCCAGTCACCTGGCCGACCTCATCGTGATCGACGCCCCGGCGATCGTCGACGCGGCGGAGGCGCAGGTGATCTGTGCGTCGGCGGATCGGACCATCTTGGTCGTCGCCGAGGGGACGACCCGGGCGAGCGACGCCGTCGAGGCTCGCGAGCGCCTTGATCGGGTCCATGCCCAGATCCTCGGCGCGGTGATCGGACAGGTGGGAGCCGAGCGCACCGAGTCGTCCGCCGCGCGCAGAGCCGCCTCGGCACTCCCGGCCGGTGCGCCGGGCAACTCCAGCTCCAACGGCGTGTACGACGAGATGGACGTTCGTGCTTGATGCCCCGACCACCCGGTTGCCGGGGTCCCCTCCAGGGGGATCGCCGCCGCTGACCGGGGGCCCGGACTCCTGGATGCCGGCGCGGGGCCGTCCCCGGTCGGAGCCGACCCGGCTCCGGGAAGCGGGGGTGATGCTGCTCGCGGCGCTCGTCGCCGTCGGCGCCGCGGGCGCCTTGCCGGGTGCGCTCGGTCCGGGTATCGGGATCGCGGCCCTCGGGTTCGGCGCCGCGGTGGTGTTCTACGCCCTGAACCGTCCGGTCCTGGCTATCGCTCTGTTGCTCATCGCCACGTTCCTGCGCCAAGCGCTGAAGAACCCTGCCCTGCCGGCGGAGCCGGCGTTCTTCGCAATGGCCCTGGTGCTCGCGGCAGGCGCCATCGCGGTCACCCGGCGGGTGAACCAGGCGCCGCAGCTCGGGGCTATCGAGTGCGCGATGGCCATGTACATCGTGTGGAACATCGGATCTGCGATCGCGCCTCACCAGTACTCCACCGACGGATCCCTGACCATCGGCGAGCGGTCCTCGATCTACCACTTCATCCTGACCGGCATCGTCATGCCGTTCGTCTGCTACGTCGTCGGCCGGTTCGTCTTCGACCGCCAGTCCGCCGTGCGGTCGCTGCTGTGGGTGGTCATGGGCTGCTACGCGTACTCGACGTGGGTGAGCATCGCGCAGTTCGCCGCGCCGGCGCTGGTCTGGCCGCGCTACATCCTCGAGTTCCCCGAGGACGCCAGCTGGGCGCACCGTGCGGTGGGTGTGTTCAGCCAGCCGGTCGTCAACGGGTTGATGCTCGTCATCGGGTTCGCACTCGCCGTCCACCTGGCCTATCAGCCGGACACTCGGCGATGGCAACGGGTCCTGCTCGGCGGGCTCGTGCTGTCCTCGCTCGGGGCGATCTATCTGACCTACACGCGTGTGGTCTGGCTCGGCTTCGCGCTCTTCGTCGTCCTGGCCGCGGTGTTCCTCCGCCGTAGCCGGCCGATCTACATCGGGATCATCACGGCGATGGTGCTCGGTGTCGCCGCGAACTGGGCGACGTTCACCAGCGAGGACCGCTCATCGGGCGGTGTCGGCTCGGGTTATGAGGTCGAAGACCGCCTGAACATGATCGCCACCGCGTTCTGGGCCATCGGGGAACGCCCCGTCCTGGGGTGGGGGATCGGACGGTTCTCGCAGGTCAACACGTATCACCACCAGCAGTGGTCGCAGGACGTCGACTGGATCCGTGGCTACGGCATCGTCTCTCACTTCACCGAGCTGGGGATCTTCGCCGAGCTCGGTGTGATCGGTCTTGCGCTCTGGCTGACCGTCAACGCTCTGCTGGTGCGCGGGCTGTGGCAGGCGGCGCGGACGCTGCCGGACGAGGGCGTCGCCGGACGCGAGCTGGCCGTGATCGTGTCGATCCTGTTCGGGGTGTGGGTCCTCACCGGGTTCACCGCCGACCTGCGCTTCTTCGAGTTCATCGCGATGCTGCTCATGCTGCTCGTCGGGATCGTCGTCGGCGCAGCGCAACGCCTGGTGCTCACCGAGCGCCTCCCGATGGTCCCCGAACAGCAGTCCGACGACGATCTCCTGTACCTTCGGTGACGTGACTGGCGCGGTAGGTGACGGGTCGGCCCGTCCCGAGGAGGCCGACGGGTCACACGGGGTCCGGCCGTTGCGGGCATTGTGGGTGTCCACGAGCCTGCAGAACCGCGGGGGGATCACGAGCTTCGTCGAGACCGTGGCGCGAACGCCGCTGTGGAACCTCTGGAACGTGCAGTTCATCAGCACCCACCGCCGCGGATCGGTCGCGGCCCGAACCCTGGTGTTCGCCAGGGCAGTGGCCGCGTTCACCGGCACACTGCTCGTCCGCCGACCGGACGTCGTGCACCTGCACATGGCCAAGGACGGCAGTTACTTCCGCAAGGCGGCGCTGCTCTGGCTCGCACGGTTGCGGCGGGTACCGATCGTGTTGCACGTTCACGCCGGCGAGTTCCGGTTGTTCTACGACCGCATGCCCCGGTCGGTCAGGTGGTCCATCCGCTGGACGCTGAGCCGGGCCAGCGTCGTGGTGGCGCTCGGAGGCAGGTGGGCGCAGCGCTTGCGCGAGATCGCGCCGGACGCCCGGATCGTCGCCATTCCCAATCCGGTCCAGATCGTCGGTGCGGGCCGGCAGCCGGACGCCGCTGACCCGGTGCATGTGGTCTTCCTCGGCACGATGGGCGATCCGAAGGGGACGTTCGTCCTCTTGGAAGCCTGGTCCAAGGTGGTCGCGAACAGCTCCGGCGTGCCGGCCCGGCTGACATTGGCGGGCAACGGGGAGGTCGAGCGGGCCCGGGACACCGTGTCCCGGCTGGGCCTCGCCGACACCGTCGACGTTCGGTCGTGGCTGTCGCCCGACGAGGTGGCAGACCTGCTCGGCACCGCGCAGGTGCTGACCCTGCCCTCACGCAACGAGGGCCAGCCCATGTCGATCCTGGAGGCGATGGGCCGCGGCCTGTGCGTCGTGGCCACCGACGTGGGCGGCATCCCGGACCTCGTGGAGGACGGCGCCAGCGGTGTGCTGGTCGCACCCGACGACGTCGACGCGCTGGCCGCGGCGTTGAACAGTGTGATCGACGACGCTGACCTGCGCACCCGGCTGGGGCAGGCCGCACTGGACCGTGCCCGCTCCACTTTCGACGTCGACGTCATCTGGCGGCGGTTCGACGCGCTGTATCGGGAGCTCGTCCCCGCGGCACCGCAGAGTGACGGCGACCTCCGTACGAGGTCTTGACCGCCTGCCCAGAGTGTCCGAGGGCGCCCCGGGATCACCTCCGCGAGCCGGTTACGATCGCTCGGTGCTTCGCCGCCGAGTCAGGTCCACCGGGCCGTTGCGAGTTCTGTTCATCGTCCCGCGGCTCGGTATCGGCGGCGCCGAGCGCCACGTAGCGACGCTCATGCCGCGTCTGGACCCGGCTCGTTTCGCGCCGTCGCTGGTCTGCATCGGCCAGGCGGGAATGCTCTTCGACGAGGTCGTGGCAGCGGGCATCCCGGCGCGGGCACTCAACCGGACCCGCCGGGAGATGGCGCTCGCCCTGGCCGAACTGGTCGTCCACATGCGCCGCACCCGCCCGGACATGGTCGTTCTGCGAGGCGCCAACGCGGAGGCACTCGGCCGGATCGCCGCGGTGATCAGCGGTGTGCCGCGCACCGTGCTGTGGGTGCACAACAACGCCGACGTGACGCCTCGCAGCCGCCTGCGCCGCCTGGCGGACCGGGTGCTGGAGCCCGTCACCAGTGCCTACTACGGCGTCGCCTTCGGACAGCTGCCCTACCTGGTCGATGAACTCGGTTATCCGCGCGAGAAGGTTCGCATCATCCAGAACGGGGTCGACCTGACCCGCTTCGAGGCCGACCGGTCGGCGATGCGTGATCCGGCCCTCGCGGCAGAGCTGGGCGTCGGGCTCGACGAACCGGTGGCGGGCATCGTTGCCGTCCTGCGTCCGGAGAAGGACCACGCGACGTTCCTTCGCGCCGCGCGTCTGGTGCTCGAGCGTGAGCCCCGAGCGCGTTTCCTGGTCATCGGCCGCGGTGCGCTGGAGGCGGAGCTCAAGAGCCTGGCCGCCGAGCTCGGGCTGGGTGACCGGGTGATCTTCACGGGCATCCGTAGCGACGTCGATGCGCTGCTGAGGTTGATGGACGTCTTCGTCCTGACGTCGTTCACCGAGGCCTTCCCCATGGCGCTGCTGGAGGCGATGGCCGTCGGCAGGCCCGCGGTCTGCACCGCCGTCGGCGGTATGCCGGAGATGATCGAGGAGGGCGTCACCGGGTATCTCGTGCAACCGGGTGACCCCACGGAGCTCGCCGAGCGCCTCCTCACGCTGTTCGGCGACCGGGCCCGGGCGCGGGCCATGGGTGTCGCCGCCCGGGAACGGCTGGAGGGCGAGTTCACCCTGGAGCGGTCGCTGCAGCGAGCCGAACTGGCCATCAACGAGACGGCCGGCCGGGTTCCCACGAGTGTCTGAGCCGATGACCCCACGGCGACCGATCGGTCTCACCCTGGTCTGCGATCACATCGCCATCGGTGGTGCCGAGGTCCTGCTGCTCAACCTGTTCCGCCATCTCGACCCCGCGGTGGTGCGGTGCCGGGTGATCTGCCTCAAGGGGCTCGGTGCGATGGGCGCCGAGTTCGAGGCGGCCGGGTTCCCGGTGGAGGTGCTCGGCCGCGGCGGCCGCCACGACATGCGGACGGTGCCTCGGTTGATGCGCCGTTTCCGGGAGACCGGGACCGACGTCGTGCTCGTCCATCACCTGCACCCGGCGCCACTCACCCTCGGCCGGATCGCGGCCCGTTTGAGCGGGCGCAAGAGCGTGGTGACGCCCCACGGCATGGACACGGTGGGCTACTCCGGCCGCCGCTGCCTGCCGCGTCACGATGTCGAGACGCTGTTCCTGTCCGATGCCATCGTGTGGCTCGCGCCCAGCCAGGGCAGCTACTTCCACCGCGAGGAGGGGGTCGGAAAGCGCCCCTGGAGCCGAACCCGGGAGGTCGTGATCCCGAACGGGATCCCGCTCCCGCCGCTCCCCTCGGCCGCCGATCGCAGCGCGGCGCGTGCGGAACTCGGTCTGCATGACGACGAGTTCGCGGTCGGCATCGTGGCCCGGCTCGCCAAGGTGAAGGCCCACGAGGTGCTCTTCGACGCGATCGCCAAGCTGGCCCCCTCCCATCCGCGGCTGCGCCTGGTCTGCATCGGCGGCGGTGAGCGCGAGGCCGAGCTGCGAGCCCTGGCCGACACCCTGGGCATCAGCGCGAACGTACTGTTCACCGGGATGCGCCGGGACGTACCGGCGTTGCTGCCCGGTCTCGACCTCGCGTGCCTGTCGTCGCGGTACGAGTGCGCGCCGCTGTCGGTGATCGAGGCGATGGCCGTCGGTATCCCGGTCGTCACGGCGGACGTGGGGGCGGTGCGGGACATGGTGACCGATGGCGACGAGGGCTACGTCGTCGGGATCGGCGACGTCGACGGGTTCGCGGATCGGATCGGCCGGCTCGCGGACGATCCGGCGCTGCGGGCGAAACTGGGGAAGCAGGCGCGGGCGCGTGCCGAGGGGCAGTTCCGGATCGAGGACACCGCGTCGAACTTCGAACGGCTGCTGACGTCCCTCGCGCCCGCCCGCTGACGCGGACGGGCGCGAGGGGCGCGCGTGCCCGGCCCGATCAGGGCGCGGTGACGCGCAATCCCGCGATCGAGACCTCGGCGGTTCCGCTGTCCTCGTCGTCGCGGTAGATGCCCATCTTGAGGTAGTTCTCGTCGCTGCTCATGGTGGCGCGGTTGTAGCGCTGCACCGTCTGGACGCCGTTCTCCCAGGCCTCGACGAACCCGGTCGACGCGCTGTTGGAGAACTTCGCGTGCAGCACGTAGTCGACCCACTCGCCGGGCCGCACCTTGCCGATGGACTTCTTCTCGTGCTCGACGCCGTCGCCACCGATGTAGATGTCGCCGTCGTTACTGATGTCGATCGCGAGCGGGGGCGAGCCGCTCCCGCTGTGCCACTGCATGACGATGAACCAGCCGCCCTGCGGGTTGCGGAAGTTCTCCGGGAACCGCATCGAGAACTCGTACCAGCGCTCGTCACCTTCCCGCGTGAGCGCCCCCTCGTTGTGCGCGGCGACCTCCGAGCGCTCGCCACCACCGAAGTCGGGGACGTCGCCGTCGCGGACCTCGAAATGGGCGGCCTTGACGCCCTGCCGGGGGCCGTCCACGAGCTGCATGCTGTGGTGCGTCAGCCTGTAGCCGGAGCATGCGGCGTTCATGAGGACCGACTGGCAGGTCTCCCACTGGCTGAAGTCGCCGGTCCCGAAGTCGCCGACGAACACCTCGCGGAGACCCGCCGGCACCGGTGACGGCCGTTCCGGACCGACGATCGGCGGGATCACCCCGGGCAGGCCACCGATCGGTGGCGTGAGCAGGGCGGTGAAGGGGTCGCTGGGCGGCCGCTGCGAGCTGTGGAGCTTCGGCCGGGTCGCCGGCGGCTGGGGCTCGACCCCTCGGTCGTCCTGATCGGCCGGCGGGACGGGCTGGGTCGTGTTGGCAGCCGTGACGAGTTCGTGCTCATCGGCGGCGGCGTGACTGAAGTAGAGGTCGGTCGTTACGAGGGTGACGGCGACCAGTGCGGCCGATGCCATGACGTGGCGGATCACGGAGCATCACCTCCCGGCCGAGGGGCGAGCCTGGGCCGTGGCGTTCGGGTGCGGTCTGCCGGTGGCGTCGTGCGACATGCCGTGGGGGACGGCAGGGAGCGTCGGCGCCGACCGTGTGCGTGGTCAGTCGGGGGGAACGGACAGTGGCCGGGTGGTGCCGGCCGGGTCGTCAGTGGACGGTCTCGGTGGTCCCGTGCGGTTCCGGTCGAGGCTCCGTTGTCACGGATGGTGACCGACCCCCCGGACGGGGCGCGGATCGGCTGGGTGGATGCACCGTGGGTACCTCACTCGGTCGCTCGCTGACAGGACGAGCCGAGTATGGGCGCTGTCGGCGGTCTCCATTGGGCGAACGGCGAGATGTCACGCTACGGTCGAGTGAATCCGGCGACGGAGGGGCACGATCGGGTCCGACACGCCAGGGGGAGACGGTGGCGCCGTCGTCGCGTGGGGTCACAGTGGACCATCCTAAGTTGCCTAATCGTTACCCGTCTCCACTCAAGAGTGGGGGTACGCGCTCCGGGCGCCGACCGAACGATCACCGTCGGCGACGGGCCCATCGTTAGGCCGTTCGTAACGATGAGGGGGAGCGGCCACGCGTCCGACATGTCGCGGTGACACCGTTCGTCGCGGTCGACACCGCACTGGGCGTGCTTCTGCGGCCCGGAAGGAGACCTGGCCGGTCGACCGCTGACGGGTGACACCGACACCTGCTGTCGGCTCGGCGGATGCCGCGCTCCGCCGCGCCACCCTGCCCGGCCCGGGCCGCGCCGCCGGAGATAGCCTTCCCGGGTGCGTGTGAACCGAGTCGTCGAGGGCGAATCAGCACTTCTGCAGTTCGAACGTGCGGAATCACTCTGGAGCGATTTCGACGTTCCCATGACGGCCCGGTCGACCTGGCTCAGATGTTACGTCGATGCATTTCCTAAGCAGCAGCCGGTCGCAATTCTGGTCGAAGAAGAAGGGCGCCTGATCGCGCTGGCCTACCTCGGTCGCGTCGACGGGCCCGTCGTGGAATGGACCGCGCTGGGCCACAGCGTGAGCGACTACGCCGCGCTGCCGGCCATCGACGACGACGCCGCCCGCCGGCTGGCGGAGGCGATCGCCGAGCAGGTCCGGCGAGGCCAGCGGCCCTGGCGCCTGCGGCTCGAGCAACTCCCCGCGGGCGATCCGGTGCTCGCGCACCTGCAGCGACTGCTGCCCCACGTCCACGTGCGATCGGGGATCCCTGCGATCCAACTGAGCCTGACCGAACCGAGGACGCTCGGCCGACACATGTCGAAGAACGCCCGTAAGACGTTCAACAAGGGCTGGAACCGGCTGCGAAGGGACGGTCACGAGGCCGACCTGCGGTTGGTCCGCGACCCGGCGGAGGTGGCGGGCCTCCTGGACCGGGTCGTCACGCTGCGGAGGAACCGTGATCACCAGTTGGGGCGTCGCAGCGACTTCGACGACCCGGAGTTCGAGCGGTTCTATCGTGATGCCCTATCGGAATTCGCGCGTCGTGGTGAGCTCGAACTGACGGTGATGCTGGTCGGCGACGAGCTCATCGGATATGTGCTCGGCTTCCTCGACGGCCCGATCTATCGGACGTGGGACGGCCGCGTCGCGTCGAGATGGATGGATTATTCGGCCGGCCGGATCTGCGACTCCGCCGCGATCGGCTCGGCACTGGCCGACGAGCGCTTCACGACGTGGGACTGGATGCGCGGCGAGCAGGCGTACAAGAGGCAGTCGATGACCCACGTGATCGAGCACCAGCACCTGCACGCCTGGTCGTCGGCTGCGGTCCGGCACGGGTACCGGGTGGCGGCGGGTATCGCGCGCCGGGCTAGACGAGCCGCCGGACCGCACGGTCTGCGCGGATTGGTCAGGACCCGGGCGTCGCAGTGACCCGAGGCCGGGCCCGCTGTGCCGGCGTATGTCAGCCGGCCGGGCGCGTGACCGCGTCCGCGGTCGTACCGACCCGCCAGTCGTCGAAGTAGACGGTGCCCGGTGCGCTGATCTCGGCCGCGCGGTAGTACCCGGTCTTGAGGTAGCTCGACGGCACGTCCCTGGAACCGTCGTTCCCCGGCGGGTACATCGTGCCGGATGCCGGTCGGAACGTCGGCAGGACGAGTTGGCCGTTCTGCCAGACCTCGACCTCGCCCTGTGCGGGGTCGGGGGAGAAGCGGATCCGGAACACCCAGTCGATCCACGTCCCGGTCACGGCCGGGCCCAGGGTCAGCCGGAACGGCTCGGCCTCTTCGGGGTGGCCGGAGCCGCCGGACAGGTCGAACCGGCCCTCCTGGACGCTGAGCTCCACCGGCGGCGATCCCTCACCCTCGTTCTTCCACTGGGTGATGACCTGCCACTCGTCCTGCACCGGGAAGCCTTCGGCGAGCAGCGTCGAGAAGCCGAAGTAGTACTCGTCACCCTCTTTGAAGTCCGGGATCGAGGGCACCAGCTCGTTGCGCGAGTCGCTGGTGATCCCTTCGCCGTTGGACACGCCGGGAATGGTGATCTTCACCGCGTAGCGGCCGTCGCGCACGACCGCGCCGTCGCTCACGATCTCAGGAGGGGTGGCGCCCCCGGCGACGTTCCACGGGGTGTCCTGGAACTGGGACAGGTCCCCGGTCTCGGCGTCGCCCGTCCACAGCAGATCGGGGATTCCGGTCGGCGCCGGGGCGGGGGCGGGCTCGTCCGGGGTCTCGGTCCCGCAGCTCGCCAGCAGCGCGGCCAGCACGACCGCGCTCGCGGCCAGCGCGGACCGGCCCGGTACCCGACGTCCCACAGCTACTCCCCGCGTCACACTCGTGTCCTGACCTCGCTGGGTGCGACCCCGATCAGGCCTGGATCGAGCCGACCATATGCTAATCGGAGCCCCGGTCCGACATTCGGGGCCGCCGTCCACCCGGTTCGACGGCGGATGACCGTCCGAGCGGTCACGACGACCGACGCGCGGCGCGCTGCCGCCGACGATCCGAGGAGATCATGCTGTCCGCAGGCGCGAATCTGATTGTCCTGGGCTGGCACAACGTGCGGCCGACGTGGTGTTTCCCGGCTGCCCCGGGTGCCGGTGAGAAGGGGCTCGAGCAGCAGTTCAAGATGCTGCGCACGCTGGCCAATGTGGTCCCGCTCGAGTCGGCGCTGCGTGACCTGACGGAGGGCCGGCCGCTGCCCCCACGCGCCGTGGCGATCACCTTCGACGACGGCTACGCGGACAACCTCGAGCTCGCCGGACCGATCCTGCGGCGGCTGGGTCTGCCCGCGACCTGCTTCCTCGTCCCCGGGATCCTCAACGGCGACACGTCGCCGTGGTGGGAGCGGCTCGCCTACGCGTTCGCCGAGGCGACCGCTGACAAGCTGGAGTGGAAGGACGCGATCCACGCGCTGCCGGACCGGGCGCAGCGGTACTCCGTGTTCAAGCGGGTCGCCGAGGACCTCAAGCTCGTCGACCGTCACGAGCGCGACGCCGCGATCGACGATCTGACCGAGCGGCTCGCCCCCACCGGGACCTACGACCTGCGGTCCCAGTTCCTCGACTGGGACGGGGCGCGCAAGCTCCAGGAGTACATGACGATCGGCTCGCACACGATGTACCACGCGATCCTGTCGCGGGAGTCGGCGCAGGCCCAGCACGAGGACCTGGCGGAGTCGCGTCGTCAGCTGCGCGACAAGCTGGGTGCGGACATCGACGTGCTGGCCTACCCGAACGGCAAGAAGGTGGACTACACCGCCGACACGATCGCGGCGGCGGAGAAGGCCGGGTACGCCTACTCGATCACGACACGGAACGGGCGCACCACCCGCGATGCGGCGCCGCACGAGATCCCGCGGTGGGTCATGAACCCGCACCGCGGGCCCGTCGACTTCGCGAAGATCGTCAAGCATCTGGTGAAGGAGCGGACGGCGGCCTGAGGGCTTCGGTCCCCATCCGGGCGGTACACGAACGGCGGGGCTCCATTCGGAGCCCCGCCGTTGTCGCTCCGAGAGTCAACGGTCCGGACCGAAACCCGCGACCGGTGCGGACGGCGGCGCCGGCTGACCGGCCACGCGCGCCGCGGGCGTCCTTCAGTCGCGCCCGCGACGGTCAGCGGGCTGCGGCCACCGTGCGCACCCAGTCCAGGGTCTGGCGCAGGCCGTCCGCGAGCGGGGTGGGCGTCGCGAGCCGCAGATCGCCGCGCGCCCGGGAGACGTCCAGGCAGCTGCGCAGCACCTCACCGGCCCGGGCGGGACGGAACTCGGGTGCGAACGTGGCCGGGTCGACGTCGGCGGCCTCGGCCACCGCCGCGATCAGCTCCAGCACGCTCACCTCGGTGCCGGTACCGACGTTGTAGCGGTCGTGTGCCGGCGCCTCGGCGGTGGCCGCCGCGAGATTCGCGGCCACGATGTCACCCACGAACACGTAGTCCCGGGTCTGCAGCCCGTCGCCGAAGACGAGCGGCCGGCGGCCGGTGAGCACCCGATCGCAGAACAGTGCGATCACGCCGGCGTCGCCCGCCGGGTCCTGCCGCGGCCCGTACACGTTGCCGTACCGCAGGGTCACCACGTTCAGGCCGTGCGCCTGGCGGAACCAGCTGCCGTACTCCTCGGCGGTCCGCTTGCTCAGGCCGTAGGCCGACAGTGGCCGGGCCGGCTCCGTCTCGGGGGTGGGGATGGCGTCGGTCTCGCCGTAGATCGCGCCGCCGGTCGATGTGTTGACGACCCGGCGGGCACCGGCCGCCGCTGCCGCGGCGAACACGTTCACCGAACCGAGCACGTTGGTCGCGGCGTCACGGGCGGGTTCGGCCATGGACACCCGCACGTCGATCTGGGCGGCGAGGTGGAACACGACCTCGGGGGCGAACGCGGTGAAGGCCGTGGTCACCGCGTCGGCGTCGCGCACGTCCAGCTTCTCCAGCCGGGCCCCGGCCGCCAGCGCGTCACGCAGGTTGGCCTCGTGGCCGGTGCTCAGATCGTCGACCACCAGGACCTCGGCGCCGGAGCGCACCAGCCCGTCGACGAGGTTCGACCCGATGAATCCGGCTCCGCCGGTGACCGCCGCTCGCACGGGGGCCAACCGTATCCGACCGGTCGGGGCGGTCACGTCTGAGGCCCGCGTCCAGCCCCGCGGTTGTCGAGCATCTCGGTGGTCAGCACCACGACCACGAGATGCTCGGCCCGCCAATCGTGCCGTTCGTACATCGGACGAGAGGGCCGGCTCAATGCTCAGCCGATCTGATTCTCTCGCAGCAGGTCGGCAGCGACCGGCGAAGCGGTGCCAGGTCGCGACCCGGCCGGATCGAGCGGCCAGCCCTTCAGCAACCCACCTTCGCTCGTGACCACCCCGTGTCCTGATGAGGCCGCCGCACCAGCCCATGTCGACGCGACAAAGGGCGATCGCGCGGTGGCCGTGCCACGTCCAGGACCGCCACGCCGAGCGACGCCAGGAGGTCCGGCTGCGTCCTAGACGATCAGGCAGCCCTGCTGCTCCAGCTGAGCGTCGACCCATGTGTTGTTGAAGTTGCCGTGTCTGACCGCGGCGAGATACGCCGCGTTGCCGTGTGCGTGGGCCTGAAGCCGCTGCAGCAAGTCAATGGCAGCTTGTTGAGGGACGACCACGATGCCGGCGTCGTCGGCGACGATGACGTCGCCCGGATTGACGACCACACCGCCGCATGCCACCGGGAAATTGATTTCCCCTGGTCCTCGGTGCAGGGGACCGATGGGCGTCGTTCCTCTCGCGTAGACGGGTAGCTCGAGCGGCTTGATGCTGGGCAGGTCACGGATCAAGCCGTCCACGATGAACCCGGCGACCCCCCGGTGCAGTGCCTTGGTGGAGATGATGTCGCCCAGCACGGCGTTCGATCGCGTTCCGCTCGCTGCGATGACTATGACGTCGCCGGGCCGGGCTATGTCCAACGCCTTGTGCACCATGAGGTTGTCGCCCGGATACACACGGACTGTGCACGCCGAGCCGCAGAGCGGGCGCTGTGCGCCGTTGAGGCAACGGATCTCCGAGTCGATCGCGTAGAGGCGGTTGAGCAGGTCCGAGATCTCTGGCGTCGGGAACTCGGATAACCCTTGGATGACAGTGGAGTCGGTTCTCGGGACGTCGGGCCGAATCCGAAATCCTGGACCAGGATGGATATCGGCGGAGCGCGGGCGCTGTGAACCGGTGCTGATGTCTGACTGGATCGAGGTGGTCAAGATAACTCTCCTCGTGGCTGGCTCCGTCGCTGCGGCGCGTGCGGCCGCCGCAGTCCTGATCATGTGCTGTCGACCGAGACAAGCTCGGGTCGACGTTTCCCGTGCACACGCCTTCGGCTACAACGCTTGCCCTGCTTGACTGGCGTTCGTCGTGCCTGGCCCAAGTCATGATGATCTCTGGTCGAGACGTGATGCAATCTCTGTAGGAA
Source organism: Pseudonocardia bannensis (assembly GCF_012911875.1). Lineage (GTDB taxonomy): Bacteria > Actinomycetota > Actinomycetes > Mycobacteriales > Pseudonocardiaceae > Pseudonocardia > Pseudonocardia bannensis. The sequence continues at coordinate 41,634 of NZ_JAAXKZ010000013.1, read as the reverse complement.
GTGCATGGATGGTGTCGGATTCGGGTTCGATAACGTTTCTCCTGATGCAACTCCTGTTGCTGGTGTCCCCAGGTCCATGCGATTGATCTTCAGCTCGACGTCGTGTGGTCCATCCGCGGGCTCATAGCGGGCGGTTCGGCTCGACCGTCGAACTGCGACGGCCTTCGAAGAAATGTCCGGTCAGGACGCTCTTGATCCGCATCACGCCCCTGGCCAGAGCCGGCAGGGGGTCCCTGGGGCTGAGATAGCCGAAGGTCTGCTTGTGCGCCAGGCTGCTCACATAGCTGGAAAGGGTCAGCTCACCGCAGCGCCGTAGTTCGCGATATGCAAGCACGTCGTTGGAGAGGTACAGCAGGCGCCGACCGGTGACATAGCGCTGAGGCGGCGGGTCGGGTCGCCTCAGAACCTGCAGGTAGACGTAACGAGCCAGGTCGATTCCGGAAGCGGCCAGCAGGGGCGTCGCGTCCGTGAACCGGGCGTTACACTCGATGATCTTGAGTTGCCCGTCGCGACGATCGAGCTTGAACTCGGCGTTCGCCACGCCGCGTAGGCCGACATGCTTGAAAAGCCGCTGGGCAACATCCCGGACTGCGGGGTTCCAGTCGGTGATGTGATAGCTGGCGACACCCATGTTCGGTGGATAGCGCCGCAGAATGCGCTTGGTGAAGTCGAATGTTGGCGATCCGGACGTATCGATGTACGTGTAGTAGCTGCATAACAGGTCGTCGGGGCCGGCAATTTTCTCCACGAGCATGATGGCGAGGCCAGCCATTGTCAATTCGCTGTAGGCGTCCTTCAGGTCGTCCATGTTGTGGGCAACGCGGAACTTGCTCCGGCCCGGGAAGGCAGCCGCGTAGGCGTGCGAGTGAAGGGGTTTCACGATCAACGGGAAGACCAGTTCCTCGCGGTGGCGCTCAACCTCGCTCCACGAGTGAACCTCCCAGAATCGCGGGGTTGGCACGCCAGCCTTCTTCGAACTCTGGTAGGTGGCAAGCTTGTCCAGCATATTCAGCTGGGCGTTGACGTTGCTGATGTCGAGGTTGAAGCGCTCCAGCATCGCTTGTCGATTATGGGCAAGTACCGTGATTCCGACGTCACTGGCGGCTAGCACGACCGCTCCGATCAAATGATCGGTGGCCGGGCCGAGGAGGCACTCGGCCCATGCTCGTTCCAGGTCACCGCTCGGGCCCGGTGATATCGGCCGCAGGAACCGCGAGTACCGTAGGTAGGGAGCGGCGCCGATACTGTACACGTCGACGCCGAGCTTTGCGAGGCTCCGGCCTATCGACAGCGTGTTTGCTCCTCCCCCGAGCACGATGACCGGCGGCAGGTCAGATCGTGGATTCCCCGAGCGGGTCCTGCTCATGACCGGGTGGCGAGCTGCCGCAGCAGCGCGATCGCAGGTGCTACCTGGCCGGGGTGGCTGTGGTGATGCATGGCGAGCCCCGGGGTCGTGTTGACCTCCAGTAGGCAGCCACCGGACTTGGCCAGCGGCACACTGGGATCGAGGGTGAGGATGTCTACCCCGGCAAGCCGAGCGCCCACCAGCGCAGCTGCTCTGCGGCCGTCCTCGATGATCTCCTCGCACAGCTCGTGACGGGCGGGGTGGTTCCGGTCTGGGGAGTTCTCGTTGATTGTGGTCTTGAGCCTGACCACGAGCCCGGCGGCTGGCACCGTCGTCTCATGCAGCCCCTGGGCGGCCAGCGTCCGCGCCAGGTCAAGGTCACGCGTGATGAGCCGCTGACCATGCAGGCCGCCCGACCGCAGCCGCTCGGAGTTGACCCGATCGATCAACGCCTTCACCGAGCTGCGCCCGTCCCCGGTCACGGTCGGCGGATCGCGTCGGATCGCGTCGAGGAGCATTCCATCGAGGTAGAGCAGGCGGTAGTTGGCTCCGGACACTTGGTGTTCGACGAGCAGCGGCACGGTGCTGAGGCTCCGCAGCATCCCGACGAGGCGGGATGCCAGTGCCCCGGAGCGCCCCTTCCGGCCCCCCCGGGCTCCTGCTGCCGCTGCCGCGACGGCGGCCCGTTGCAGATCGACAGGCATCCGTACACCGGTCGTGACGCCTTGGCCGGCCCCGGTGTCCCGGGCGGGCTTGACCACGCACGGACTCTGCGCGGCGGCGAGGAACCCCTGTGCGGCTCCGAGCGTGGCGAGCGAGAACACCTTGTGAGCGGGCACAGGCAATCCCGCTTTCGTGAGCATGCGACAGACCAGAGCCTTGTTCCGGGAACGGTCGATCACCTCGCGGCCGTCGATCGAGCAGTGGGTGTTCCGTACCCGCACCCGTCCAGTGCCGAGGCCGATCTCCAGGGTGCCGTCGGACAACTCGCTGACCGTTGCCCCCACGTCGGTCGCCGCCGATATCCACAGCTCGCGGTAGAAGGCCGTGTACAGCGCCCGGGCTGCGCGGCGCTCGGAGGACAGCAGATCGCGAAACAGTCCGGTCGCGAGCTCGATGTGCGCCGCAAAGTGTGCAGTCTGACTCATATCGAGAACGGGACGGCGGTGATGGGCACGTGCGTGCGCGTTGGATCGAAAGAGGTGGAGCGAGTCATACGTTGCTTACTGTCTTGCTTGAGCACCGTAATGTTCCCCTAGATCATCCGACGGCATTCTGGAAGAGGCAGCGAGCGGTTCCTTGACCGTATACGTCCTCGTCTTATCAGGAGTCGAGGTCGAAACTGTCCTTCTGTATCGCGACGAACTTGATCATCATGTTCCGATTCACCGCGACCGTTGCTGATCGCGCGGAAGCGGTGTCTGCATCGTCGGCCGCGTGTGCTCCCACAGGTCGTGTCACACCGAGTCTCGCCCGGTGAGGGCCCGAGCCTGACGTCAACGGCATGCCTCGAGCTCTCGTGCGTGTCAGGCCACCGGGCCAGAGATTCCGTGATCGGGTCGAGGGCCCGGCCCCCCGAGAGGTCGTCTGCCTTCTCACTTCGCACCGTCCCCGTGGAAAAAGCAGGGGATGGTCAGAATGATGATGACCAGGTCTCTCCAGAAACCCCGCGCCTTGACATATGCAACGTCCAGATCCAACATGTCAAGGGTTCCTAGTCGGCTCCGGCCACTTATCTGCCAGAGACCGGTGATTCCGGGCTTGACCGAGAATCGATCGTCGAACTCGGACGGGAACATCCGGGCCTCCCAGGGAAGGCACGGACGAGGGCCAACCAAAGCCATTTCACCGCGCAAGATGTTGATGATCTGTGGCAGCTCGTCAAGGCTTGTCCGGCGCAGGAACCGCCCGATCCGGGTCACCCGAGGGTCGGCATGCAACTTGCTGCTGCCATCGATCACGGTGACCTTGCCCTGCAGCTCCCTGGTGATCAGCTCCCGGTGGGCGTGGTCGTCTTCGCCGACGTACATCGTGCGGAACTTGTACAGCGTGAACAGTGACTTGTTCCGGCCTACTCGCTCCTGACGAAAAAGGACCGGGCCAGGACTGTCCAATCGAATCAGAACGACGATCAGCAGCAAGATCGGGAACGCGACGAGGACACCAGTCACCACGATGAGGAGGTCGGCCACGTACCGTGCCGGCGCCTCCCACGCCCGCTGAGATCGCTCTGTCCGAAGTGACTGGAGGTTCGGCATCAAGGGCTCCTCGCCGCCGTCCGATCAGAGCCGTGACGCTGCCGATCGTGTAGCTGTCGTCATGATCGAGCCTGGGCTTTCCTGGTCGGTTCCACCGGGAATGACCTCAGCTGACCTTTGACTCGAACCTGGCCGACCATCCGTTACGTTCGCCGATCACGGTGTCGGGCGATCCCGTCGGTGGCTCCGGGATCGTGCGAAATACGCCGTAACGTCGACACCAGAGTGCGCGAGTACGTTCCGCAGGAGGTCTCCTCTGATCATTTTGATCGAGACTCAAATCGGAGGTAGGACGTAATGCTCCAGCTAGCGACGCGGATTGCAGTAGTCGGTTACGGCTACTGGGGTAGCAAGCACGTGCGCGTGCTTGCCAGCCTGCCCGGTGTCGAGGTGATCGTTATTGATGGGGTCTTCAATCGCACCGCCGAGGCTCGAGCCAACTACCCCTCCGTTCGGACAGCCGACCGGCTGGAAGCCGTCCTGGACGATGTGGACGCGGTGGTCGTGGCGACGCCGCCGACGAGTCACGCTGCCATCGCACTGTCCGCACTGAACGCCGGGAAGCCCGTCCTGGTCGAGAAGCCGCTGGCCACGACCGTCGCCGACGCCGAGCTCATGGTGGAGACCGCGTCCGCCAACCATGTCCATCTCATGGTGGGGCACACCTTCGAGTACAACGCCGCGGTACGACGGCTCAAAGAGATCGTATCGTCCGGCATGCTCGGCCGGGTCCTGTACATCGACTCGGCGCGGCTGAGCCTCGGACTCTACCAAAGTGACGTCAACGTCATCTGGGACCTCGCTCCTCACGACATCTCGATCATTTCGTACCTGCTCGATGAGATGCCGAGGAGCGCGGCGGCGTGGGCCGAGCGGCATGTCGGCAACGGGCCACATGCTGATGTTGCTTATGTCCGATTGCGGTTCGATCGGAGCGGCATAGATGCATTTGTCCGGGTGAGCTGGCTGAGTCCACAGAAGGTACGCCGGGTCACGGTCGTCGGTGAACGCAAGATGGCGACATACGATGACATGTCGGACAACGAGCGAATTCGGGTATACGACGTGGGGGTCGACCCCACCGACCTGAGTGACACGAGCGCGAATCATGCGATGCCGGTGACGTACCGCAGCGGTGACATACTTTCCCCGTACATCCCGTTCAGTGAGCCGCTGTTCACACAGGACAGTCACTTCGTCGAGTGTGTCCGAACCGGCCAGCCACCGAACACTCCCGGTGAGCGAGGGGCCGATGTGGTACGGGTACTGGCAGCTACCGACGTCGCCCTGGCCACCGGACAGCTTACGCCCGTTCTCGGATGCCGGGAGCCGGTCGTGTTGGAGCCCCGTCTGACCGGTCCGGTCGCGCTGTGAACCCCGGACCGGCGATTCCCTTCCTCGACCTGCAGGCCGTCAACGCGGAGTACCGGTTCGGTGTCGAGCTCGCATTCAAGACGATCCTTGATCACGGACGGTTCGTGGGGGGACCGGAGGTGGAGGAGTTCGAGCAGGAGTTTGCTGCCTACTGCGAAGCCGAGGTCTGTGTCGGGGTCGGCAATGGAACAGATGCCATCGAGCTGATCTTGGCAGGTCTCGGCATCGGCCGAGGCGACGAGGTGATCCTGCCGGCCAATACGTTCGTCGCAACCGCAGAGGCGGTGTGCGCGGTCGGCGCGCGGCCGCGATTCGTCGATGTGCTGCCGGACACCCTGTTGATCGACCCAGCGGCGGTCGCTGATGCGGTCAACAGCTCGACGGCTGCGGTGATTGCAGTTCACCTGTTCGGTCAGATGGCGGATGTAGCTCGGCTGCGTTCGATTACCGAGCGGTTCGGGCTGGCCTTGTTGGAGGACGCAGCCCAGGCACACGGTGCTCGCTTCGGCGGGCGCCGAGCAGGCAGCGTCGGTAATGCAGCTGCATTCAGCTTCTACCCGGGAAAGAACCTTGGTGCCTTCGGGGATGGTGGTGCTGTCGTGACGAGCGACCGGCAACTCGCCGCCCGCGTCCGCCGTTTCGCCGACCATGGTCGGTCCGTCGACGATCGCCACCGCCACCATGATCGGGGTCGGAACAGCCGGCTGGACTCCATACAGGCGGCCGTGCTCACCGCGAAGCTCCCCGAACTCGATCGGGCCAACGCGAGCCGCAATGGTGTCATGGCCCACTACCGGGCAAACCTGCCAGAAGACTGCATTCCGGTCGCGGTGGATCCTGAGTCGGAACCAGTTCATCACCTCGCAGTCGTTCAGGTTCCGGACCGTGCCCGAACGACGGCGGTCCTGTCGGCAGCGAAGATCGGGTGGGGCGTTCACTACCCGATCCCGTGCCACCGCCAGCCTGCATTCGCGGAATTCGCCGAGCACCTTCCGGAGGTCGAGAAGGCAGCGCCGAGGATTCTCTCGTTGCCGATGTTCCCGACTCTGGCCGAGCGTGAAGTGGAGCGGGTCTGCAATGTTGTGAAGGGTACGTTGCAATGATCGACAAGAGCGGTACGGCAGTTCCGCCGCCGATGGAGAGGCAGCCAGGATCTGAACGGTGCAACGGTTCCGCGGGCGTCACGCCCGTACGGACCGAGGACTTTTCCGATGCGAGTCCCGTTCAGCAGGACACCAACGCAGGTTCGGGCTCTCCGCCGCGGAGATCGTTGACGGCCCGCGAGATCATGAAACTCACCGTGATCGGGTTGGTGCTGATAATGGTGGGCGCCTCGGGGAGCTACGGCGTGGCGCTGCTGCTGCCGAAGGAGTACTTGGCCCGAACCGAACTCCTCTACACGATCACCACCGCCGAGCCGACCGAGTACCTCCGCGAGGACCGGACCCTGACCACCCAGGTCCTGCTGATAGAGGGCCGCAGCGTGCTGGGACCGGTTGCCACGGCCTTCGGGCTCCCTGTGAACGACCTCGCCGCACGTGTCAACGCCAGGGTCGTCGAGAGCAGCAAGATCATCGAGGTCCAAGTGGTCGATCCGTCCCCGGATACAGCTTTACGCCTCGTCGAGGCGATCCGCGACAAGTACCTCGACAACTCGACCCCTCTGGAGAACAAGCCCGCACTCGACTTCCTCAATGTGCAGCTCGCCGACGTCCGTGAACGACAGCGAACTGCTCGGCCCGAGGAGCTTCTGTCCCTCGCCGAGCGGGAAGCCGCGGTTCTCAGCCAGATCGACAACGTCCGCATGAACACGTTCGACGCGACCCGGGCGAGGACCGTTGTGCCCGCGTACGCGCTCGACGAACCGGTGAGCCCGCGACCGGCCTTCGCTGGTGCAACCGGGGGGCTCACGGCGATGCTCGTCGCCACTGCGGTCATCGCACTGCTCGCTCGGCGCTGGACGCGATGCTGAAGCCGATGCGCCGGTCGAGCCTTCCGGTCGGGCGCGAGCGCGGGCCAGCGCGTAACTCCGCTTCGGTCGCCGCATGGACTCTTGTGAGCCGGACCACGGGCCTGGCGCGTGTGGTGGTGATCGGCGCTGTCCTGGGCCCGACGTACTTCGCGAACGTCTTCGCCTCGACCAACGTCACTCCGACCTTGATCTTCAGTGCCCTGGGCGGATCTGCCGTGGCCATGGTGCTCGTGCCGGCACTGGTCCGGGCTGTCTCCGATCGCGGAGTGGCCGGCGCGGCCGGGACCATGGGCAAGGTCACCGGATATCTGCTTGGCGTCTCCGCTGCCTTGGCGGCCCTGCTCGTCGTGGCATCACCCGGGTTGGCGTGGGCCATGACGCTGGGAGTCGACACTGATCGTTCCCGCGCCTACTTGCTCTGCCTGATAATGCTGATCTCCGTCGCTGCCCAGGTTGTGCTGTATACGCTGGCTGCGATCGGCGCTGCGGTGCAGCAGGCGCGGCACCGATTCGCACTGGCGGCTGCCGCCCCCGCTCTGGAGAACATCGGCCTGATAGCCACGATGATCGTCGCTGCGCTGTTGTTCCGTCCGGGACCCGAGGTGGATGAAGTCCCGCTGGGTCTCGTCGTCACCCTCGGGCTCGGCAGCACGATCGCCGTCGGCCTGCACGCGGCGGCCCAGCTGGCCGGCGCCGCTGCAGCCGGGTTGCCTGTGCGACCCATGCGGGGCTGGAGCGCCGACCCTCATGCGGCAGAGGTGGCAGCTCGGCTCCGTCGGTCGGTAGGCGTCACGGCGTTCCCCTGCGCGAGCTACTTCATGCTGGTCCTGCTGGCCGCAACGGTGCCGGGTGGCGTGCTCGTGCTGCAGATCTCATGGGCGATCTACCAGCTGCCGACCGCGTTGGGAGCGAGGGCGGTATCGGCCGCTGTGCTCCCCGGGCTTGCATCCGCTGCCGAGCACGGCGATGCAGCGGGATTTGCCTCGTCCTGGCGGCGCGCCCTGACCTATGTCGCGATTGCGAGCCTGCCACCGCTGTGCATGCTGGTCGTCTTCGCGGAGTCGATCGCGAACATCCTCGCCAACGGCGAGCTGCGCTCCACCGCACTGACCACGTCCCTTGTGGCCTGCATCATGGTCCTCGGCGTATCGCAGCTCGCTGCGGGGGTACAGGAGGTCGGCCGGCAAGCGCTGTTCGCTCGGCTCGATCTCCGCGGGCCCCAGCAGGCGAGTGTGGTCTCGGTCGTGACGACTGCTGTCGTCGGAAGCTGCGCGCTGCTCCTCCCCACGGGGGCTCCACGCCTGGTCGGCATCTGCCTCGCCGTGCTTGCAGCCGACGCTGTCGCGACAGGCGTGGTCCTCGTGATGCTCCGCAACAGACTCCGGCCCGACGCGATCGCCGACCACCGACAGCTGGGCGCGGCGTTCGTGGCGACCATCGCGATGCTCCCCGCGGTTGTCCTCGGGCGGTCGGTCGTCGATCACACGACCTCCGGCCGCGTAGGTGAACTGGTGATCGTCGTGGTGGCAGCAACGATCGGACTGACAACCTTCGTTCTGACGATCAGAGCGCTGTGGCGGCGGATCGGAGCGACGCCGTGATACGGACGCCCCGATCCGGTGGGCCGATGACCTCGGAGCCGGGGTCCGCCAGCTCGGCTGAGCACGCCGCCTCGTCCAATCTCGCGCGGAGCAGTCCACCCTTCGTGGATCCCGTCGTGCTTGTCGCTGCCGGCGGCGGAATGGTGGTGGTCCTAGCACTCTCCAGCGTTGTCGGAGGCCGGGCGGCGGTCGCGGCAGTAGCCGCTGGGGGGTTTTTCGCACTCGTCGCGTGGCGACCCGTGGCCGGGACCTACGTCTACCTCGTGACCTTGCCGTTCCTGGCCGGACTCGGGCGCGATCGTGTCCTTCCGGTATTTCGACCGAACGAGGCTCTGCTCCTCCTGTGCATAGCCGCAGCAATGACAGGGGGATATCTTCGTTATCTCAACGGAAAGCCGCTTCGACTACGGTTCCGACCCATCGACGGACCGCTAGCAGCATTCGTCCTGCTGTCTACACTGTGGCCGATCACGTCGATGATGCTCCGTGGTCAAACCCCAGAGTTGTCGGACATGATGGCAGTACTGCCTATCTGCAAGCTGGTCGGACTACTGCTGCTCGTACGAACGACGGTGCTAAACGAGCAGCAGCGACTCCGGTGCATCCGGATCATCATGTGGACGGCCGCCGTAATCGCAGTTCTAGCGCTGCTGCAGACACGCGGCTTCGGTCCGGTGGTGAGCCTTTTGAACACATTCTGGTCGCCCGAGGATTCTCCGGTGACGACCGACCGTGGAACCACGACACTGGGCCACGCGATCGCCACAGGCGACTTCATCACCATCGGGCTCGCTCTAGTGATCGCCAGCAGTGTGCGAGGCATCCTCGGCCGGCGGGAGAGGATCGTTCTCGGATCTTTCTTGGCGGCAGGTGTACTGGCATCCGGCCAGTTCTCCACCTGGATCGCTGCGCTGCTTTCTGTGGTTGTGATCCTCTGCCGGTACCCTGGACTGCGTCGGCGAGCTGTGCGTCTGATTCCGGTCACCGTGCCTCTGCTCATTGTGGGGGCACCGGTTGTCAGCGCTCGGCTGGAGGGTTTTGGTGGAGAGCGCGGGCTACCGATCAGCTGGCTCACCAGATGGGACAATATCGCCAGTGTCTACTGGCCGCACATCGCCGACTGGGGATTCTTGATCGGCGTCTCGCCGAACTCGGTGCTACCGGCGCCTGACGTCTGGCGTGAACTGTTGTATCTCGAAGCCGGATACCTGCAGCTGTTGTGGGTGGGCGGAATTCCTTTGTTTGTCGGGTTCGCGTGGTTCGCCATCATGCTGAATCGCCAGATACGAAGCAGCGCGGATCATCCGGGCGCCACCGGTGCCTGTGCCTCTGCGCTAGAGGTTGCCTGGTGGATGGTGCTGGTCCTGTCATTGATCGACATCCATCTCCTGCTGCGCGGGTCAGGAGATCTGATCTTCACCCTCATTGCCATCACGACAGGAGTCATCGAAGGTGATCGACGTGTCCAGCAGGCGCCACAGAGGAGTTGCGTTGTGTGAGGAGAGTCGCCGATGACCACGTTGTTCCTGGCCACGACCGGAGGCCACCTTCGTCAACTCGCAGAGTTGTCCGAGCGGATCGCCCCCGAGGGGGATGCTCTCTGGGTGACGAATGCTGATCACCTGAGTACATCGATCCTCTGTGACCGGACGGCTCACTTCGTTGCTGACGTCCACCCCAGGGATGTGCGCGGGGTCCTCCGCTGCGTACCGACGGCCCACCGCCTATGGCGCGAGTGGAAGATCACGAGAGCGATCTCGACCGGCTCCGGCATAGCGCTCGGCTATCTGCCGTATCTCGCCGCCCGAGGTGTCTCCTGCCACTACGTGGAGAGCGCGACCCGAGTCGTCGGGCCGTCGCTCACCGGGCGGCTTCTCGGCCGAATTCCACTCATTCGCCTGTACAGCCAGTACACTGGGTGGGCGGGTCGGCGCTGGATGTATGCCGGAAACATCTTCGACAGCTATCAACCCACTAAGCGGTTCGCCAGCTCCGGCGATGAACTGCGCGTCGTCGTGACGCTCGGAATCGCTACCGGGTTCCCGTTCCGCCGGCTTGTTGAACACCTTATCCCGCTTCTCACACCCGATGGGCCGCTGGCCCGAGCAGTGGACCGTCGGGTGCGGACGCTGTGGCAGACGGCCGGCACCGAGGTCGATGACCTGCCGATTCGGGCACTGCCATCCATTCCGTCTGGTGATTTCGCCACAGCGTTGCGCAGAGCCGACATCGTTGTCAGCCACGCCGGGACCGGATCGGCCGTCGCTGCTCTGGAGCAGGGCCGATACCCGATTCTGGCTCCCCGGGCGTCCGCGCGGGGAGAAATCGGCGACGATCACCAGAAACAGCTCGGTGCCGAACTCACACGCCGAGGGCTCGCACTGGTTCGCGAACCCGATGCGATCACCGTCGATGACCTGATTGCTTCCATGTCGAGGGCCATAATGCGCAACTCGAGCCCGCCTCCGTTCCGGCTCCGCCCATGACCACGCTCGACGTCGTGGCAGTCGACCCCCGAACGGATCCCTGCTGGCATGGGCTGGCTGCGGGGCCACATGGCAGTCTCTTCACCGCGCCCGGGTGGATCAGCGCGATTTGCGAGACCTACGGCTTCACACCAGAGGGCCGACTGGCAGTCGACAGCGATGGACGAGTGTTGGGCGGATTCGCGTGGGTGCCCGTGCGCGACATCCGCGGCGAGCGGTTGCTGAGCCTGCCTTTCTCCGATCGGGCGGAGCCACCGCTCGTAGACCCCACGACGTGGCCCGTGCTGGCAGGTCCGGCCCTGGCGGCAGGTCCACACCTCACGGTGCGGTGCCTAGACGGCGCGGCTCCGACCACGGATCCGCGCTTCACCGAAGTGGGCGAAGCCGCCTGGCACGGCACGCCACTGGGCCCTTCACCGGACGAGCTACGCAGCCGATTCCACCCATCGGTTCGCCGAAACATCGCCACCGCAGAGCGGGAGGAGGTACGAGTTGTCACGAGTACGTCGCTCGAGTCAGTACGCGTCTATCACGGCCTGCACGTCGCGTTGCGTAGACACAAATATCGGCTGCTCGCCCAGCCACTCGCCTTCTTCGAGCAGGTGTGGAAGAACTTCGCTGCCGACAACGCTATCGTGACCGCGATTGCCTACCTCGAGGGTCGGCCGATCGCCGGCGCGATCTATCTCGTCTGGCAGGATGTGTTGTACTACAAGTTTGGAGCTTCGCTCGCAGGGTATCTATCGGTGCGCCCGAATGATGCAGTGCACTGGGCTGCAATTCAATGGGCGACGGACCGAGGGCTGGGTCTTCTCGACTGGGGCCTCAGTGATCTGACACAGTCAGGGCTCGTCGCCTACAAACGAAAGTGGGCAAGCTTCGAGCGCCGCATTGCAACGCTGAGTTCAGGTGAGCGAGAAAGGAATGCAGAGGCAGACGATCTGCTGACTGAAATCACCAAGCTGTTCGTCGCGGACGGAGTTTCCGATGAAATCACAACGCGTGCAGGGGCGTTGCTGTACCGCTACTTCTGCTGACGACCACCTACTCAGTGAACGGCGCGGTTTCTCGCCTCACGGAAATCTGGTTCTGAGTCGCTGTCGAGATAATAGATCTGTGCACCACCACCAACCTCGTTGCCAATAACTGTCACGTCAGTCGAACCTTCGGTCAGCACTACCCCGTGATAGGTCGCATTGAGAGAGTTGTTGCGCACGCTGACGTGCGGGTATCCGCGGAGCAGCACGGCCTGGGAGCCTTCTACCTCGCAAGTGTTGTCCTCGAAAACGATTGTCCTGACACCGTCCGGAGTGCCCGAGTTTCGGCGTTCATCGCCAGTGGCAATCAAACATTGATGGTCGACATTCGTGCACCGATTGCCCGCGATGATGACGTCGTAAGTCGGTGGACTGTCGTTGTCGTAAGTCTGGAAGCAGTCCGTATGCGGCCTATCTCCGGAGGGATATCCATCATCCTTTATATCACGGATGACATTGTTTACAATGCGCAGTCCAGTTCCGAAGAATCGGATGCCGTCGGCATCCCTTGAGAGGGCCACGGATCCACTGATGGTGTTCCCGTTCACTGTGATCTGTTCGCCGACGATGTATATTCCTGCGCCGTCTGCCCCGGTGACCTCGTTGCGCTCGATTACCGAATCTGCGCATTCACAAAGGATTCCTCCGTGGCCGCTTAATATCGTGTTGTCCTGAGCGGTGAGTCTGCTGCCGCGCAGCTTGATCCCGCCGGGTCCGACGATCGTCAGATCCTGCACGACGATGTCATCCGCACTGATCGCAATTGCAGACAATGCCGCGCCCGCGCCGGACAGGACGATTGGGGAGCCAGGCTTTCCGGACCGGTCAAGCGCCAGCGTGACATCGGCGAGGCCTGTGCCGGCAAGGCACAGCCTCTGGGAAGGTTCGATGACCGCCACGGCATCCGCTAGGGATGCGGCGTCTCTCACGGTCCGCCAACAGTCCGTGGGTGGGCCAGCCGTGCCTGCTTCGTCGCGCGCCGACAGCGTCAGCAGGGCGGAGATCGCGAGTGCCGTGACAGCACAGACGACGAGGATCTGCCGGACCGGCCGGTTGCGCCTGCTCATCGTCGTCCCCGTTCGCGGCCGTCGCGCAGCCATCACGGCGCCGGGGACCGCGGAATACGACCCCCTCGCGCCAAGGCCTTGACTCGTTCCAGAGTGCGTCGTCCAGCCCTCGACCCGCGAAGCCGCTCGAGAGCCCTTCGTAGGATCGGTGAGGCGATCAACTCGACTGCCGGCGGGAAGCGGTGGGGGGCTCCACCGAATTTGACCTTAAACCGATCTCCGCCGGACATCATGTCCAGATTTGGTGGGCGACCCGACAGCAGTTCGTGCAGCGTCGCCTGCTTAATGCCTCCGAGATCGAACCAGCGGTAGCCGTTCTCCTTTGCCCACTGAATTGCCCTCCACTGCACGGCGCTGGTGACGTTGAGGCGAGTTGCTTCGGCAGATCGGTCGAAGCCACCGAGTCGGGCGTGCAGCACACCGCCGCAACCAGTGAGGCCGTCGATTGCCACAGTACGGCCATCCACTTCGCCGGCGAACAGCACCATGTGCCCGGCTGCCGCGAGCTCCTGGTACATCGTACAGAGATAGCTCGAGGAGAAGGGCTTGAAGCCTTGATGTGCCGCGGTGATATGAACGAGTTCTGCTAGCTTAGGAATATCGGATTCATCGCCTTGACGCACCGATACGCCGTGTGCAGCCCACCTCTTGGTCCACCGACGGAGCGTTGCATTCGCATTGCGGAAGAGTTCCTCCTCGGTTTTTTCGAGATCTATCCTGAGTGTTGCACTTGGTGCGATACCGACTTCCGAGTATTGAAATCCGTGACGCAGGAGCTCGATCGTGACATCCTGACCGCCGTCCGGCGGCTGTACGAACAGCATCCGGACTCGGTGCCGACCCACCGCTTCCAGCGCCGCGCAGAGCTTCGCCAGCACATCCCCGGGATGGGGTGAAGAGGGGTCGATGATCGGGCCGTTCGGGAGGTACGCAATCCTGCCGAGGACAGGAATCCGGCGGGTCAGGAGCTGGGCGCCGCCAAGGACTCGGCCACGCTGTGTCGCGAGGATGTACAGGGGCGAGTAGCCCGTCGTGGCGCGCAAGGTCGCCCATCCGGAAAGCTGGGTCACGTCGCTACCGGGTGTTTCGGCCACCAGTCGATCCCACTCGATCAGCTTCCCAGGGTCAGGCCGAGGTGATGCCTCTATCGACAGATCCTGTTCTGATGAGACCGGCATCCGGCTGAACTCCTCTGCTCGAAGACGGTTGGGCGCGCCACGGCGGCAGCATGGATTTCGAGTGCGATATGGGCGGCAATCCTGCGAACCGCCGATCACATCACAGTCGAATCGACTTGCCTTGGACCGAAGGCCACATCGACTGACGTCACGGACCAGCGCTGTCCCTCCCGCGGCCCGTCAGCCACCCGAGGGCAGGGCTCCTGTGCGTGCGACCTCTCAGTCCCGCGCTCGGTCGATGGCAACGCTGCTGGTGCCGTAGCCCGGAGCGGAATCCGTCCCGGGGTGGCCGCTTGTTCGACCTGGCCCGACAACCTGCCCCCTTCGCGACGTCACGATTCCTCTGATGGGTCCGAGTGCGGTACGACGAGTGCTGGACTCGGACCTGCGAGGACGGCCGGGCGGTGTCGCCCGACACGCACCGGAGGTCGTTACGAGGCCGTGTGCCGTTACGTGCACTGAGCAGCCACGCCGCGACCGCCCGAGCCCACCTCAGCCAGCCCGCAAAGGCTGTCGGCGGTCCCGCCTGGTCGACATTGATCCTCACCCCGTGAGGGCAAGGTGTTCGAGTTCGCATCCCAGCGGGCCGCAGTCCCCGAGCGTGCCCGCATCAAGGACCGGGGACGACCTGATCGTCGGGCCCCGCAGCCGCTCGGCGACCTCCACACCGGTCGAGCGGCCCGGTCGGTGTGTCTGCTCGTCCACCTGCCCGGCGTGCGAAGCGCCGAACAGCGCCGCCCGGTCCTGCCCGACGTGCTGAGACCACTGCCGGCCCACGTGCGCAGGCACGACGTCCGGTGTCGCGACGGTCATGCGGATCCACCTTGGGAAACGCGTATCGCTGAATTGGATCACTTCGTGAGTCCCGGATCTGGTCGAGCGGTAACGCATCATCGCCTGCGGTCGAGCACTCCCGAAGCCACTACATCGATGCGCCGCTCGCCTGCCGCCAAGGGGGTCTTCCGTGGAACGGTCATCCCGACCGGAGGCCGACACCGGTTTCCTGCACATGCACTCGGCCGACATTCACTCTCGCTGCGGTGTGCAGCTGTGCAAAGAGCTCGACGATGGGTATGCGAAGGGACTGTTCTGAAGTGTTCGTACGTCGGATCGCTGTGGTGGGCGCGGGTTACGTCGGACTGACGACCGCTGCGTGCATGGCGTCGTTGGGTCATCGGGTAGTGTGCGCAGATCTCGATGAGGACAAGATTGGCAGATTGCAGGCCGGTGAAATCGACATCCGCGAGCCCGGACTTGCGGGTTTGGTGGCTGAAGGCGTCGCTGCCGGCCGATTGTCGTTCGTCGTGGGTGCGACTGGGGCTTTGGATGAACTGGCGGCAGATGCAAAGCCGGTCGAGGTTATATTCCTTTGCCTGCCGACGCCGATGGGTGTTGGCGGAGTCGCTGATCTCGAAGCGATTGAGGCGGTACTGGAAGAGCTTCGGGAGAAGCTACCCTCCGGCTGTGTGCTGGTCAACAAGTCAACGGTTCCGGTAGGCACCGCGGAACGAGCCACCGAACTGCTCATGCGATCGGATATTCCTGTCGTCAGTAATCCGGAGTTTCTCCGGGAGGGCTGTGCGGTACGGGACTTTCTGAACCCTGACAGGGTTGTCGTCGGATCGGATGTTTCGGATGCCGCAGAGCGCGTTGCGGCGCTCTACGCTCGGTTGGGTGCGCCCACCGTCCTCACCGATGCGGCGAGTGCCGAGATGGTCAAGTATGCGGCCAACTGCTTCTTGGCGATGAAACTGTCCTACGTCAATGCGATCGCTGAGTTGTGTGAGCGACTGAATGCGGACATTGTCGATGTGACCGAGGGAATTGGGTACGATCGGCGGATCGGGCAGGCATTCCTGTCGCCGGGGCCCGGCTGGGGTGGATCGTGTCTGCCGAAGGACACCCAAGCGCTGTTGCAGGTTGCGGACGCTGTCGACTTCGAGTTTCGACTACTGCGCGCTACGATCGATACGAATATCCGCCAGTATCAGCGCATGGTTGACAAGGTTCGCGAAGCGGTCACTGGCAAGCGAACCGGCTCCCTCAGGTGGAAGCGGTTGGCTGTCCTCGGGCTCACATTCAAGGCGGGGACGGACGACCTGCGCGGTTCGCCTGCCCTTGCCGTCGTTGCCCAACTGCGTCAGGCCGGCGCAGAACTGATCGCCTATGACCCCGCACTTCCGGCTGACACCAGAATCAACACCCCCGGCGTTGTACTGGTGGATGACCCGTATCTCGTCGCCAAGGACGTTGACGCGATCGTGATATTGACCGAATGGGCGGACTTCCGGAGTCTCGACTGGCCGCATCTCGCAACGATCGTGCGGCGTCCCGTCATCATCGATACCAGGAACTTGCTGGACCCGGATGTTGTACGGCGGGCTGGCTTCTACTGGGTGGGCGTAGGACGCACCCTGAATCGCAGGACCCTTGCGTGATCCAACGAGTGTCGACGCGCAACCTCTGGCCCAAGGTTGAGGAACGCTCACAGGCGGGGTGGCGTCGCGACCCGTGAACGTCGGCGGCCCGCCCTCCTTGTCCGAGTACGCTGCCACAACGGTGGGATGGACAGCGTGACGAGCCGCCGCCTGCGTTGATGTCGTGATCGGTGGCCCTGCGGGCCGGTCGGCACCCGGAATCGTGGCGCGACCGCATCGGAGGTGTTCGCACCACAGACGAGAGCTGGATTCACCGCCCGATCGTGCGCCGGCAGTTCCCTCACTCAGTTCATGGCGTATATCCGGAAGGCGTTGGACCGTGCCCACTCAGAGCCGGGGCGCAGCCCGCGAACGGCGCCGGTCTGCCGCACTCGTCCGGTGGCGAGCAAGGCACTCTCCTCGACCGGGTTTCCATAGATGATCCTCAATGGTCGAGGGTTGCGGTCCACCGAGGCCAGGAGATGGTCGACGATAGTCTCGAACGTCCTGCCGCCGAAGGGGTTGTAGAAGAAGGCGATGGTGACATCGTCCGGGATGCTGAAGTCGAGTACATCCGAGTGAATGAGCTCGACGTCCCGGCATCGGAGCCGATCTCTGTTGCGCTGCAGATTCTGCTGAGCGATCCTGTGAAGTCGCTCAGAGATCTCCACTCCGATGACCCGGCGGAATGGGTAGCCGAGCGCAGCCAGGAGCACGACCCTGCCCTTGCCCGATCCGAAGTCGATGAAGACGTCCTCAGGTGTGACCGACTTGACGGGAAGCATTCGCCGTAGTGTAAGGATACCGGACGGAAGGTAGTCCCGGCGCTCCTTTCCGTGCAGCCCGAGCTCTTCCAAACTGACCTCGCCCGAGGTCTTTACGCCGTAACGCCTCTCAAACACGATGTCGATGACCGCTTCCCGTGCCCACACATAGGGCGGTTTGAGTGCCTTCGTGAACACGTGAGCGATCACAGTAGCTCCCTCTCTGCAATGTCGTACTCAGTGAGTTGTGGGGTGAACCGGTCGTTGGACTGCTATGGCGGTGCTACCGCGTTCACGACTCAGCGATGAACAGCTGCTCCGAGGCGCGCCAGACCCTTACCGAAGGTTTCGCTGGCGGGTCGTCGAACGTTTCGTCGCGCCGCGAGGCTTCGACACTCGCAGGACGTCGGCAAGTGGATGTCGTTGCGGTGGCCGCTCCCTCAGGTCCGACCCGGTGAGTTCGGCGACCGCGGCCAGGTCGGTGGCCGCCGTTCGGCGAATCGGTCGTCGATCAGCGCCGTGGTCAGCACGACGGCCACCGCGATGCTGAGCCCGCCGACCGTGTCGGTGGCATAGTGGATGTCCTCGGCGACGAGCGTGAGCGCCATGCCCGCTCCGGTCAGCGAGGTGTCGGCCACCAGGGCGACGGCCGCGACTCGTGGCTCGGGCCGCAGCAGACTCACCAGCAGCGGCG
This sequence comes from Pseudonocardia bannensis, assembly GCF_012911875.1. Lineage (GTDB taxonomy): Bacteria > Actinomycetota > Actinomycetes > Mycobacteriales > Pseudonocardiaceae > Pseudonocardia > Pseudonocardia bannensis. The sequence continues at coordinate 23,441 of NZ_JAAXKZ010000013.1, read as the reverse complement.
CGGCGACCAGGCCCAACGCGCCCGCAGCACCGGCGTGCCCGCTCGGGAAGGCGAAGTCGCCGTCGATGGTGCACCCGGTGCCCGTGGAGGCCGAGCCGCTGCTGGCGCCGGACCCGGTGGTGGCGGGAACGGGGCAGGGCGCTCAGCCTGCCCGTGGCCTGGGCTCGGGACGAGACGGACACACCGGACGGCCCGGAGCTGCCGGCGGCCGTCCAGCTCGTCGGCCGCCCCGGCGACGACGCCCTGCTCCTGGCCCTGGGTGCGCAGCTCGAGGTCGTGGCCGGGTGGGGTGGTCGACGCCTGCCGACCTGGTGGCCCGACGGTGATCCGGGTCGGCTAGGTTTCTCCTGTGAGCATGGTGGAGACGGTGCTGCTGTTCGTCGTGCCGCCGCTGGCGTTGTACCTGCTGATCGCCCTCCTGGTGATGGCGCCCAAGATGGCGCGCCGCCCGCGGTACCGGGCCGGTCAGCCGTGGTCCTACGAGCCCATGTGGTGGACGGCGAACCCGGAGGGTGCGGGGCTTCCGCCTGCGCACGACGAGCCCGGGTCGGATGCGGCTGCGGCCGGTGGTCGGGGAGGTGCCCGTGGCAACTGGTGAGCACGGCGGACACGGCGGCGCGCTGGCCGAGATCGACCCGAACGACCTGCCGGAGGGTTCGGTTGTCACCTCCTCCGGCCGGGTCTCCACGGCCGAGGTGTTCCAGGAGCTCTCCCGCGCCGACCAGCCGTTCAGCCCGGTTCAGCTCTCCCGCCTCGACGAGGCGTTGACCCTCGCGAGCCGCGAGACGGGCCTGCGATTCAGCGTCTACCTCGGCGACCTGGGTGACAAGCCCGACCAGCGGGTCGCCCAGCTGCACGACCAGCTCGAGGGTTCCGCGGAGGCCGTGATGGTGGCGGTCGACCCGGAGCACCGGGTGGTGGAGGTGCTGACCGGCCCCGAGGCCCGGCTGCGCCTGCCCGACCGCGGCGCGAAGCTGGCCGTGATGAGCATGGTCGCATCGTTCAGGGAGGGCGACCTGCTGGGCGGGCTGCTCAGCGGTCTGCGCATGCTGGCCGACCAGGCGGGCGGCCGGGCCCGCACCCGCTGACGCCGCAACCCGGTCGGCTGTTTCGATACGCTCCGACTTGTCAGACCCCATATGGTTGTAGCATGTGGGCTGTTCGGTGCAGTACATGCTGCGATGTCTGGGTGCTTCCACCTCTGGCGGTGCTTGGCGGCGCCAGCTGATCGACGTCATGACCGAATCGTCACCCGGTGCCTCGGACCTGCCCGTCTTCATCGTCGATGACCACCAACTGGTCGGGACGTCCCTGGCGTTGAGCCTGCGTGCCGAGGGCATGCAGGCGTACCACTGCGGTGCCCGGAGCGTCGACGCCATCCTCGCCGAGGCCGCCGCCCTGCCTGCCGGGCTCGCCCTGCTGGACCTCGACCTGGGCCGCGACCGCCACGGCAACCGGATCGACGGGATCGACCTGGTCGAGCCTCTGGGCTCATGGGGCTGGCGGATCCTGGTCTTGTCCGGCAGCGCCGACCACGGCCGTATCGGGGCCGCACTGGAGGCGGGGGCGTTGGCCTGGGTGCCCAAGAACGCTCCCTTCCCGACGCTGCTGCGCGCGGTCCGGGACGCTGCAGCCGGCCGTGAGGTGATGGGCGAGGCACGCCGGCAGCATTTCATCGATCTGCACCACGATCGTGAGGCCGAGAAGAGCGCGATCGCGGAGAAGCTCGACCGGCTCACTCAGCGCGAACGCGAGGTGCTCGCCGAGCTGGCGCGCGGCCGCCGCGCCCAGGCGGTCGCGGATCAGTTCGTCGTCTCCCTCGCCACCGTCCGGACCCAGATCCGGGCTGTGCTCACCAAGCTCGAGGTCGGTTCGCAACTCGAGGCGGTGGCGCTCTACCGGAGTGCCCACCGTTGGTGACGATGCCGGATGCCGGGCAGGCGCTCGGCCCTGCGGGGTGCCCCGTGCGATCCCCGGCGACCAGCTGTGACCGTTCAGCAGGACCCTGATCAGTTCCGCAACCGTGCCCGATGTAGAGCTTCTCCTGTCTTCGGTATTGCTCTACAGCAATGTGCGGTCGCTGGTGGCCGAGATCCAAGGTCCAGGTGCGGGCGGCGGAGCGCTTCCTACTCCTCGATGCACGTCGCGCAGTCGTCCTCCATGACGAAGTACTTCTGCGGCGCGGGTGGTACGAGGGCATCGACCGGACGTTCGCGCCGGTCCCGAGTGCCAGGGTCCTCGATGGTGCCGGCGCCCCCCGGCGATGGGGTGCCGGTTGTCGGGGTGGGCGATGACCGCGCTGTCGGACGGGCCGTTGTCGTAGCCGGCGTAGAAGGTCACACAGTCGTGCGTGACGGGCCCGCTGACGGCCGGTGAGGTGACAGGCGCCGGTGAGGAGGCCATTGCCCTCCCGTTGGCCGCAACCGATTCGGTCCAGGGCACGGCGACGGCCCGGCGTGCAACTGGCGAGGACCATGAAGCAGACGGCCGTTACAAGGGCGTCCGGCGCGCCGCCGTCCAGGAACCCCGCCGTGGCCCGAGCACTGCGGCCGGTGGCGTGCTGGGCCACCGCACCACGTGGGGACGACACCGAGGGTGGCAGGACGATGCGGACAGCGTTGTAGAAATGTGTGGTATGGGCTCGTTGGCCTATTCGAAAATGATCCGTTAAATGCCGACATGTACGTTCTGGTGAGAACTTCGCCAGCCATCGATGGAAATTTTCGGTGATGAGGTAACGAGGCAGGGCCGGGCGACGAGTCCGACACCGTCGGAGAATTGGACGAAGTCAAGGATCGGTCTTGAAGTCCAATTCATTCGGTAAAGGAATTGCTCGACGTGTGGGTGACGCTTTCTGCGGGCGGATCCCGGCGGCCCGTAGGTGCCTGTGCGCACGGGGGGGTGCGCACAGGCACCGCGGCGGTGCGCGGCATCGTGCATCCGCGACTGCGCCCACAGGGCGGTCAGGTCGCGAGCGGAGACCCTCCCGGGCTCTCCGCCCCGACCGTCGAGTCGTCGAAGGGCTTCACCTGGCTGGATCACCGGGTACGGCCATCCCCGACTCCACGCGGCCATCGCAGACCACCCCGGTTCCGACCCGGCGCGGGGCGCGAGGTCCGGGAGGGTGGGCCCGTCCCCGACCTCGGTCATGGCCGCCCGCCTGTCCATGCGACGCCGCCCGGGACGGTTACCCGGGCCTTTCAGGGTGGCCCGGATCCGCCGCGGAGGGCACACGTGCTCCCCGGGCTTCGGACCGCACATCGGCCGAGGACCGACCGCCCGCGTGGGGGTCCCGATCGGATTCCACACGCCCAGGGGTCCCGCGGGCCGCCCCGGCGTGGTCACGCTCCCCGACGGCGGCCACTGCCGGGCTGCGGAAGGCGAATCCGTTCGGCCGGCGAGGCCGGCCACGGCGTCCTGACATAGATTTGCGGTTCCGTTTCGCGCTGCGTATCGGATCGATTCCGAGGCGTTATTTGCGATGGCGAAGGGAACAACCCGCTCGGACCATGATTTGCTGTTAACAGGCCGCTGATCGGGGAGCGGTAGGTGCAGAATCCCTCGTCTGTTCCGGTGAGCGGGCCTCCTGACCCGTTCGGGTGAGCGCTTGCTCATCAGCGCCGTTCGAGTGGTCAATCTCGGATGAGCGAAACATCACCATCGAACTGTTCGATGTCCACAGTGAGAGCCGCCCAGTCGCTTATCGGAAGCAGGGCGGCCTCTCCGGAACGAGTAGGGACGGCAACCGTTCCCCGGTCGGGGAGACGCCTCCAACCCCCGTGCAGGTCGGGGATGAGGTTGACGGCACCCGCTGCCGGAGACGCGCGGAGCGCACCGCAGTCGCTCCCGCACGCACCCAACATGTCAGGAGGTCCGGATGACCCTTCTCGATCATCTCGGTGGGGCCACCCGGCCCCACGTGTACGGAGCGGTACCGGGACCTCGCTCCGCTGAACTCCTCGAGCGCCAGAGCCGCCGCGAGTCCAACGCCCGGGTGTACCCACGTCACCTCCCCATCGCGATCGACGAGGCCGCCGGCAGCTTCGTACGCGATCTCGACGGCAACGTCTTCATCGACTTCCTGACAGGCGCCGGAGTCCTCTCGCTCGGGCACAACCACCCCGAACTGGTGGCGGCCGTGACCGGACAGCTCGGGCGGCTGACCCACGGTCTCGACTTCCCGACGCCGGCGAAGGACGCGTTCACCACGGCGCAGCTGTCGATGCTCCCGGCGGCCATGCGGGACCGGATGAAGCTGCATTTCTGTGGGCCGACGGGGGCGAACGCCGTCGACGCCGCCCTCAAGCTCTGCAAGACCGCGACCGGCCGGGGCGACGTGGTCTCTTTCCAAGGCGGATTCCACGGGACCACCCACGCCGCGATGGCTCTCACCGGCCTGGTGGCCCACAAGAGGCCGGTCGCGAACGGGGTGCCCGGCGTGCACTTCTTCCCGTACTCCTATTGCAGCAGGTGCCCGATGGGGTTGCACCCGGACCTGTGCGCGACCAACTGCATCGGCCTGCTGGAACGGTCGCTGGGCGACCCCAACGGGGGCGTCCCGTTGCCGGCCGCCGTGGTGCTGGAAATGGTGCAGGGTGAGGGCGGGGTGATTCCGGCCCGCCCGGATTTCGTGCGCCGGCTGCGGGCATTGACCCGCGAGCTCGACATACCGCTGGTCGTGGACGAGGTGCAGACCGGGTGTGGGCGGACCGGCACGTGGTTCGCGTTCGAGCAGTACGACATCGAGCCGGACGTGATCATCGCGTCGAAGGCGCTCAGCGGGATCGGCGCTCCCGTCGCCATCATCATCTACGACGAGCGGCTCGACGCCTGGGCTCCTGGAGCGCACACCGGGACGTTCCGCGGCAACCAGCTGGCGTTCGCCGCGGGGGCGGAGACGGTGCGCATCGTGCGCCGCGACGACGTCCTGGCGAACGTGCGGGCGCGCGGCGAGCAGCTCGAGCAGCTGCTCGGAGAACTGCGTAGCCACCCCTGGGTGCGGGAGGTCCGCGGGCGCGGGCTGATGTGGGGCGTCGAGCTGGCGGACCCGCTCGACGGTCGACCGGCCGGCGCGCTGGCGCAGGCCATCCAGACCCAGGCGCTGCGTCACGGTCTCATCTTGGAGCTCGGCGGCCGTGACGACGGCGTCGTCCGGATGTTGCCGCCGCTCAACGTGACCGCCGAGGTCATCAGCGAGGCCTGCGCAATCCTGCTCGACGCGTTCGAACAGTGCGCGCCGCCCTCGCTCGGGACTCTCTCGGTCGTTCCGTGACCATGCCACGTCAGCCAGACCTCCGTTCCCGCCCGCTGGTGGTGTGGAAGTTCGGTGGCACGTCGGTCGCGGATCCGGAGCGGCTGCGGGCCGGCGCCGAGGGCATGGTCGCCGCGCACCGGGAGGGCCACCGGGTCGTCGCGGTGCTCTCGGCGATGGGCTCGTCGACGGACCAGTTGCGCGAGCTCGACGCGCTGCTGTCGGTCGGGGAGTGCATCTCGTGTGCGCTCGCCGCGATCGCCGTGCACGAGCTCGGGGTACACGCCGTCCCCCTGACGGGCCCCCAGGCGGGGATCGCCACCGACGAGAGCCACGGCAACGCCCGGCTGCACGAGATCCGGCCGGACCGGATCGTCTCGGCCCTCGACGACGGGGCCATCGTGCTCGTGACGGGCTACCAGGGGCTCTCGCCCACAGGTGATGTCACCACCCTGGGCCGGCGCGGTTCGGAGGCATCCGCCGTGGCGCTCGCCGCGGCGCTGGACCTGCACGAGTGCGAGATCTTCACCGATGTCGCCGGCGTGTACACCGCGGACCCCCGGGTGGTCCCGGATGCGCGACTGCTCAGCGCGCTCAGCCGCGAGGAGATGCTCCAGCTGGCCTCCGCCGGAGCCGGTGTTCTGCAACCGCGAGCCGTGGAGCTGGCCATGGCCCACGACGTCGACATCCACGTGCGATCGAGTTTCACGACCGATGCCGGCACCTGGATCCTGGAGGAGAGGCCGATGTTCGAGGCATCCGACATCACCGGGATCGCGCATCGGGAGCGCGAGGCCCTCTACACAGTGCGTGACATGTCGCCGGCGACGATCTCGGCCGTGCTGGCGCAGCGTGGCGCGGCCTTCGGCGCCATCGTCCGCCAGGGCGGCGCGGTCCATTTCACCGTGCCCGGGCTGGACGAGACCGAGGTCGCCGCGGCGTTCGTCGCGACCGGTGCCCGGATGACGGTGCAGAACGCGCTCGGCACCGTCAGCGTCGTCAGCACCGGGATCAGCCGCCGCCCCGAGGTGGCGGCGCGCGCCCTGGGCGCCCTGGCGGACGTCGGTATCCAGCCGCAGCTGGTGACGAGCACCCCGAGCCGGGTCTCGTTCCACATCCCGGTGGCGGCTGTTCAGCACGCGGTCCGGCTCCTGCACAGCGTGTTCGGCCTGCACGCCCCGGACCTGCCCGCTGCGGTCCGGTCGGCTTGATGAGCACTACCGTCGATCCGCGGGACGTCGGTGACCTCCCCGTCGGGGGGCCCGACACCCCGTTGCCGTCCGACCTCCTGCTCGTCTGCCCCGATGACCCGGGCGACGTCCGCTGGCGGCCGGGGGAGCGGCTGGACCGGCTGTTCGAGGATCGGTGCGATCAGTTGTGGGCCGACGGCCGCAGCGACGCCCTCGCGGTCGACGCGGGCACCGGTGCGCTCACCTACGACGAGCTCGACGCCCGCGCCAACCAACTGGCGCGGCACCTGCTCGCCCGGGGCATCCGGGGCGGCCACCGGGTGGCACTGCTGTTCGACGACCCCGTGCAGTCCTACATCGCGATGCTGGCGGTGCTGAAGGTCAACGCGGCGTACGTGCCGCTGGACCCGGGCTTCCCGACGGACCGGCTGGCCTACATCGTGGCCGACGCCGGGGCCGTGGTCGTGCTGACGCTGTCGCACCTGCGGGGCCACCTGCGCGAGGTCCGCGCACTACTCGTCTGCGTCGACGACATGGCGGGCCGGATCGGCCGCGAGGACCACCGCCGGCTGGCCGACGCCGAGCGCGGCGAGCCGGTCGACGATCTGGCGTACCTGATCTACACCTCGGGCACCACCGGCCGGCCGAAGGGGGTGGCGATCGGGCACCCCAGCATCTGCAACTTCGTGCGGGTCGCCGCCGAGGTGTACGGGGTCCGCGCGCAGGACCGCATGTACCAGGGGATGACGATCGCGTTCGACTTCTCCGTCGAGGAGATCTGGGTGTCCTGGATGGCCGCCGCGACGCTGGTGCCCAAGCCGGCGGGCTCGAGCCTGTTGGGGGTGGATCTGCACAGGTTCCTCGTCGAGCAGCGGGTCACCGCGATGTGCTGCGTGCCGACCCTGCTCGCCACGATCGAGGACGACCTGCCCGACCTGCGGTTCCTGCTCGTCTCAGGAGAGGCCTGCCCGCAGGACCTGATCGCGCGCTGGCACCGCCCCGGGCGGCGGTTCCTCAACGTCTACGGGCCCACCGAGGCGACGGTGTCGGCGACCTGGACCGTGGTGCATCCGGACCGTCCGGTCACCATCGGGGTGCCGTTGCCCACCTACGCCACGGTCATCCTGGACCCGGACGACCCGTACCGGGCGCTGCCCCACGGCGAGATCGGGGAGATCGGGATCGCCGGGGTCGGGCTGGCCACCGGCTATCTCAATCGCGAGGACCTGACCGCGAAGGCGTTCATCCCGGATTTTCTGGGGATCGCGGGCAACCCCTCGGGGCGGATCTACCGGACCGGGGACCTGGGCCGGGTCACCCCGGCCGGGGAGATCGAGTACCACGGCCGGATCGACACCCAGGTCAAGATCCGCGGCTACCGCATCGAACTGACCGAGATCGAGTCGGTGCTGCTGCAGGTGCCCGGCATCGCCGCCGCAGTCGTCGACACCTACGAACCCGAGCCCGGCATCGTCGAGCTGGTCGGCTACTACAGCCTGCGCAGCGGCCACCCCCCGCTCGACCGCGACGCCGTCTACGCCCGGCTCCGTGCCGGTCTGCCGGCCTACATGGTCCCGGCCTACCTGGAGCACCTCCAGGCCATTCCGATGACCACCTCGGACAAGGCCGACCGCAAGAGACTGCCCCCACCGACCGCACGGCGTTCCGCCGTTGCGTCGACGACCTACGCCGAGCCCGGCACCGGCGCCGAGGCCGGTCTGGCCGACGCCCTCGCCGCGGCCCTCGGGCTGGAACAGGTCTCCGTCACCGACCACTTCTTCGACGATCTCGGCGCCAGCTCCCTGCTCCTGGCGCGGTTCTGCGCCCGGGTACGCAAGCGGGCGGATCTTCCCGCGGTGTCGATGCGAGACGTCTACCTCAATCCGACCGTCCGGAGCCTCGCCGCGGCGCTCGGCACGGTCGGGCCCCCGCCCGAGGCGCCCCCGGTCGCGGTGAGCGGCGGGAGCATGCGGGCACCCGTCCGCGGTGTCCGGTGGGCCATGTGCGGCGCGTTGCAGCTGATGTTGTTCCTCGCTTCCACCTATCTGGCGGCCGTCGTCCTCGAACGCGGTTTCCTGTGGGTGTCCGCCGCGACCGGCTGGGTCGACGCCTATCTCCGCTCGGTCGGGTTCGGGGCCGCGACATTCGTCGCCTACTGCTGTCTGCCGATCGCGGCCAAATGGCTGCTCATCGGGAGGTGGAAGCCCACGGAGATCCCGATCTGGAGCCTGCGCTACGTACGGTTCTGGGTCGTCAAGACGCTGATCCGGGCCAACCCGATGGCAATGTTCGCCGGCTCCCCGCTCTACCTGGTCTACCTGCGGGCGCTCGGCGCCAGGATCGGCCGCGACGTGGTGATCCTCTCCCGCACGGTGCCGGTCTGCACCGACCTGCTGACCATCGGCGACGGGACCGTCATCCGCAGGGAGGTGTTCTTCAGCGGCTACCGGGCGCAGGGGGGGATGATCCAGACCGGCCCGGTCACCCTGGGCCGCGACGTGGTCGTCAGCGAGCACACCGTCCTCGACATCGGCGCCACGATGAGTGACCGGTCCCAGCTCGGTCACGCGTCCTCGCTGCACGAAGGCCAGGTCGTGCCCGCGGGCGAGCGCTGGCACGGATCGCCGGCCCAGCCGACCACGGTCGACTACCGGGCGGTCGGCCGGCTGCGCGTCAGCGGGCTGCGCCGGTTCCTGTTCAGTGCGGTCCAACTGCTCAGCGTTGTGCTGCTGGGCCCGGTGGCGCTGGCCGTCGTGTACACGCTCCTCGAGGACATCCCGTGGTTGCGCACCCTGCTGGGTCCCGGCCACGAGGCTCCTGCGACCGGGGCGTTCTACCTGGAGGTACTGGTCTACACGGCGGTCCTGTTCTTCGGCGGCGTGCTGTTGGCCCTGCTGTTCATCGTCACGGTTCCCCGGGTGCTGTTCCGGTTCCTGCAGCCCGACACCGTCTACCGCCTCTACGGCTTCCGCCATTACATCCAGCGGGTGATCACGCGGATGACGAACTCGGCCATGTTCACGGGCCTGTTCGGCGACAGCTCCTACATCGTGACGTACCTGCGGGGGGTGGGGTACGACCTCTCGCACGTGGAGCAGACCGGCTCCAACTTCGGGATGCAGGTCCGTCACGACATCCCGTACCTGTCCGCCGTCGGTCGCGGAACGATGGTCTCCGACGGGCTCACGTTCCTCAACGCCGACTACTCGAACACCTCCTTCCGCGTCCGGCGGACGTCGCTGGGGTCGCACAGCTTCCTCGGCAACGACATCGCCTATCCCTCCCGCGGCCGGACCGGTGACAACTGCCTGCTCGGGACGAAGGTCATGATCCCCATCGACGGACCCGTCCGGCGCGACGTCGGCCTGCTCGGCTCGCCGGCCTTCGAGATCCCGCGGACCGTCCAGCGCGACACCCGGTTCGACCACCTCAAGACCGGCGAGGAGTTCCGCCGCCGGCTCGCGGCCAAGAACCGCTACAACATCGCGACGATCCTGCTCGCGCTGTTCCTCGGGTGGCTCAACGTCTACGGCGTCAGCCTGATCGGCCTGATCGCGATGGACTACTACGACCGGTTCGGCGAGGTGGTCATCGCCGTCGGCATCCTCGCGATGACGCTGTTCGCGATCACGTTCGCGGTGCTCCAGGAACGCGGCGTCGCCGGCTTCCGTGCGCTCCGGCCGCGGTTCTGCTCGATCTACGAGCCCTACTTCTGGTGGCACGAACGGTTCTGGAAGCTGAGTGCGTCCGGCGCCCTCGCGCTGTTCAACGGCACCCCGTTCAAGCCGGTGCTGTGGCGGTTGCTGGGCGTGCGGATGGGCCGCCGCGTCTTCGACGACGGGACGGGCATGCCGGAGAAGTCCCTCGTCACCATCGGGGACGACTGCAACCTGAACGCGGGTTCGGTCGTGCAGTGCCATTCGATGGAGGACGGCACCTTCAAGTCCGACCGCATCGTGATCGGGCCCCGCAGCACCCTCGGTGTCAAGGCGTTCGTGCATTACGGCACAACGCTGGGTTCCGGGGCGGTGATCGACGCGGACTCGTTCCTGATGAAGGGCGAGGAGGTCGCGCCCGGCGCGTGCTGGCGGGGCAATCCAGCCACGGAGATCCGCCACGGCACGCTCGTAGAGAACCGGGCCAGCCTCCCCCGCAGCGTCAGGGCCGAGCCGGCCCAGGGGGTGGCCATGAGCGGTGATGCCGCCGAACGAGGAGGGCGGTACGTCCCTTTAGGCACGTAGAGTGAGATTTGCGAGCCAGATTGTCACTCGAACGTGTAACGCGCGGGCCTGGCGTTCGACAAGCCCTGTGGTGCGACCCCCAGCTCCTCCGTCACCGGGAAACGCGTTCTCCGTCTATGGCAGCCGGTTGTCGCAGGGCGTGCCGAGACGGGGGAACCACAGGTAAGGACGGCTTCCTCGTGACCGATGACTCGCCGACGACGGCAATCGACTCCCCGACGGCGGTCCTCGGACCGTCCGCGACGGACCTCGACTCCCCGACGACGGCGATCGCGGGCGCTCGCGTGCCGCCGGTCTTCGTCGACGACAGCGGTCGGCGCCGCCGGCGCCTCGTCCTGATCAGCTACGCGGTCGCGGCGGTGTGCGCGGTGTACATGGTGCTGGCCGGGCTGAGCCTCGCCCGCGGATCGGTGAACCCGCTGCTCGGGGGTGTGGACGGCCTGTTGCCTGCCGCAGCCAGCCCCGAGCCCGCGCCGGCCGACGAGTCCGAGGCGACCAAGTCGGCCGACGCCGTCACCCGGGCGAAGCCGAGGAGGACCGCGGCCGCCACCCGTACCCCGGCCCCGGTCGCCGCATCGCCGCGGCCTGCTCCGACACCGGCTGCGGCGGTCCCGGCCGCTCCCACGAGCGTGGCGCCCCCGGCGACCACGCCGGCTCCGACGACCCCGGATACCACGTCGCCGACGTCGCGGCCGACCACCGGGGGGACCAGCCCGGACGGGCCGACCGGAAGCCGGCCGCAGGCCGGCGGAGAGTCGATGGACGGGGCGGGCGCCCCGACCGGGTCCTGATCCGTGGCAGCTCGAATCCCCAGGGTCCGCATCCCGCGTCCCGCCTGGATCGTCGTCGCCCTGCTGCTCGCCGGTTTCGTCTCGATCCTGATGGTGGACGGCTTCGTGCGCGCGACGATCGGCGTCGATGCGGAGGCCGTCCCACAGGATCCGGCGTTCGACGCCGTCCCCGGCGAGATCCGCTCCGGTGGCCCGGTCATCGACGCCGCCGATGGCCGGCTGCGTTCCGCCGGCATGCCGGACCGCACCGTCGCCCTGACCTTCGATGACGGCCCGGATCCGCGATGGAGCCCCGAGGTGCTCCGGGTGCTGCAGAAACACGGCGTGCCGGGGACCTTCTTCGTCGTCGGCTCGCAGGTCGCGCAGTACCCGGATGTCGTGCGGCAGATGCGCGATGCCGGGGCCGAGGTCGGGCTGCACACGTTCAGCCACGTGGACCTGGCGACGGTGCCCGCCGAGACCGTCCAGCGCGAGATGGCGCAGACTCAGCTGGTGCTGGCCGGCGCGATCGGGGAGACGACCTACCTCAGCCGCCCGCCCTACTCGTCAGGCGCGTCCTCGCTCACGAACACGCAGTTGGACACCATCCGCCAGTTGGCCGAGGTCGGGCAGCTGACGGTGCTGAGCGACGTGGACAGCCGGGACTGGGAACGAGCGGGCGTCGACAAGATCGTCAGAAGCTCCGTCCCCGAGAACGGGCGTGGCGGGATCGTGCTGCTGCACGACGGGGGCGGCGACCGGGAGCAGACCGTCGCCGCGCTGGACCGGTTGATCCCGGAACTGCAGCAGCGCGGCTACCGGTTCACCACGGTGACCCAGGGGATGGGTCTGCCGCCGGCCAACCAGCCCGCGACGCAGGCGCACCGGCAGGAGGGGGCCGTCCTGCTGACGGCGGTGGGTATCGCCACCACCGTCGTCGACGGGCTCGGGTGGCTGCTGATCGTCGCCGTCGTCCTGATCTTCCTGCGGCTGCTCGTGGTGATCGTGCTCGCGGTGCGGCACAGGCGGCAGCGCCGGCCCGACCGATGGTCCTGGGGCCGGCCGGTCACCGGGCCCGTCTCGGTCGTCGTGCCCGCCTACAACGAGCGGGAGTGCATCGCCTCGACGGTCCGGTCGCTGCTTGCCAGCGATCATCCGATCGAGATCGTGGTGGTCGACGACGGCTCGACCGACGGCACCGCCGACATCGTCGAGGGTCTCGGTCTGCCGGGGGTCCGGGTCATCCGCCAGCGCAACGCGGGCAAGCCCGCGGCGCTCAACACCGGCATCGCGTACGCCCGGCACGACATCATCGTGATGATGGACGGGGACACCGTCTTCGAACCCACGACCGTGCGGCACCTCGTCCAGCCCTTCGCCGACCCCGAGGTGGGCGCCGTCGCGGGCAACGCCAAGATCGCCAACCGCACCGGCCTGGTCGCGAAGCTGCAGCACATCGAGTACGTCATCGGGTTCAACCTCGACCGCCGCGCCTACGACCTGTTGCGGTGCATGCCGACCGTTCCGGGCGCGGTCGGGGCGTTCCGGCGTTCGGCGCTGCGCGAGGTCGGCGGGCTGAGCGACGACACCCTGGCCGAGGACACCGACCTGACGATGGCGGTGTGCGCGGCCGGGTGGCGGGTGGTCTACGAGGAGCGCGCCATCGCCTGGACCGAGGCGCCGGCGACGATGTCCCAGCTGTGGCGACAGCGCTACCGGTGGAGCTACGGGACCATGCAGTCGATGTGGAAGCACCGGCGCTCCGCGCTCGCCGGCGGCGACGGCGGGCACTTCGGCCGCCTGGCCCTCGCCCATCTCGCCCTGTTCCAGGTGGCCCTGCCGCTGCTGGCGCCGCTGATCGACGTGTTGCTGATCTACGGGCTGCTGTACCTGGACCCGCTGGCGACGCTGGTGGGCTGGGGGAGCGTACTGATCGTTCAGTTCGGGGTGGCCGCGCTCGCGTTCGGGCTGGACCGGGAGTCACCGCGCGGGCTGCTGGTCCTGCCGCTGCAGCAGGTGGCCTACCGCCAGCTCATGTACGCGGTGCTGGTCCGGTCGGCGGCGACCGCCGTCGGGGGCGTGCGGCTGCGCTGGCAGAAGATGCACCGCAGCGGTGCGGCCAACGCCGCGCTGGCCGCCGAGCTCGGTGGTGGGCGCGCGCAGGTCCCGCCGGTGCCCGGCCGACCCGCCCCGCCCCGGGGAGCAGCGCCGGGCCCGCGCGTCGTGGCGGGCCCGCCGACACGGCGGACGGACGTGCCGCTGCGGCCGGGCCCGGCGCGGCCCGGGCAGGCCCCGCCCCCGCCGCCCCGCGGGGGATCCGCGGGCGGGCCACCGCGGCCCGCCGCCCCGCCGGCGGAGCCCGTCGTCCCGTCGCAGCGGCGGCCGGACGCGCAGCCGGTGCGAGGCGGGGACGGCCGCTGATCACGGCGGCCCCGCCGGCCGGGACCGCCGTCCGCGCGGCCGGTGCGCGGGCGCAGGCTGCGCGGCCGGGCGGCTGTCCACCCGCACCTCGTGCGCGGTATCGACCGCAGCCGATACCGCGCACGAGCGCCGACACCGTTACGAGCGGTCGAACTCCCGGGCGGCGAGTGCCCGCACGATCCCGGCCCGGCCCTCGGACACCAGCCGGCGCAGCGCCGGCGGCCGCGACTCGTCGGCCAGCCAGGCGTCAGCGGCGTCGACCGTCGCCTTGTCCACCGCCCACGACGGGAACAGCCCCAGGACCACGGACTGTGCCCGCTCACTGGTCCGCCGGTTCCACACGTCGGCCACCTCGGCGAAGTAGCGCTCGACGTACGGCGCCAGCAGGGCCCGCTGCGACGGGTGGCTGAACCCGGAGATGATCGCTTCGTTCACCGCGTTCGGCAGGTCGTCGTCGTGCACCGCGCGGTCCCAGGCCCGGGCCTTCGCCTCCGGGGTCGGGATCAACGCGCGGGCCCGCTCGGCCTGCCGCTGCCCGGTCGCCGTCGGATCGCGCTGCAACTCCTCGTTGATCTCGGTCTCGGTCGCGGCACCGTGCGCCGCGAGGGCCTGCAGCAGCCGCCAGCGCAGGTCGGTGTCGACGGTCAGCCCCTCGGGCACATCCACGTCGAGCAGCCAGCCCTTCATCCGGTCCAGCATGGACCGATCCAGGACGCTGCCCGCCAGCGCGTTGACCGTGGTGAGCTGGGCATCCGAGCCGGGCGGCGCGGTGTCCAGCCGGAACCGCAGCGCGTCGGTCAGCAGCGGCCAGCCCCGCTCGGCGGCCCACTGCTCGTCGGCGTAGGACCCGATCGCGGTCTGCGTCTGCAGCAGCAGCCGCTGCACGACGCCGACCTCGCTCTCCGCACCGAAACCACCCGCCACCAGGGCGGTGAAGTCGCGGGCCTTGAGCTCGGCCTCCCGGGTCATCTCCCAGGCCGCCGACCAGCACAGCGTCCGGGGCAGCGGATCGGCGATGTCGCCGATCCGGTCGACCAGCACCGCGAGCGAGTCCGGGTCGAGGCGCAGCGCGCAGTAGGTGAGGTCGTCGTCGTTGACCAGGATGAGCTTGCCCCGCGGCACCCCGACGAGCTCTCCGACCTCGGTGCGCTCGCCGCTGATGTCGACCTCGACCCGGTGCGTGCGCACGAGCTTCGAACCGGCGTGGATCTCGTCCCCGTTCTCGCCGGCCTCGTCGTCGTAGATCCCGACCGCGATCCGGTGCGTGCGCAGCTCACCGGCGCCCGGCCGCGCTCCGCCCTGCACGACCTCGAACCGGGTGAACCGGCCCTCGTCGTCGACCTCGAAGGAGGGCCGCAGCATGTTCAGCCCGGTGGTCTTGAGCCACTGCGCGCCCCAGTCCGACAGGTCGCGGCCCGAGGCCTCCTCGAGCGCGCCGATCAGGTCGGCGAACGTCGCATTGCCCCACGCGTGCGCGGCGAAGTAGCTGCGCAGCCCCGCCAGGAACGGCTCGATGCCGACGTAGGCGACGAGCTGCTTGAGGACCGACGCGCCCTTGGCGTAGGTGATCCCGTCGAAGTTGACCTCGACGGCCTGCAGGTCCGGGATGTCGGCGGCGATGGGGTGTGTCGAGGGCAGCTGGTCCTGGCGGTATGCCCAGGACTTCTCGACGTTGGCGAACGTCGTCCAGGCCTGCGTGTACTCGGTCGCCTCGGCCTGGCAGTACACCGACGCCCAGGTCGCGAACGACTCGTTCAGCCACAGGTCGTCCCACCAGCGCATGGTGACCAGGTCGCCGAACCACATGTGCGCCATCTCGTGCAGCACGGTCTCGGCGCGGCGCTCGTACAGGAACCGGGTGACCCGCGACCGGAAGACGTAGTCCTCCAGGAACGTCACCGCGCCCGCGTTCTCCATCGCACCGGCGTTGAACTCCGGCACGAACAGCTGGTCGTACTTGCCGAACGGGTACCGGACACCGAAGTTGCGATGGTAGAAGTCGAACCCTTGCTTGGTCTCGGTGAACAGCCGCTCGGCGTCCATGTGCTCGGCCAGCGAGGCGCGGCAGTAGAGGCCGAGCGGGATGCCGTCATGCTCGTCGCGCCACTCGCTGTACGGGCCGGCGATCAGCGCCACCAGGTAGGTGGACATGATCTCGGTGGTGGCGAAACGGTGCCGGGCGGCACCGGCCTCGGCCGGCTCGGTCTGCTCGATGACGGCGTTCGAGACGACCTTCCAGTCCGCCGGCGCGGTCACGTTCAGCTGGTAGCGCGCCTTGAGGTCGGGCTGGTCGAAGCAGACGAACATGCGCTTGGCGTCGGCGGTCTCGAACTGGCTGTAGAGGTAGACACCGCCGTCGACCGGGTCGACGAAGCGGTGCAGGCCCTCGCCGGTGTTCATGTACCGCCCGGTGGCGACGACCGTCAGCTCGTTCTGCGCGGCGAGACCGGGCAGCGCGATGCCGTCCTCCTCCCGGTAGCCGGAGACGTCCAGGGGGGCGCCGTTGAGCGTGGCGGACTCGACACCGGCACCGACGAAGTCGATCCAGCTGTCGGCGCCCGGTTCCCGGCAGCTGAAGCGGACGGTCGTCGTCGTCGCGAAGGTGGCGTCACCGGGCTTGCCGTCGCCGTCGGTGAGGTCGAGGTCGACGTCGTAGTCGGCGACCTCGAGGAGCGCGGCGCGCCGCTCGGCATCGGTACGGGTCAGGTTGGGCGGGGCCACGAATCTCCTCAGTACTCCTTGGCAGTGCGGCTCGATGCTGCTCTGTGCCGGTTCGCGAGCGGTTCACCAGCACGAAGGCAGTCGATCCAACCACGTGGGCGCGGCGGGCGCCGCGAAAAAGTGCAGCAGGCCGGGGCGCGCTGCGGGAACAGTGCGTCCGGCGGTGTTGTTGACCATCGTAGGAACGCTCACGAAACCGCCGCACGACCATGATCGGAGAACCCGTGACCAGCACCGAGACGGCACGCGCCCGCGTCGACCTGTGGTTCGACCCGCTGTGTCCCTGGGCCTGGCTGACCTCGCGCTGGATCCTCGAGGTCCGCGAGGTGCGCGATATCGAGCTGAACTTCCATGTCATGAGCCTTGCCGTGCTGAACGAGGGCCGTGACCTCCCGGAGAACTACCGGGCGCTGATGGAGAAGGCATGGGGCCCGGTCCGGGTCTGCATCGCCGCCGCCCGTCAGCACGGCCAGGAAGTCCTCGAGCCGCTGTACACGGCGCTGGGTACCCGCATCCACAACGGTGGCAACAAGGACTTCGACGTCGTCGTCAAGGAGGCGCTGGCCGAGCTCGATCTGCCCGCGTCGCTCGCCGACGCCGCCCGGAGCACCGATTTCGACGAGGAGCTCAAGGCGAGCCACCACCGCGGCATGGACCCGGTCGGCCTCGACGTCGGTACCCCGACCATCCACGTCGACGGCGTCGCCTTCTTCGGCCCGGTCATCTCCAAGGTCCCCACGGGGGAGCAGGCGGGGCGGCTGTTCGACGGGGCGCGGCTGCTGGCCGAGAACCCGCACTTCTTCGAGCTGAAGCGGACCCGCACCGAGGACCCGCAGTTCGACTGAGCCCCGTCGCCGGATCCCGGCACATTCGACGCAGCAAGGTGGCCTTGCTCCGACTGGTTCGGAGCAAGGCCACCTTGCTGCATTCAGGGTTGACGCGGGCCGCCGCCGTGAAGGGGCCGTCAGTAGCGGGCGATGACGGCGTCGCGGAGGACGCCCGTCTCCAACTCCATCTCCTTGACCCGGTGCTTCACGAGGTCCCCGATGCTCACGATGCCGACCACCGCCCCCTGGTCGACGACCGGAAGATGCCGATAGCGGCCCCGGGTCATCTGGGCCATGGCCTGCGCGACCGTCTCCTCGGGGCTGACGGTGGCCGGGTGGTGGGTCATCACGTCGTCGATCTTCATGTCGAGCAGTTCGCTGCCGTACCGGCCCAGCCCGCGCATGATGTCGCGCTCGGAGAGGATCCCGCAGATCTTGCGATCGGCGTCGCACGCCAGCAGAGCGCCGATTCGGTGTCTGTTGAGCCGTGCGACCGCTTCCGCAACGGTGATCCACGGCAGCGCGGTATGCACCGTTCGACCCTTGGCGTCGAGGATGTCCGCAATTTTCATTCGGTTTTTCCTCCGTTCCGCGACGGTCCGTCAATGGTGCGCCTCGGGACCCCCGGAAAGCTGTCAACGAATTCCCTGTCACTCCCTCGGCGTAGCTGCGGGGCAGATGGCCGCCCCGAGGCGATGAACAACGCCTCGAGCTGCGGGTCCTGTGGGGGAAGCGGTACCGCCGGCGGGGAGAGATGCCATGGCAACCGGATGCCGGAGTCGCGGTTCCCGGACATGCGACACCAACGTGACGCCGCGACGTGTGAGGATGGCCCGATGGCTGCCCCCACGACTCCCACGACCACTGAACCCGGGCACTGGATCGGCGGCGAGGCCGTCGCCGGTGGCGCGGACCGCATCGAGGTGATCAACCCCGCCACCGGCGAGGCCGTCGCGGCGGTTCCTGCGGGTACCCCCGCCGACGTCGACCGGGCCGTCGCCGCGGCGAAGGCGGCGTTCCCCGCCTGGTCGACGACCGACATCACCGAGCGCGCCGCTGTGGTCCAGCGGATCTCCGACGGCCTCAAGGCCCGCGCCGCGGACATCGCGGCCTCGATCACCGCCGAGATGGGCTCGCCCATCACGTTCGCGCGCAAGGTGCAGGCGACCATGCCGGTGGCCACGTCGGCGGGCGTCGCGTCGCTCGCCCCCGACTTCCCGTGGACCGAGGAGATCGGCAACTCGCTGGTCATGCGTGAGCCGATCGGCGTCGTCGGCGCGATCACGCCGTGGAACTACCCGCTGCACCAGATCGTCGCCAAGGTCGCGCCCGCGCTGCTGGCCGGCAACACCATCGTGCTCAAGCCCACGGAGATCGCCCCGCTGACCGCGGCCGTCCTGGCCGAGGTCGCCGCCGAGGCGGGCCTGCCGGCGGGCGCGTTCAACGTCGTGCACGGCACCGGCCCGGTGGTCGGCGAGGCGATCGCCGCCCACCCGGATGTGGACATGGTGTCCTTCACCGGTTCCACCCGGGCGGGCAAGCGGGTCTCCGTCGTCGCCTCCGACACCGTCAAACGGGTCGCCCTGGAGCTGGGCGGCAAGTCGGCCAACGTGGTCCTGGAGGACGCCGACCTGGCCAAGGCGGTCAAGGTCGGACTGGCCAACGCCTGGATCAACGGCGGCCAGACCTGTACCGCGTGGACCCGGATGCTGGTGCCGGCCGCGAAGCACGACGAGGCACTGGAGCTGGCCGCGGCGGCCGCGGCGAAGTACACCGTCGGCGACCCGACCGACGAGGCCACCCGGATCGGGCCGATGTCCTCGGTCGCCCAGCAGGAGCGGGTGAACGCCTACATCGAGCGCGGCGTGGCCGACGGCGCGACCGTCGCGTTCGGCGGGCCCGGCTCGGTCGAGGGCCTCGACCGCGGTGCGTACGTCCGTCCGACGATCTTCGGCAACGTCGCGCCGGATGCCGTCATCGCGCAGGAGGAGATCTTCGGCCCGGTGCTGTCGGTGATCCCGTACTCGACCGAGGACGAGGCCGTCGAGATCGCGAACTCGACGATCTACGGGCTCGCCGGTGCCGTGTTCGGCGAGCAGGACCACGCGATCGCGGTCGCCCGGCGGCTGCGCACCGGCCAGGTCGACGTCAACGGCGGCGCGTTCAACCCGATGGCACCGTTCGGCGGCTACAAGCAGTCCGGCAACGGCCGCGAGCTCGGACGATACGGTCTGGAGGAGTTCCTCGAGGTGAAGTCCATCCAGCGCTGACCCGCCGGTTCGTCCGGCTGATCGCAGGAGCCGCTCTCCCGTCACGTCCTGGCGGAGAGCGGCTCTTCTGCTGTGCGGGGCGTTCACCATCGCAACCCGTGTCCTGGAACGGGCCCGGGCCGGGCGGGCGCCCTGCGAGCGTGGGCGTCCAGCCGCGGTGGCGCCCCTGACCGGTCGACGGTGCCGCCGCTCAGGATCGCCGGTCCGGGAGACGGCGCCGCGGCGCGACGGGAGCGCCCGGCGACCCGGCCGGCGATCCGCCGATGCCCCGCCCCCCGGCGGGGCGCGAGGTGGGACGTGCGCTCTGTCGACCGGGTTCTGCCGCGCCATGTCGTGACCGCGATGGTGGCCGGCACGGCTCTCGTGCTGGTGGCCGTGGTGCTGGGCGGGTACCTGCGAGTGCCCTCCGTGACCCCGCTCGCCGAGGTCGCCGGATGCACCGCCGCGCCACCCGAGGATCGTGCCGCCGGTGCCGCCGCACCGGCCGGCGGGAGTGCCGGTGCGGGGGACACCGACCAGGCATGCCCGCCCGGGATGCTGCCGCCGCTCACGGTGGACGGCCGCTACTTCGCGCTCCCGGACGGCACGCCGTTCTTCTGGCTCGCGGACACGGCCTGGAGCCTGTTCACCGACCTCGACCGGGCGGAGGCCCTCCACTACCTGGACACCCGGGCCGCCCAGGGGTTCACGGTGATCCAGGCAGCGCTGATCTTCCCGCATGTCCGGGGCACGGGGGCGAACCGTTACGGCGACCGGCCCTTCGAGGGCCACCTCGGCCGGCTGCCGGTCACCGACGGCGCCGATGTGGACGACGACGGGCAGTACGACTACTGGGATCACGTCGACGTCGTTCTCGCCGCGGCCGCCGAGCGCGGGCTGCGTGTCGCGCTGCTGCCGGTATGGGCGGACGCGCTCGTGGGCAGCCTCGTGACGGAATCCAACGCCCGGTCCTACGGTGTTTTCCTCGGTGAGCGCTACGCCGACGCCCCGGTGGTCTGGATCATGGGTGGGGACGCTCCGGCCGACGGCGCCGAGGACGTCTGGCGGGAACTGGCAGCGGGCATCCGCGAAGGCGGCAGCAGCGCCCTGATCAGCTACTTCCCCCGGGCCGGCCAGACCTCGGCCGACTGGTTCGCCACCGAGGACTGGCTGGGCTTCCATCTGCTGCACGGCGGCCACTGCCTGCGCTACGGGCAGCGCCGGGAGCTCATCGAGGCCACCCGCGCCGCCGAGCCGGCCAAGCCGTTCCTCGACGGCGAGCCGATCCACGCCGGCCGTTCCTACTGCCGGGACGACCCGCCGCGCGGTCACGCGACCGCGCTCGACGCGCGCCGCGATGCCTACTGGGCGGTCCTGGGCGGCGCCGCGGGGCACAGCTACGGCCACGACGCCGTCCGGCAGTTCGGTACCGATGCCCCGCAGGGTTGGACCGCGGCACTCGACGATCCCGCGGCGGAGCAGATGCGCCACCTGCGGGCTCTGCTGCACTCCCGGCCGTACCAGCGCGCGGACCCCGGCCGGGGCGTGCTGCCCGGCGACGTGGGCAGCGGGCCCGACCGGATCGCGGCGACGATCGCGGCCGACGGCTCCTTCCTGATGGCCTACACCGCCGGTGGCCGGGAGGTCGAGGTGGACCTGGACGCGCTGTCCGGCGCGACCCTGCGGCCGTCCTGGTTCGACCCGCGGACCGGCGAGGTGACAGAACTGGAGCCGCTGGGCAGCAGCGGCCGCGCGGTGTTCGCGCCACCCGGGGGCGCGAGCGGGCAGGACTGGGTACTGGTCCTGGACGACGTCACTGCCGGGTACGGGCCGCCGGGGGAGGCGGTCGACGGCGCGGCCTCCGGCAGCCCGCACCGGGGCGTACCGCCCACCGCTGCGGCGGCCACGGGCACGCCGGGAGCCACCCCGCGATCGGTCCCGACCCCGTCCCCATCACCCGAGTCGGTGATCGAGCTTCGGTCCGGGTCCGAGCCCGGGTTCAGGACCACGGACGAGCCCAGGAGCGAGCCCGACGATGAGCCCGAGACCAGCCCCGAGCCCGAAGCCGTTCCGGGACCCGGACCCACCGCCGAACCGGTCTGGGACCGCCTGGCCCGGTGTGAGTCCAGCGGCGACTGGTCCATCAACACGGGCAACGGCTACTACGGCGGCCTGCAGTTCGACGACGCCACCTGGCGGGGGTACGGCGGGACCGAGTTCGCGCCGCGCGCCGACGAGGCGACCCGGGAGCAGCAGATCGCGGTGGCCACCCGGGTACGCGACGACCGGGGCGGCTACGGCTCGTGGCCGGCGTGCTCGAAAAAGCTCGGCCTGCCCCGCTGAGCGTCGTGACTTCCGTCCGGGGCCGGGGTACGGCAACATCATCCCAGGTCGGCCCGGCACGGACCGCGGCGTCAACGGGTGATCAGCGCCGCCCCGGCCACTGGACCGGGGGACACCTGGCCGATCGATAGGATGGGTCCGCCGGTGCCCCGAGTTCACCCTGCGATCCCTACGCTGGAGTTTCATGAGCCCGTCCGATTCCGAGTCCCTCCGGATCGGGAACCGTTACCGGCTCGATGAACGCATCGGCGCCGGCGCCATGGGCGCGGTGTGGCGCGGCACCGACGAGCTGCTGAACCGCACCGTCGCGATCAAGGAGCTGCTGGCGGCCGCGGTGTCGGCGGCCGGAGCGGCCGACGCTGTCGAGGAGTCCCGGCAGCGGATCCTGCGGGAGGGCCGGATCGGCGCGCGACTCCAGCACGCCCACGTCATCAGCATGTTCGACGTGGTCGTCCACGACGAGCGGCCGTGGCTGGTCATGGAGTACCTGCCGTCGCGCTCGCTGGCCGCAGTGCTCGGGGAGAAGGGGCCGATGGCCCCGCGGGAGGCTGCCGCCATCGGCCAGCAGGTCGCCGACGGGCTGGCCGCAGCGCACGCCGCCGGCGTGGTGCACCGCGACATCAAGCCGGGCAATGTGCTGATCGCCGAGGACGGCCGGGCCAAGATCACCGACTTCGGGGTGTCCCGCGCGGTCGACGACGTGCAGCTCACTCGGACCGGGATGATCGCGGGGACGCCGGCCTTCCTCGCCCCCGAGGTGGCCCGCGGGCAGGAGCCGACCAGTGCGTCCGACGTGTTCGCGCTGGGCGCGACGCTCTACGCGGCCGTCGAGGGCCAGCCGCCGTTCGGCCTCGACGACAACGCCTACGCCCTGCTGCACAAGGTGGCCACCGGTGCCGTGCGCCCGCCCACCGAGGCCGGCCCGCTGACCGCCCTGCTCATGCGGCTGCTCAGCAACGAACCCGAGGAGCGCCCGACGGCCTCGCAGGCACGCGACGCGCTGGCCGCCGTGGCGGCCGGGCGGACCCCGGCGGTCGCGGTTCCGGAGGGCGCCGGCAGCGTCACCGGTACCGCGGTGCTCTCGGTGGGCGCGGGCGCCGCGGCGCCCGCGGCCGTCACGCAAGGCCCGCGCACGCTCTCCGAGGTCCAGCTCCCGGCCGCTGCCTTCACCGGTCCGCCGCCGGCCGGAGGTGGGGGCGGGCCCGTGCCTGCGGCCGCGGCGCCCCGCCCGCGTCGCAACCGCCGGATGATCGTGCTGCTGGCGCTCATCGCGCTACTGGTGGTGGGGGCGGGCGTCGTCATCGGAGTGGCGCGCACGTCCTCCGACACCCCGGCAGCCGCCCCGGCTCCGACACCTGCGGCGCCGATCCCGACGGCCGCGCCCACCACCTCGGCGGCCCCACGGACCACCACCGCGGCCCCCACCAC
>NZ_JAAXKZ010000139.1 GCF_012911875.1 Pseudonocardia bannensis | reverse complement strand
GGCACGGTGCGCGGCGCCGATGGCGAGCGCGGCGCGCCGGCCCTCCAGCACCGCTTCGTGAACGGTCCGTGGGGCGACGCAGTCCCCGGCCCGCGGGTGCTGCGGGCGCGCGGCCCACAGCGAGTCCTCGGGCAGCCGGTGACCGCAGTCGATCAGGACCGCGCAGTCGATCTCCCGCCGCTCACCGGTGTAGGTGTCCTCGAGGGTGGCCGTGCCGCCGCCGACCGCGCGCAGCAGCGAACGCAGCTCGCGGGAGACGCCGGCCTGCTGCAGCCGGGTGTTCGCCGCGGCCAGGTCGCCGGTCAGGGCGAGCTGGGTGCCGGCCACCTGGTCCTGGCTGATGATCGCGGTCGGGCGGCCGGCCGCGGCGACCTGCTCGGCCACCCCGA
This sequence comes from Pseudonocardia bannensis, assembly GCF_012911875.1. Classification (GTDB taxonomy): domain Bacteria; phylum Actinomycetota; class Actinomycetes; order Mycobacteriales; family Pseudonocardiaceae; genus Pseudonocardia; species Pseudonocardia bannensis. Next base: position 14,794 of record NZ_JAAXKZ010000139.1, on the reverse strand, counting down.
CGCCGGTCCAGTCGCCGATCGGGTCGTGGACGACGACGGCACCCGCCGGCAGGCCGGCCAGCGCGGCCTCGGTGGACCCGGTCTCGACCACCGCACGCTCGAACTCCGCGACGGTCCGGACCTCGACCCCGTCGGACACCGGGAACGCTCGGGGCCCCGCCCGGGACCCGGTGGCCAGCAGCACCGCGACACCGTCGCGGGCCGCGGCGTCGAGGTCGGCCTCGTCGATCTCCACGCCGGTCTCGACCTTGACGTCGAGCCGGGTGAGCTCGTCGGACCACCAGCGGATGAGCAGCCCCATCCGGGCCCGCCCCCCGACCGCCGCGGCCAGCCGCAGCGACCCGCCGAGGGCGGTCGTCCGCTCGGCCAGCCGGACCCGGTGCCCGCGCGTGGCCAGCACCCGGGCGGCTTCGAGACCCGCGGGGCCGCCGCCGACCACGAGGACCTCGCGCGGGTGCGCGTCGGTGCCCTCCACGGCCGCGTCCTCGGTCTCGTGCCCGGACCGCGGCTCGGCCTCGTCGGAGACGATCGGGTTGCGGTTGTCGCGCACGGAGCTGCGCTGGTTGGACAGCGTGCAGGGGCGGATGCGCTCCGGTGTGCCGGCCCGGACGAGCGCGACCAGGTTCGGCTCGGCGATCTGCGCGCGGGTCATCTCGACGAGGTCGGCGACGCCGTCGTCGAGGGCGGCCTGCGCGAAGGCGGGGTCGACGACACTGCCCTGCAGCACCACCGGCAGCCCGGACCCGGCCGCGCGCAGCCCCGAGCGCACCCCGGCGCACAGCTCGCGGTTGAAGCCCGGCTCGGTGTGCAGGTCGGGGCGGGTGGACGGCACGGACATGCCCGAGCCGCGGACCACGGCCAGGTAGTCGATCGAGCCGGCCACCGCCGCGGTGGTCGCGGCGGCGTGCTCGGGGGTGATGCCCGCCCAGGGCGCCATCTCGTCGGCGCACATCCGCAGGCCCAGGATCCGGTCGTCCCGGCTGTCGTGGTCCAGGCCCTCGCGGACCGCGGCCAGCACCTCGCGCAGCAGCCGGTCCTTGTCCTGCCCCCCGTAGCCGTCGCCACGCTGGTTGGTCAGCCCGGACAGGAACTGCCGCAGGATCGAGTGCTGGCCCGCGTTGATCTCGACGCCGTCGAGGCCCGCCCGGGCGGCGAGCCGAGCGGCCTCGCCGAACCCGGCGACCAGCTCGTCGATCTCGGGCTGCTCCAGCTCCATCGGGACCTCGCGGCTGGCCACGTCAGCCACCCGGGACGGCCCCCACAGCGCCTGCTGGCCGAAGGCCGACGAGCCCTGGGCGCCGGCGTGGCCGAGCCCGGCGAGCACCAGCGCGCCGTGCGGCCGGCAGGCCCGGGCGACCTCGGCCCAGCCGGGGACGGCGTCGACCGCGAGCGGTGCCCGCTCGTACGGCCAGTCCGAGCCGTGCACCGACGCCACCTCGGTGACGATCACCCCGGCCCCGCCGGCGGCACGCCGCGCGTAGTACGCGACGTGCCGGTCGGAGATCTCCCGCCGCCGGGCCAGGTTGGTCTCGTGCGGCCCGAACAGGACCCGGGAGGACGCGGTACGCCCGCGCACCTCGAAGGAATCCGTCAGCAACCCGGCATCCCCCGGTCCCCGCGCTGTGGAGCCATGACGCGGCCGGACCCCCGGCCCCGACGTCGTCGTGGAGCCATGTCGGCGTTCCGGCCGGCTAGCTGCCGGCGACGGGGACGCGCAGACCGGAGTCCGTGGGCGACGCACCGAACCCGGCCAGCGGGCTGGTCTCGCACGCGCGGTCGGGCCGGGTGGTGAGCGTCAGCGGGACCGGCCCGCCCTTCGGCTTGCGCGGCGCGGGGGCCGACCGGCTGTGGTCCACGTCGGAGCGGGGGATGACGGTCGAGCCGTCGCGGGCGGCCAGCGCCTGCTCGCCGAAGCCGCGCACGCATTCCGGGTCCGGACCGTCCAGCGGCAGGCCGGTGAAGAACTTGGCCGCCATGCAGCCGCCCTGGCACGAGTCGTAGTGCATGCACGACCGGCAGGCGCCGCCGGTCTGCGGCTGACGCAGCTCGGTGAACAGCTCCGAGCTCTCCCACACCTTCTGGAACCCGCCCGGCGAGCGGACGTTGCCGGCGAGGAAGTTCTCGTGGATCGCGAACGGGCAGGCGTAGACGTCGCCGACCGGGTCGATCAGGCAGACCACCCGGCCCGCGCCGCACAGGTTCAGCCCGGGCAGCGCCTCGCCGTAGGCGGAGAGGTGGAAGAAGGAGTCCCCGGTGAGCACGTTGTCGCCGCGGGCGACCAGCCAGTCGTAGAGCTGGCGCTGTTGGGCCGCGGTCGGGTGCAGCTCGTCCCAGACGTCGGCACCGCGGCCCGACGGCCGCAACCGGGTGATCCGCAGCTGGGCCCCGAACTTGTCGGCGATGGCCTTGAACTCGTCGAGCTGGTCGACGTTCTGCCGGGTCATCACGACGCTGATCTTCGGCTGGCCGAAGCCGGCCTCGGCCAGGTTCTCCAGTGCGCGCATCGCGGTGTCGTACGACCCGGGGCCGCGCACGTGGTCGTTGACGTCGGCGGTCGCGCCGTCGAGGGAGATCTGGATGTCGACGTAGTCGGTCGCGGCGAGCTGCGCCGCCCGCTTCTTGTCGAGCTTGATGCCGTTGGTGGAGAACTTGACCCCGACGTTGTGGTCGATCGAGTAGTCGAGCAGCTCCCAGAAGTCGCTGCGCACGGTCGGCTCGCCGCCGCCGATGTTGATGTAGAAGACCTGCATCCGCTGCAGCTCGTCGATCACCGTCTTGGCCTCGGCGGTCGTCAACTCGCGGGGGTCGCGCCGGCCCGAGGACGACAGGCAGTGCACGCACGCCAGGTTGCAGGCGTAGGTGAGCTCCCACGTCAGACAGATCGGCGAGTTCAAGCCGTACTGGAAGTGGTCGACCAGCTTCACGTGCACTCCACTGTGGTGGGCCGTGAACCGGCGGCGGTGCCGGCCGGGCACCACCGCGCGGTCACGGAGCGGGGTTCGGTTCGATCGTCCCGGAGGCGGCCAGACCGGCCAGCGCACGCAGGTAGGCGGGACGCTGCGACTCCTCGACGTCCGCTGCCGCGACCGCGGAGTGCACGTCGGGATGGTGCTCGAGGCCCTTGACGACCTCGACGAGCTGCGGCGTCTTGAGGAACGACAGCTTTCGGGTGCCGAAGTGGTACACCAGCGCCCCGAACGGCTCGGGGCGCAGGGCCACCTGCGGACTGCAGCGGTAGGCCGACCCGGGATCGAAGTCCGGGCCCGGGCCGGCCGGTGCCGCGTTCACGGCAGGAGTCGCCGCGGACGGCTCAGTAGACACCGCACATACCGTCGATCGAGACCTCTTCGACGAGGGTCTCCTCGACGACCGGCTCCTCGGTGGCGGACTCGTGCTGCTCGACCGGCGCCATGCTTCCTCCTGGGACATCACTGTCATTGCGGTGGGTGGGCCGAACCATATTGGCACCGGGTGCCAACAAGCAAGAGATCCTGCCCGCGGTGGGGTGCGGGCCCGCCCGATCGGAGAGGAGCGCTACCGGCGGTCGCCGGGCGCGAGACTGCCGGGGTGACGTCCACACCTGCCCGGACCCTGCTGCACCTGTGCACCACCGCCGACTGGGCCGCCGCCCGCGCCGCCGGTGAGCTGGCCCCGCCCTCGCTCGCCGACGCCGGGTTCGTGCACCTCTCGACGTGCCGACAGGTCACGCTGCCGGCCGACCGGATCTTCCGCGGCCGCGACGACGTGCTGTTGCTCGCGATCGACCCGGATGCGCTGACCGGCGCCGGTGTCCCGGTCCGCTGGGAACCCGGGCTGCCCACCGACCCGCCGGAGCTGCGCTTCCCGCACGCCTACGGCGCGGTGCCGGTGACGGCGGTGATCGCGGTGCTGCCCTACCGCCCGCGCCCGGACGGCGGCTTCGACGAGCCCGCACTCCTGCCGGCCGCGGCGGACACGGCGCTGCGGGCCGCGGTACTCGAGCCCTCGCTGCTGCGCCGGGTGGCGACCCGGGAGGTCCCGGTGCTCGGCGGTGTCGCCGTGCTCACCGCCGCCGTGCCCGGCTCCCGCCAGCACAACCAGTTGCTGATCACCGAGGCCGTGTCCGCGGCCGACGTCGCGGCCGAGGCCGACCGGGTCCTCGGCGGCGCGGGTCTGGCTCACCGCCGGGCGATGCTCACCGGCCGGGGCTGCGCCGCCGCGGCGGGCCTCGGCGAGCGCGGCTGGGGGATCGAGCGGCTCGTGACGATGGCGGCGCCGGCCGGCGGCGGTGCGAGCGGCCGGGTCGAGCAGGTCGACCTGGAGACGCTCCAGCCGGCCTGGGTCGCGATGTGGCGCCGTGAGCTGCACGGCGTGTCCGACACCGACGTCGCGCAGCTCGTCGACCGGTACCGGCTCGAGGAACCGGAGATCGACCTGCGGTATCTCGCGGTGCGCGACGGCGGCGCGGTGGTCTCCTCCTGCCTGCTGAAGATCGACGGCGGAACGGCGATGCTCGACGAGGTCACCACCGATCCGGCACACCGCGGGCGCGGCCACGGCGACGCGCTCGTCCAGGACGCCCGGGCCATCGCCGGGCGGGCCGGGTGCGATCTCGTCGTGCTCGACGCGGCCGCCGACGACTGGCCCCGGCACTGGTACGCCCGGCGTGGCTTCGCCGAGGTGGGCGAGCGTGCGACGGCGAGCCGGGACGCCGCGCCCCCTCCGATCGGCTAGCCGGCCGGGGCCCCCGGCCTGCGCCGCGACGCAGGTCCCGGCATGCGGCGCATCCGTCCGGCCCACCGCTCCGTGCCGGGAGCACCTGCCCGACCGGACAGTCCTGCCCCGTCCAGCGAACGGTTTCGCTGTGCCCGGGGCCACACTGGTCCTACCGTCCACCTGACCACCCACCTGCACCAGAAAGGGCTGCCATGCAGGTCGACGAGCTGTTGAAGCCGTTCCCGATCAAGGAGTTCCACCCGTTCCCGAGGGCGCTGATGGGCCCCGGAGCGCACGAGATGATCGGTCCCGAGGCACTCAAGCTGGGCTTCAAGAAGACGCTCGTGATGACCTCGGGCCTCCGCGGCACCGACATCGTCCACAAGATCGTCGAGTCGATGAAGTACCACGGGCTCGAGGTCGTCGTGTACGACAAGGTCGAGTCCAACCCCAAGGACTACAACGTCATGGACGCTGTGGGCCTGTACCAGCAGAACAACTGCGACAGCTTCGTCTCGATCGGCGGTGGCTCCAGCCACGACGCCTGCAAGGGCGCTCGCGTCTCGGTGGCGCACGACGGTCGCAACGTCAACGAGTTCGAAGGCTTCAACAAGTCCGAGAACCCGCAGAACCCGCCGCACATCGCGGTCTCCACCACGGCCGGCACCGGCTCGGAGACGTCGTGGGCCTACGTCATCACCGACACCACGACCGACCCCGACAACCCGCACAAGTACGTCGCGTTCGACGACGCGTCGGTGACCTCGCTGGCCATCGACGACCCGGTGCTCTACTATGACTGCCCGATCGACTACACCGCGCAGTGCGGCTTCGACGTGCTCGCGCACGCCTCCGAGCCCTACGTCTCCCGGCTGAACTTCCAGCCGTCGCTGGGCAACGCGCTGCACGCGGTCAAGCTGACCGCGCAAAGCCTGCGCCAGGCGGTGTGGAACGGCCAGGACCTGGCCGGCCGCGAGGGCATGATGTACGCGCAGTACATCGCCGCCCAGGCGTTCAACTCCGGCGGCCTCGGGATCATCCACTCGATCTCGCACGCGGTGAGCGCGTTCTACGACACCCACCACGGCCTGAACAACGCCATCGCGCTCCCGCGCGTCTGGGCGTTCAACATGCCGGTGGCCTACGAGCGCTTCGCCGACATGGCCGAGGCGATGGGCGTCGACACCCACGGCATGACCAAGGTGCAGGCCGCCGAGGCCGCGCTCGCCGCCGCGATCCGGCTGCTGCGCGACGTGGGCATCCCGGAGCGCTTCATCGACGTCAAGCAGGACACCTACTCGAAGAACCGGCTCGGTCAGGGCCCGACCAAGTACTACGAGAACCAGCCCACGATCGTCGGCGACGCCGCCGACGTGGACCGCATCACCAACCACGTCCTCGGCGACGCGTGCACGCCGGGCAACCCCAAGGAGTGCACCTTCGAGACGGTGCGCCCGGTCGTCGACCACTGCATCAACGGCGACCTGGACGACCTCCTGAGCTGATGCTCACCAGTGGGTGGCGAGCGGGGCAGCCGGCTCCGCTCGCCGCTCACGCGCGTACGGCGCACAATCGACCGCAACGAAGGAGCGCAGCAGTGCCCGAGGCCCCCGCCCCGCTCGAGTCCACCGGCGTCGACGCCGACGCCGTGGCCGCCGTCGACGCCCTCCTGACAACCGACGAGTTCGAGTCCGTGCAGGCCGTCGTCGACGCATTGCGCGAGCAGGGCTACATCGCCGACACCCGGCTGGCCACGACCGTCTTCCTGCTCACCCGGCTGGACAAGCCGCTGCTGCTGGAGGGCCCGGCCGGGGTGGGCAAGACCGAGCTGGCCAAGATGCTGGCCGCGGCCACGGGCCGGCGGCTGCTGCGGCTGCAGTGCTACGAGGGCCAGGACGAGACCAAGGCCCTCTACGAGTGGGACTACGGCAAGCAACTGCTCTACACCCAGATCCTGCGCGAGAAGATCGGGCAGGTCGTCGCCGACGCCCCCGACCTGCACGAAGCCGTCGAGCGGATCGGCGCCCAGGAGAGCGTGTTCTTCTCCGAGCGCTTCCTCGCCCCGCGTCCGCTGCTGGAGGCGATCCGGTCCCCGGAGCCGGTCGTGCTGCTCATCGACGAGGTCGACCGCGCCGACGAGGCCCTCGAGGCCGTGCTCCTGGAGACCCTCGGCGAGTTCCAGATCTCGGTGCCGGAGGTGGGCACCTTCACCGCCGACCGGCGCCCCTACGTGCTGCTGACCTCCAACAACACCCGCGACCTCGCCGCCGCGCTCAAGCGCCGCTGCCTGCACCTGTTCCTCGACTACCCCGCGGCCGAGCGCGAGCTCGAGATCGTGAGGTCCAAGAAGACCGGTTTGTCCGACGCGCTCGCCGAGGAGCTGGTGAACGTCGTGCGCGGGCTGCGCCAGCTGGAGCTGCGCAAGGCGCCGAGCATCTCCGAGACGATCGACTGGGCGCGCACGCTCGCCGTGCTCGGCGTCGACGAGCTCAACGCGCAGATCCTCTCCGACACCGTCTCGGTGGTCGTCAAGTACGACAAGGACGTCAAGAAGGCCCTCGACGCGCTGCCCCGGCTGGTCGACCCGAACGCCGAGATCCCCGAGGCGCACGGGCACGGCCATGGGCACGGCCACGGACACGGGCACGGCCACGAGCACGACGACGACCCGGCCGAGGTCGACGGCCGCGAGGTGCGCGCGGCCCGGGACCAGGCCGGCCGGCACGGCGAGGGCGCCTACGGAACGCCGAAGTACGCCAAGGACACCGCCGCCGACGCCCCCGCCAAGGCGCGCAAGGTGACGTCGAGCCAGGGCAGCCGCTCGTTCGGGCTGGGCCGCAAGCGGGCGCTGTAATGGAGGCGAGCATCCACCGGTTCGTCCGGCTGCTGCGTCTGCGTGGCGTGCGGATCTCGGTGTCCGAGGCCGTCGACGCGATGCACTGCGCCGGGCAGCCGGGGATCCTGGCCGACCGGGAGGTGCTCCGGGAGGCGCTGCGCGTCGCCCTGATCAAGGACCGGCGCGACGACCCGACCTACGACGAGGTGTTCAGCGCGTTCTTCGCCCTGGTCAAGGTGGGCGGCGAGGAGTACGGGCACGGACACGGCCACGGGCACGGCGACATGTCCGACGAGGGCACCCTGGAGGACTTCACGCTGTCGGAGGAGCCGAGCGAGACGCCCCAGCAGGGCCACAGCCACGGCAAGCCCGTCGACATTCGGGACTTCTTCGACCCGGAGGACCTCGCGCAGCAGTACAACCTGCACCAGGAGGCCAACAAGATCGACCTGGCGGCGATGACCGAGGAGATCGTCTTCTCGAAAGACAACACGGTCAGCCAGGCGAGTGAGGGCAACCGGGTGCAGATCGAGACCGACCGGCTCTCCGGCGCCGGGTTGCCCGGGGACATCTCCACCGCCGCCGGGACGAAGGTCGACGCCGACCTGTCCGTCGCGCAGCAGGAGGCGTTGCTCGGCTGGCTCACCGCGGCCGAGGACGAGGTCGCGAAGGAGGCCGGTACCGAGGACGACGCCGCCGCGCTGCGCCGCCGGCTCACGGGCGTGCTGGCCAACCTGCCCGAGGCGATCAAGGAGCACCTGGAGCGGCTGCTCGAGCTGGAGCAGCGGATCGTCGACGGCGGCCACGAGGACGCCCAGCGGGTCGCCGAGGTCGACCGGGCCGGCGAGAGCGAGCGGATGCAGCTGGAGGACTCGCTGCGCCGGCTGGCCAAGACCCTGCACGGCGCGCTGACCCACCGGCGCCGGGTGTCCCCTCAGGGCCGGGTCGACTCCGGACGGACGATGCGGCGCAACATGCGCTACGACGGGATCCCGTTCAACCCCGTCACGGTGCGCCGGGCCGAGGACAAGCCGCGCCTGGTGGTGCTGGCCGACGTCTCGCTGTCGGTGCGGGCCACCGCCCGGTTCACCCTGCACCTGGTGCACGGCCTGCAGGACCTGTTCGGCCAGGTGCGCTCGTTCGCGTTCGTGTCCGATCTCGTCGAGATCACCGACCTGTTCGCCGACCACCCCGTGGAGAAGGCGCTCGGGCTCGTGTTCGGCGGCGACCTGCTCGACGTCGACGCGAACTCGCACTACGGGCTCGCGTTCGGACAGTTCCTCGACGAGCACGGGTCGGCGGTGACCCGGCGTTCGACGGTGCTGGTGCTCGGTGACGGCCGTGGGAACGGCAACGACCCGAACATGGAGGCGTTCATCGAGATCACCCGGCGGGCCCGGGAGACGATCTGGCTCACCCCGGAGCCGCGGTACTCCTGGGGCCTGGGCCGCTGCGACCTGCCCGCCTACGCGGAGTACTGCGACCGGGTCCGGGTGGTCCGCGACCTCACCGGCCTGGAGGCCACCACGAACGAGATGGCCGGCGAACTGATCGGCCGATGATGATCGATCTGGATCGCCTCGACAACGACCTGGCCGGCTGGCTCGACCGCACGCTGGTCCGGCGGAGGCTGCTCGCCCCGGCCGCGTTCGAGGACGCGTTCGTCGCCGTGGTGACGTCGACGGCGGTCGATCCCGAGGACGCCTGGCTGGCCTTCTACCGCAACACCATGGCCGCGCTGTGCGGGGCCGCCGTCCCCGGCGGGACGAACGCCGAGCTGAAGCCGGTGCACGAGCGCGCGGCGGCGCTCACGGTCGGCCCGGACGTCATCGAGCTCGGGTGCTGCTTCGGGTTCCTGTCGCTGCGGCTGGCCGCGGCGGGGCACCGGGTGACCGCGGTCGACCTGTCGCCGGGCACGATCGGTCTGCTGTGCCGGACGACGCCGCGGCTCGGCGTGGACGCCGGGCGACTGGACGCCGTCGTCGCCGACGCCCGCTCGGTGCCGCGGCCCTCCGGGTCCGCGGACACCGTGCTGGCCGTGCACCTGCTCGAGCACCTCGACGAGCAGGCCGGGGTGGAGGTGTTGGAGGAGATGCTGCGGCTGGCCCGGCGCCGCGTCGTCGTCGCCGTGCCCTACGAGGACGAGCCGAACCCGACCTGGGGTCACGTGCGCCGGTTCGACGCGGACGTCCTGGCCGCCCTCGGCGAGCGCAGCGGACGTCCGTACACCGTGACCGAGCACCACGGCGGCTGGCTCGTCATCGACGCCTGACGGTCAGGCGTCGTCCTCGGCGCCGTCGCCCCGGCTCGCGTCCGGGTCCTGCGTTCCCGGCGGGCTCTCGTCCTCGGTGGACGGGGCCGGCTGCCCGGTCGGGTCCGCGGGCGGGGCGTCCGGGTCCGCGTCCGGGTCCGGGTCCGGGCGCGGGTTCTCGATCGGCGGGTCCACGGCCTCATGCCCGTCCCGGCCGGCGCGGGGACCGGTTCCCCCGTCGGACCGGCCGCGGTCGCTCGTCCGGATGGGGTCGGCGGTCTCGACGGCGGCGCTGCCCGGGGCATCGTCGCCCACCACGTCGCCGGTCGGCGCGTGGACGAGGACGGCTGCGGGCGCCCGCTCCGGCTCGGCCGGCACCGGTGGTCCGGCCACCGTGACGGGGGTCGGCGCCACTCGCCCCGGCACCGCGGCCGGGATCGGCCCCGGGTCGCGCGGTGCGGCGGCGGGCACGGCCGCCTCCACCGGAGCCGGGCTCGCCCCCGGCGTCCCCGCTGTCACCATGGCCGCCACGACCCCGGCGAGGAGCGCGGGCATCAGCCCGGCCAGCGCGACGCGAGCCGGTCGGCGCGCGAGCCGGCTGCGCGGTGGACGCCGCAGACCGGCCGTGGGCGGGCCGGCCACCGGTGCACCGACCGGTGCGGGCCCGCCGACCAGTGCCCGGGCCCGGGCCGGTGGCGCGTTCAGCGTCTCGGCGACCGCCGCGGCCGACGGCCGCCGGGCGGGTTCGGTTGCGGTCATGGCGCGCAGCACCGCGGCCAGTTCGGCCGGTATCCCGTCGGGGACCTCCGGTGCGCGGTGCAACCGGGCGAGCGCCGACTCGACGGCGGAGCCCTGGTACTCCCGCCGGCCCTTGAGCGCCTCGAGCAGCACCAGCCCGAGTGCGTACACGTCCGCGGCCGGCCCGACCACCACGCCGCGCACCTGCTCCGGTGCGAGGTAGGCGGCCGTGCCCACCACGAGCCCGGTCTCGGTCACGGCGGTCTCGTCGAGGGCACGGGCGATGCCGAAGTCGGCCAGCCGCGGCCGGCCGTCGTGGCCCAGCAGCACGTTGCCCGGCTTGACGTCGCGGTGCACGATCCCGTCCGCGTGCACGTGGGCCAGCGCGTCGGCGAGACGCGCCCCCAGCTCCCGGACCACGTCAGGTGGCAGCGGGCCCTCGGCGATCCGCTCGGACAGGGTCCGGCCCTCCACGAGGTCGGTGACCACGAAGGCCCGGCCGTCCTCGACCCCGCCGTCGTGCAGCACCACCAGACCGGGATGGTGCAGCCGGGCGAGGGTGTACATCTCCTGCTGCTGGCGCCTGCGGTCGCGCAGGGACGCCCGCGCGGGGAACAGCTTGACCGCGACGGCCCGGCAGGTCACCCGGTCCCATGCCCGATGGACCTCCGCAGACGCACCGATCCCGATCACCGCGCCGAGTACGTAGCGCCCCGCGAGGACGGGCGGATCGCCGCCGGTGCGCACGTCGTCGTCTGCGGTCATGCCCAAGTCGTTCCCGAAGCGTGCGCCGACCATGCGCGCCCGGTCGCGGTTCCGGCCGGCAAGTTCGCCCGGCTGTGTGGGCCCGGCGAGCCGGATCCTGGCTAAGGTCGTGCCGCGTGGGCCGGGTCACGGGAAGTCTCGCGTTCGTCGCGGCGGTGGCCCTCACCGCCGCCTGCACGACCAGCGCGCCACCGGCCGTCTCCGGCCTCGATCTGGCGGGTTTCGACCGCGACGTCCGCGCCCAGGACGACCTGTTCGCATTCGCCAACGGCGGCTGGCTGCGCAGCACCGAGATCCCCGCGGACCGGTCCACCTACAGCACGTTCAGCATCCTGAGCGATGCCGCCCACGTCCAGGACATCATCGACGACGCCGAAGCGGCGCCGGACGAGCCCGGAACCGAGACCCAGAAGATCGCCGACCTCTATGCCGGCTTCATGGACACCGCCCGGCTCGAGGCCTTGGGGGCCGGCCCACTCGCCGGAGAGCTGGCCGCGATCGACCGGATCGCCGGCCCGGACGACCTGGTCGACCACTTCGGCCACCGCGCCCGGCTCGGGCTGCCCGCCCCGGTCGAGCTCGACGTCGAGCAGGACTACCGCAACGCCACGGCCTACATCCCGATGGCCTACCAGGCCGGGCTCACGATGCCCGACCGCGACTACTACCTGTCCACCGAGGACCGCTACGTCGAGCTACGGGAGAAGTTCCGCGCCTACGCGGCGGGGCAGTTGCGCGCCGCCGGGATCGCGGACCCGGACACGGCGGCCACCCGCGTGCTGGACCTGCAGACCCGGCTGGCCGAGGCGCAGCGGACGAACACGGCCAACCGGGACCCGATCTCGCTGTACAACAAGTTCCCGGTCGCCGAGGCCGGGGCCGCGACCCCGGGCATCGACTGGACGCGCTACCTCGCCGCGGCCGGGGTGAGCGCGCCCGACATGCTCCTCGCCCAGCCCGACTACCTCGCCGCGCTCGGCCAGGCGCTCACCACGGTGCCGCTGGAGGACTGGAAGACCTACCTGCGGTTCGGCCTCATCGACCATCTCGCGTCCTCGCTGAGCGCCCGGTTCGCCGACGCGTACTTCGAGTTCCACGGGCGCGCCCTGCTCGGCCAGCAGGAACAGCGGCCGCGTGCCGAGCGCGGCGTCGCCCTGGTCAACGAGACCCTCGGGGAGGCCGTCGGGAAACGATACGTCGAGCGGCACTTCCCTCCGCAGTCCAAGGAGCGGATGGACGAGCTGGTCGCCAACCTGATCGCCGAGTTTCACCGCTCGATCGACGGGCTGGACTGGATGAGCGAGCCGACGAAGGCGCAGGCCCGCGACAAGCTCTCCTCGCTCGCCGTCAAGATCGGCTATCCGGAGCAGTGGAAGGACTACTCCGCCCTCGAGATCCGCCGCGACGACCTGGTCGGCAACAAGCTGCGTTCGGCCGAGGTGGAGCACGAGCGCGAGATCGCGCGGCTCGGCAAGCCGGTTGACCGCGACGTCTGGCTGATGACGCCGCAGACCGTCAACGCCTACTACAACCCGAACCTCAACGAGATCGTGTTCCCGGCCGCGATCCTGCAGCCGCCGTTCTTCGACGCGGCCGCCGATCCCGCGGTCAACTACGGCGGGATCGGCGCGGTCATCGGGCACGAGGTGAGCCATGCGTTCGACGACCAGGGCAGCAAGTTCGACGGTACGGGCAATCTCCGGGACTGGTGGACGCCGCAGGACCTCGAACGGTTCACCGAGCGCACCGCCGGCCTGGTCGCCCAGTACGGCGCCTACTCGCCGCTGGAGGGCGCGACGGTGAACGGGGAGCTCACGCTCGGCGAGAACATCGCCGACCTCTCCGGGCTGGCCGTCGCCCTGCGCGCCTACCGGCACAGCCTGCGGGGCGCACCGGCTCCGGAGATCGACGGGTTCACCGGCCCGCAGCGGTTCTTCCTGGGCTGGGCGCAGATCTGGCGGCAGAAGACGCGCGACGACGCGGTCCGGCAGCGGCTGCTCACCGATCCGCACAGCCCCGGGCAGTTCCGTACCAACGGCGTGGTGACCAACGTGCCCGGCTTCCACGAGGCGTTCGGGGTCATCGAGTCCGACCGCCTGTTCCGGCCGGCCGAGCAGCGGATCCGGATCTGGTGAGCCGGGCACCGCAGGCCCGGTGCATCACGATCTCCAGCGGTCCGCGGTCGAAGCGCCGCAGCCAGCGGCTCGCCAGCACCATGGACAGCCCGCAGACCCCGGCCCACAGCCCGATCACCCACCCCGAACGTGCCGAGGATGGCGACGCCACGCAGCACGTCGAGCGCGCCGATCCGGCTCCTCACGTCAGGCCCGGACACGATCGGCCTCCGGTGCCCGCGGCGGGGCGAGCGTCGTCCAGACCGGCCAGGTGACCAGCCAGATCCCGACGATCCCGCCGATCCGCGCCGCCCAGCTCCAGAGCGGGTCGCCGGACCAGTCGAGCGGGGCGGGGATCCCGGCGCCGGCCACCCACGACATCACCACCATCACCCCCGCCGCGATCACCCACGCCACCGCGGCCTTGCCCCACTCCCGCCACTCGTGGGCGACCTTCGCCGGGCCGTACCGCGGCGGGCGCGGCGGCGGGGGGCCGCCGGCGAAGCGGTGCGGGCGTCGGCCCAGCGCACCATCGAGTGTCCGAAGGCGACGGTGAAGCCGAGGTAGACCGCGCACCGGGACCGGGCTGCTCGGGCTGCGGGAACGGGCGTACGCCGTCGGCGGGCGGCTGGCGGCCGGACCGCACGGCGACGGCTGGCGGGTACGTGCCGAGCTGCCGCTGGACCCGGCTGCGGCGGCGGGGCCACCCGTGGTGGCCGGGACGGGAGGGGACCGGAGATGACGATCCGCGTGGTGGTGGCCGACGATCAGGCGGCCATCCGGACCGGGCTCGTGATGATCCTCGACGCCGCGCCGGACATCGAGGTCGTCGGCGAGGCGGGCGACGGCGCCCAGGCCGTCCGGATGGCCGACACGCTCCGCCCGGACCTGGTGCTGATGGACATCCGGATGCCCGGGGTGGACGGGATCGAGGCGACGCGACGGCTGATGGAGGCCGACCGCTGCCAGGTCCTGGTGCTGACGACCTTCGACCTCGACGACTACGTCGATTCCGCACTGGCGGCGGGCGCGGCCGGATTCCTGCTCAAGTCCGTCGACGCGCCGCGGCTGCTGGACGCGGTGCGGACGGTGGCCCGGGGCGACGGCGTGCTCGCGCCGGAGATCACCCGCCGGGTGATCAGCCGGTTCGCCGCGGCCAGGACGGCGCCGCGCGCGGCGGTACCCGGGCTCGACGAGCTGACCCCGCGGGAGACCGACGTGCTGGCCTGTCTGGGCCGGGGCCTGTCCAATGCGGAGATCGCCGCCGAGCTGGTGATCAGCGAGGCGACCACGAAGACCCACGTGTCCCGGGTACTGGCCAAGCTGGGCCTGCGGTCCCGCACGCAGGCCGCCATCGCCGCCCAGGACGCCGGCCTCACCCCCTGACCCCTCCCC
>NZ_JAAXKZ010000138.1 GCF_012911875.1 Pseudonocardia bannensis | reverse complement strand
CCCACAGGGAAGAGGAACCGGTGAGCGCACCGTCCGTACAGACCGGGACCGATGAGGCCGACGGTTCGTTGATCCGGGTGGCGGGACTGGTCCGGGACGTCCCGGACTACCCCGAGGCCGGGGTGATCACGATCAGCATGCCGACCATCACGCCGATCAGAACGAGCAGCGACTCGGTCTCGCTGATCTCCAGCACCTGGGTCAGGTACGTCGGCATGTAGGTCAGCAGCGTGTACACCGCGACGTTGAGCAGGATCACGAAGCCGATCAGGTTGAGGATCTGCGGCCAGACGTTCCGGACGACCTCCTTGAACGGCGCGCTCGACGTCGCCCCGGCCTCCTCGGCGTGCCGGAACGCGGGGGTGTCCTCCAGCTTGTTCCGCAGGTAGAAGCCGATCAGGCCGAGCGGGCCGGCGACGAGGAACGGGATGCGCCAGCCCCAGCTGTTCAGCGCCTCCTCGGAGAGGCCCAGTTGCACCGCGGTGGCCAGCGTCGCGCCGAGCACGGTGCCGGCGAGCGTGCCGAACTCCAGGAAGCTGCCGAAGAACCCGCGCCGGGAGTCCGGCGCGTACTCGGCGATGAACGTGGCCGCGCCGCCGTACTCGCCGCCGGTCGAGAAGCCCTGCACCAGCCGGGCGGCCAGCAGCAGGAGCGGGGCGGCGACGCCGATCGTGGTGTAGCTCGGGATGAGCCCGATGCAGAACGTGGCGACCGACATCAGCACGATCGTCGTGGCGAGCACCCGGCGGCGGCCGAACTTGTCACCGAGGGGCCCGAGGACGATCCCGCCGAGCGGGCGCAGCACGAACGGGATCGCGACGCCGGCGAAGACCAACATCGTCTGGGCAGCGGGGCTCGCGTCCGGGAAGAAGTTGGCGCCGATCGTGGCGGCCAGGTAGCCGTAGATGGCGTAGTCGAACCACTCGATCGCATTACCCATGGCCGCGCCGGCGACCGCGCGGCGCACCGTGCGTTCGTCAGGTTCATCGACCGCCTGCTGCACGATGCTCTGTTCTGTCGACATGTTCCCTCGTCCCCGACTCCACGTGGGCCGCCACGCTAGCTCGGAAGAGGGATCGATGCAGGGCGGACGGCCTAGGCCGGCCAGCCCGAGGGCAGTGGAACGAGGCCGTGCAACGGGGATGACCAGGCATAGGCCCAGCACACCGTGCCATCGGTCACGGTAATTCGGATACGCCGGTATTCGGGGCCCTCGTAGGCGTCCAGCGCGGGCAGCAGCGCGGCCGGATCGCGGACCGGCACCACCCACCCCGGCGCCCCGTGACCGGCGCCCGGGCGCAGGGCCGGGTAGCCGCGCCGGGTGTCGAACACGGTGCCGCTCGCGACCGCGCGGCGCGGGGGCCCGGCGATGTGCGGCGCGACCAGGTGCCAGGACGGCTGGCCGGGCTGCAGCAGCCCGTAGACGAACACCGCCGCGGGCCAGCCGTCCGGGTGCGGGGCGCCGTGCACCGTCACCGCGTCCAGTCCATCGCCGTCCGCGGGCCGGCCGTCGAGGGTGCGGGCGTCCGCCTGGGTGGTGGCGGCGCAGCGGACGGTGCCGCCGTCGACCAGAAGCGGGCGGCGGATCGTGGTGTTGCCGAGGTAGCACCACGGGTTCTCGACGCGGGCGCCGTCCTCGGTCCGCACGATCCCGCTGCGCAGCCGGGCCAGCCGGTAGCGCCCACCGCGACCCTCACAGATGTCGAGCATCGCCACCTGCTCCGGCGTGGCCAGCCAGACGGCGTGGTCCTCGGCGGCGCCCGGCGCGGTGGCGAGGACCGCGGGCCGCTGATCGTCCCGGACGCGCAACCCGTACGCCCACACCGCGGCCAGGTCCTCGGTACGGGCCCACAGCACCACGACGGGACCGGCGAGGCCCAGGTTCCGGCGCAACCAGGAGATCTTCGACGGGTTGCGGTTGGAGCCGTAGGTGAGGACCGGCACCCGCGCGGCGAGCGGGGCCGCCGCCCGTGACGCCAGCCAGTCGTCGAGGTCGGTCCCGTCGACGCGCCAGCCGGCGAGCGCGGCCGGATCGGGTTGCAGCGCCCGGCCGGCACCGTCGACGTGCACGAACGACGTGGGCGGGACGGCACCCGGGTAGGGGTTGGCCGGGTTGGCCGGGAAGTCACCGTCCGGGTACGTCACCGACAGGCGGGCCCGGAGCATGACCTGCAGGCTAGCCGGGCCGCGGCCCGGCTCCCGCGGTGTCCACCGCCCGCGTGCGGTGCCGCATGGCCCGCGCCGCCGGCCCGTACCGTGGCGAGCCGACCAGGGCGAGCACGAAGCAGGCGGCGCAGACCAGGCCCATCGCGCCGGCGATCGAGCTGTCCAGCCCGAGCGCGATCCGGTGGCCCGCGACGGCGCCGATCCAGCCGATCCCGACCGTCAGGCCGACCATCACCACCAGCCGGTCGGTGAGCAGGTACGCGGTCGCCGCCGGCACGATCAGCATCGTCACCACGAGGATCGCGCCGACGGCCTCGAAGGCGGCCACCGCCGTGACGGCCACCGCGACGAGCAGCAGCCGTGACAGCAACCGCGGGCGCAGCCGGACCGTCGCGGAGAACTCCGGGTCGAACGTGGTGGCCTTGAGCTCCTTCCACAGCAGCGCGATCAGGGCGAGATTGGCCAGCACCACCACCGCGAGCACGACGGCGGCCCGGGCGACCTCGACGCCGCCGAGCGTGACCGTGTCGAACGGCGTGAACGCGATCTCTCCGTAGATGGTGGAGTCGAGGTCGAGGTGGATGCCGTCGGCGAAGTGGGTCACGCCGAGCACGCCCAGGGAGAACAGCGCGGGGAACACCAGCGCGATCGCCGCGTCCGAGGCGACCAGTCCGCTCGCCCGCAGCGCGTCGATCGCCAGCACGCACAGCACCGCGAACGCCGCCGCACCGGCGATCACCGGCAGCGGGGCCCGGGTCTGCCCGACCAGCCAGACGGCCACGATCCCCGGCAGCACGGCGTGGCTCACCGCGTCCGACAGCAGCGCGATCCGGCGCAGCACCAGGAACGGGCCGAGCAGCCCGCAGGCCGTCGCGACCAGCCCGGCGACGACGACGATGACCAGGTCGTCGTTCATCGTGCCTCCGGCGCCCGTGCGCGGCCATGGTCGCCGGACCCGCTGTCGCCGCCCGCGAGGGCCTTCAGCTGGGACACGGCGTCGTCGCCGAGGCTGCCGCGCAGGTCGGCGGGATCCGGTTCGCGGGCGTCCGGCAGCGTCACCGACGCGCCGTGCGCCAGCCAGGCCGACCACAGCGCGCGCCGCTCGGCGAGGTCGCTGCGGGCCGCGTGGCCGGCGGCGGTGAGCGCACCGTCCGGGGCGAGCAGCCCACGGCGGCGCAGCGCCGCTCGGGTCCGCCGGTCGCGGCGGCCGCGGTCCGGGGCGCCCGGGTCGGACAGCAGGGCGTCCTCGCAGACCCGGCGACGGCGGGCGGCCAACCGGCCGGCCTGCCAGGCCACGCCCCGGCCCGGCGCGAGCAGGAGCGCCACCACCGCGACCGCGAACCCGGCCAGGACGACCACCGGGCCGGTCGGCAGCTCGGCGCGGGTCGCGACCAGGGCGCCGGTCGCACCGACGGCCGCGCCGACGACCCCGGCGAGTGGCAGCACCCGGGTGAACCGGTCGACGAGCTGGCGGGCGGTCACGGTGGGGATGACCAGCATCGCGACCATCAGGATGGCCCCCACGAGGCGGACGCCGATCACCACGGCGACCACCAGCAGCCCGGTCATGAGCGCCTCCAGGGCGCGCACCGGCAGCCCGATGGAGCCCGCGTAGGCCGGGTCGAACAGCGTCGTCGTCAGCGCCCGCCTGCCGACACCCACCACCAGCAGGGCGGCGGCGCCCAGCGCGGCCATCACCGCGACGTCGCGCTCCAGCAGCCCGGCCGCCTGGCCGAACAGGTACCGCTCGAGGCCGGCCTGGTCGGCGTCGTCGGTGCTCGCGATGTGGGTCAGCAGCACGACGCCGAGGGAGAAGAAGCCCGAGAGCACGACGCCGATCGCCGCGTCCGGGCGGATCCGCCCGGCGCGCTCGATCCCGACCATGAGCAGGGCGGCCACGAGCCCGGCGACGGCCGCGCCGAGCAGCAGCCCGGGCACGTCCTTGACCCCGGCCACGAGGAACGCGACGCACACCCCCGGCAGCGTCGAGTGCGCGATCGCGTCGCCGACCAGGCTGCGCCTGCGCAGCACCGCGAACGCGCCGAGCACCCCGCTGGTCACGCCGAGCACGATCGCGCCGACCACCACGACCGTATCGGTGTAGGGCAGGCCGAGCAGGCTGCTCAGCCGGTCCACGCCACGACCTCGTCGGCCGGTTCGGCGCCGGCGCCGTAGGCGGCGCGCACCGCGTCCCCGGTGAGCACCTCGGCGGTCGGCCCGCAGCCCAGCGCGCGCACGTTGAGCAGCAGCGTCCAGTCGAACGCGGCCCGGACCTGCGCGATGTCGTGGTGCACGACGATCACCGAGCCGCCGGCGTCGCGGAGTTCACCGAGCAGCCCGAGCAGGTCGGCCTGGGTCCGGGCGTCGATGCCGGCGAACGGCTCGTCCATCAGCAGCACCGGGGCCTGCTGGGCCAGCGCGCGGGCGAGGAACACCCGCTGGCGCTGGCCGCCGGAGAGCTGCCCGATCTGGCGGCGCCCGAACGCGGCCATCCCGACCCGGTCCAGGCATTCGCCGGCGATCCGCCGGTCGTGCCGGCCGACCCTGCGGAACCAGCCGACGGAGCGGTAGCGGCCCATCTCGACCACCTCGCGGACGGTGATCGGGAAGTCCCAGTCCACCGACTCGCGCTGCGGGACGTAGGCCACCCGGTCCCGCGCCGACGCGCCGTCGTCGCCGGCCACCAGCACCCGGCCGGCGTCGGCGGGGACGAGGCCCAGGGCGGCCTTCAGCAGGGTCGACTTGCCCGCGCCGTTCGGGCCGACGATCGCGCTGAGGGCGCCGGTGGGGAAGCGGGCGTCGACCTCCCAGAGCACGGGCGCGGCGCGGTAGGACACGGTCAGCGACCGCACCTCGAGTGCCGCGGTGTCGTCCGGCGCCGTGGTCGTCGGCGCGGTCGCCCGGTCCCTGCGGCTCGGCATCAGCATCCCGGTCAGCCCCCCTGCGTGACGGTGGTGGCACTCAACGAGTCGGCGATGCGTCCGGCGTTGGCCCGCAGCATCCCGATGTAGCTGCCCTCGGGTGTGTCCGGGGCCCCAGCGGCGTCGGTGAACAGTTCGCCGCCGACGCGGGCCTGCTGGCCGCGTCGAGCGGCCGCGGCGAGCAGCGCGTCAATGGTCTGCCGCGGGACGCTGGTCTCCACGAACACGGCCGGCACGGCGCGGCTCGCGAGCAGGTCGGCGACGCGTTCGACGTCGGCTGTGGTGGCCTCGGCGGCGGTCGAGATGCCCTGGATGGCGGCGACCTCGATGCCGTAGCGCCGCCCGAAGTAGGCGAACGCGTCGTGCGAGGTGACGAGCAGCCGGTGCGCGGGTGGGATCGCCGCGATCCGGGTGCGGACCTCGGTGTCGAGCGCGCGCAGTTCGCTGCGGTAGGCGTCCAGGTTCTGCCGGTAGGTCGCAGCATGCTGCGGGTCGCGCTCGCTCAGGGTCGCGGCGATCGTGGCACTGACCTGTTCCCAGAGCGTGACGTCGAACCAGATGTGCGGGTCGTACTGACCGGGGGCGCCGCCGGGAGCGGGGAGCAGCGCCTCGCGGGGGATGCCGTCGGTGACGGCCGTGGTGGTCTGATGCTGTGCGAGGTCGGCGAGCAGGTCGGCCATCTTGCCCTCGAGCCCGAGCCCGCCGTAGAAGACGATGTCGGCCTCGCGCAGTGCGCGGACGTCCTGGGCGCTCGCCCGGTACAGGTGCGGGTCGACGCCGGGCCCCATCAGGCCGGTCACCTCCACCCGGTCACCGCCGATGCGGCGGACGGTGTCGGTGATGAAGTTGGTGGTCGTGGTGACCCGCACGGCCCGCTCTCCGATCGGTGCGGCGGCGGCCGTGGGCGGGCCGGCTGTGCAGCCGGCCAGCGCGAGCAGCGCGGCGAGGGCGGCGAGAACGACGCGCAGCGTTCCCGCCGTCATCACCGGGCCTCCCGGCCGTGCACCAGGCTGGTCAGGGGCTCCCCCAGGGCGTGCGACCGGCCGTGGAGGCGGACCCAGAGCGGGCCGCCGAAGGGCTGGCGCTCCTGCACCTCCAGGGTGATCCCGGGCCGGATGCCGAGCCCGGCGAGATGGCGCAGGGCGGCGTCGTCGTGGTCGTAGACGCGCTCGACCAGGAACCGGCAGCCGACGGGTGCGGTGTCGAGCCGGGTGCCCCAGTACTCCTCGTGCCCGCCACCGGGCATCGGGATCGGGTCCCCGTGCGGGTCGCGCTCCGGACGGCCCAGGATCTCGTCGATCCGGTCCAGCAGCCGGTCGGACACCGCGTGCTCGAGCAGGTCGGCCTCGGCGTGCACCTCGTCCCAGGGCAGCCCGAGCACCTCGGCGAGGAACGTCTCCAGCAGCCGGTGCCTGCGGACGATGGTCCGGGCGTGTTCGGCGCCGTGCCGGGTGAGCGTCGCGCGGTGGCCCTCGGAACGGTCGACGAGACCGTGCGCGGCGAGCCGTTTGAGCATCACCGACGCGGTCGGTGGGGTGACCCCCAGGGCCTGGGCGAGTGTGGAGGTGCTCACCGGTTCCCCCCGTCCGGACCGTACGAAGATCGTGCGCAGCGCGTCCTCCACCGCCGAGGTGTAGGTCAGCCCGCAGCAGGATGCCGAGCGCACATCGGACATTAGGGCCCTCTAACTTCCGAATGAGTCTCTGCTAACCCGGATCACTGTAAGGTCCCGCGCCGCAGTTCGGTGTCTCAATCTGAGAGCGGCGCGGGGCGGCCTAGGCTGAGGCCGTGCTGCCGCCGACGATCGCCTGGGTGGATGGCCGTATCGAGCTCGTCGACCAGACCGTCCTCCCGGCCCTGCGCGTGGTCGCGGTGGGGACCGTCGAGGAGCTCGTCGACGCCATCCGCCGCCTGGTCGTGCGCGGCGCCCCGGCGCTGGGCGCGGCCGGCGCGCTCGGGGTGGCGCTGGCCGCGCGGACGCTGGACGGCACGGAGCTCGCCGCCGCAGCGGTGAAGCTCGCCGAGGCCCGGCCGACCGCGGTCAACCTCGGCTACGGGGTGCAGCGGGCGCTCGCCGCCGCCGACCGCGGGCCGGACGCCGTGCTCGCGGCGGCGCTCGACGTGCTGGCCGAGGACGTCGCCGCCTGCCACGCGATCGGCCGCCGCGGGGCCGACCTGCTCGGTGAACTGTGCGGGCCCGGCCCGCTGCGGCTGCACACCCACTGCAACGCCGGCGCGCTCGCGTGTGTCGACTGGGGGACGGCGCTGGGCGTGGTGCGCTCGCTGCACGGCGAGGGCCGGGTCCGGTACGTCGTCGCCGACGAGACCCGGCCGCTGCTGCAGGGTTCGCGCATCACCGCGGTCGAGCTGGCCGAGATGGGCGTCCCGCACCGCGTGGTCGTGGACGGCGCCGGCCCGTCGATCATCGCGCGCGGGCTGGTGGACGCCGTCGTCGTCGGCGCCGACCGGGTCGCGGCCAACGGCGACGTCGCCAACAAGATCGGCACCTACCCGCTGGCCCTGGCCGCCGCCCGGGCCGGCATCCCGTTCGTGGTGGCGGCACCGGAATCCACGCTGGACCCCGCGACACCCGACGGTGCGGCGATCGAGATCGAGGAGCGGGCGGCCGAGGAGGTCCTCGTCGTCGGGGGCGTGCGTTTCACCCCGCCCGGCACCTCGGCCTGGAACCCGGCCTTCGACGTCACCCCCGCCGATCTCGTCACCGCGGTGGTGACCGAGAACCGGGTGTGGCGGCCCGGGGCGTGAGCCTCGGGGCGAGGTCGTCGTTCCGGCTGATGCTCGGCGCGACGCTGCTGGGGTTCGGCGGGTACGCCCTGCTGCTGCCGGTCGTGCCGCTGTGGGTGGCCCGCGGCGGGTCCGGCGCGTTCGGCGCCGGGGCCAGTACCGGTGTGCTGATGCTGACCACGGTTCTGACCCAGTTCGGTGTGCCGTGGCTGCTCGTCCGTTGCGGGCACCGGTTCGTCCTCGGAGCGGGGATGGCGCTGCTCGGCGCACCGGCGCCGCTGCTGGCGCTCTCGGCGGACCTGGCGCCGGTGCTCGCCGTGTCGGCCGTGCGC
The DNA here is from genome assembly GCF_012911875.1 of Pseudonocardia bannensis. Lineage (GTDB taxonomy): Bacteria > Actinomycetota > Actinomycetes > Mycobacteriales > Pseudonocardiaceae > Pseudonocardia > Pseudonocardia bannensis. Next base: position 7,059 of record NZ_JAAXKZ010000138.1, on the reverse strand, counting down.
GGCGTGGGGTTCGGCCTGCTGACGGTGGCGGGCAGCGCGCTCATCGCGGAGCTGGTCCCGCCCGCGGAGCACGGCCGGGCCTCGGCCCGCTACGGGCTGGCGGTCGGGGTCCCGCAGCTCGTCCTGCTGTCGGCCGGCGTCGCGGTCGTGGAGCGGTTCGGCTTCACGGTGGTCTTCCTCGCCGCGGCGTCGCCGCTGTTGGGGCTGCTGCTGGTCCCGCTGATCCGGGTGCCGCCGCGGACGGACGGAGCGGCTCCCGCGCCGCCGGGTGTCGCGGTGTCCGAGGAGGCACCGTTGCGCCGCGTCGCGCTCGGCCCGGTCCTGGCCATGCTGACCTGCTCGATCGCGCAGGGCGGGCTGATCACGTTCCTGCCGCTCGTCGCCGCGGAACCCGGACGGGTGGTGCCGCTCGCCCTGTTCGTCACCGCCGCCGGCGCGCTGGCCGGCCGGTTGGTGGCCGGGGAACTGGTGGACCACCGGGGGATGGCCGGGCGGCTGCTCGTCCCCGGGATGCTGCTGGCCGGTGCCGGGATGCTGGCCGAGTTGCTCGGCGCGGGTTCGGCCGGTGCGGCGGCGGCGGTCGCGATGGTGGCCGGGGCGCTGGTCGTCGGGATCGGTTTCGGGCTGGTGCAGAACGACTCGCTGGTGGCGCTGTTCAACGCGGGCGGCCCGGCCCGCTACGGCACCGCGAGCGCGGTGTGGAACATCGCCTACGACGCGGGCACCGGGGCCGGTGCGGTCGGGCTGGGTGCCATCGCGGAGCCCTTCGGCTTCCGGGCGGCGTTCGGCGCCGCGGCCGTCCTGCTCGTGCTGGCGGCCCCGTTCGCCCGGGCCCGCCGCCGCTGATCCGAGCCCCGCGAAGCCGGCGGACACCGTCCGGCGCGATGTGGCCGTGGTGTGGACGGGGCACTGCGGGGGGCCCCGGCGGATACCCTCGTCACACGAACTACAGCCCGTCGTGATCGATGCCCGGACGGTGCGCCGGGCCGTCGGGGCGGCCGCCATGGGCAACCCGGTCGAGTGGTTCGACTACGGCGTCTACAGCTTCGTCGCCGTCATCATCGCCCGGCAGTTCTTCCCCGGCGGGGAGGACGGCAGTGGCCTGCTCGCGACCTTCGCGATCTTCGCGGTGGCGTACCTCGTCCGCCCGCTCGGCGGGCTGGTGCTCGGCCCGCTGGTCGACCGGATCGGGCGCAGGCGGGTGCTCGCGCTGACGATCGTGATGATGTCGGCGGCCACGTTCGCGATCGGGCTGCTGCCGACCTACGCCCAGGTCGGCGTGCTGGCCCCGATCCTGCTGCTGACCGCCCGGCTCGTGCAGGGCTTCGCCACCGGTGGCGAGTACGGCGGAGCCGCGGCCTTCATCGCCGAGTACGCCCCGGACCGCAGGCGCGGCTTCTACTGCAGCTTCCTGGAAACCGGCACCCTGGGCGGCTTCGTGCTGGCGGCCGGACTGGTCACGACGCTGCAGCTGACCCTGCCGCCGCAGGACATGGAGTCGTGGGGCTGGCGGGTGCCGTTCCTCGTCGCCGGCCCGCTCGGGCTGATCGGGCTCCGGCTGCGTTCGAAGCTGGAGGACACCCCGGCGTTCCGGATGCTCCAGCAGGAGCAGGACGTGCCCGACGCCCCGATGCGGGAGCTGCTGACCCGGGTTGGCGCCCGATCCTGACGATCATCGGCCTGGTCCTGTTCTACAACGTGGCCGACTACACGATCCTGTTCTACATGCCTGCCTACCTGGAGGCGACGCTCGGTCTGGAGCCCACGACCGCGCTGCTCGCCGTGCTCGGCATGATGGTCGTGGTCGTGGTCGTGGTCGTGGTCATGGCGCTGGTGGTCCCGGTGGGCGCGCTGTCGGACCGGGTCGGCCGCAAGCCGCTGTTGCTGGCCTCGTGCGTCGGTTTCCTCGTGGCGTCCTACCCGGCGTTCCTGCTGATGAACCAGGGCTCGATCCGGCTGACCGTGCTCGGCCTGCTGATCCTCGGGCTGCTGCTGGTGCTGCTGCTCGGGACGATGTCGGCGACGCTGCCCGCCCTGTTCCACACCCGCGTCCGGTACGGCGGCTTCGCGATCGGCTACAACCTGTCGACGTCACTGTTCGGCGGCACCACCCCGCTGGTGCTCACCTACCTGGTGGAGCGGACGGGCAACAACGCCGTTCCGGGCCTCTACATCGCCGCCGCGGCGCTCGTCTCGCTCGGACCGGTGCTGGGCCTTCAGGAGAGCGCACGGCGACCGCTGCAGGGATCGCCCTCGGTGCTCGCCTCCTGACGCGCGCCGCTGCCTCGTCGGGGTCACCAGGGCCCGGTGACGGCGACGAGGCAGCGCGAGGCAGCGGGACGGTTCAGTGCCCGCGGGCGATCCACTCGTCGAGGTGCGGCAGCTCGGCACCGATCGTCGTCGAGTCGCCGTGCCCGGTGCGGACCGTAGTGTCGCCGGGCAGCGTGAGCAGCTTCTCCCGGATCGACTCGATGATCGTGTCGAAGTCGGAGAAGGACCGGCCGGTTGCGCCCGGCCCACCGTTGAACAGCGTGTCGCCGGTGAACACCGTGCCGAGCTCCGGCGCGTACAGGCAGGACGACCCGGGGGAGTGCCCCGGGGTCTGCAGCACGCGCAGCTCGATCCCGCCCGCGGTGAGCACGTCGCCGTCGGCGAGCTCCCGGTCGGGGGCCCGGTTCGGGTGCGTCATCTCCCACAGCGGCGCCTCGGCCGGGTTGAGCAGGATCGGCGCGTTGAACCGGTCGGCCAGGCGCGGGGCCTGGTTCACGTGGTCGTCGTGCGCGTGGGTGCACACCACGGCCGCCACCCGCCGCCCACCGATCGCGTCCGCGATCCGCTCGGCGTCGTGTGCGGCGTCGATGACGATGACCTCGTTCTCGTCACCGACGATCCAGACGTTGTTGTCGACGTCCCAGGTGCCGCCGTCCAGGGAGAACGTCCCCGAGGTGACGACGTGGTCGACGGGACCCGCGTTCGAGGCGGTCACAGGACCACCACCGATCGCAGGACCTCGCCGCGCTCCATCCGGTGGAACGCCTCCTCGATGGCGTCGATGCCGATCTCCTCGGACACGAACTTGTCCAGCGGGAGCCGGCCCTGCAGGTACAGGTCGATCAGTGCCGGGAAGTCACGCGAGGGCAGGCAGTCGCCGTACCAGGACGACTTGGTCGCGCCGCCGTGGCCGAACACCTCGATCAGCGGCAGCTCGATGGTCATGTCCGGGGTCGGCACCCCCACCAGCACGGCGATACCGGCCAGGTCGCGGGCGTCGAAGGCCTGGCGGAACGTCTCCGGGCGCCCGACCGCGTCGACCACGACGTCGGCGCCGTGGCCACCGGTCAGCTCCCGGATCGCCTCGACCACGTCGCTCTCGCGGGCGTTGATCGTGTGGGTGGCCCCGAACTCCTTGGCCCAGTCCAGCTTCTTCGGGTCCATGTCGACCGCGATGATCGTCGTGGCGCCGGCGAGGTGGGCGCCGGCGATGGCCGCGTCGCCGACCCCGCCGCAGCCGATGACGGCGATCGAGTCGCCGCGGCCGACCTGACCGGTGTTGACCGCCGCGCCGATGCCGGCCATCACGCCGCAGCCGAGCAGGCCCGCCGCCTGCGGCCGCGCCGCCGGGTCGACCTTGGTGCACTGCCCGGCGTGCACCAGCGTCTTGTCCGCGAACGCGCCGATCCCCAGCGCCGGGGTCAGCTCGGTGCCGTCCTCCAGAGTCATCTTCTGGGCGGCGTTGTGGGTGTTGAAGCAGTACCAGGGCTTGCCCTTCTTGCAGGCCCGGCACTGACCGCACACGGCGCGCCAGTTCAGGATCACGTAGTCACCGGGCGCGACCTCGGTGACGCCCTCGCCGACCGACTCGACGACGCCGGCGGCCTCGTGCCCGAGCAGGAACGGGAACTCGTCGTTGATCCCGCCCTCGCGGTAGTGCAGGTCGGTGTGGCAGACCCCGCAGGCCTGCACCTTCACCACGGCCTCGCCGGGCCCGGGATCCGGGATGACGATCGTCTCGACGGAGACCGGCTGGCCCTTGCTGTGGGCGACGACCCCGCGGACCTTCTGCGGCATGACTATCGACTCCAGACATCTCGGCGGTGGGCGTGGCTCTCTCATAAGGAGCCTTTCATGGAATCGATACCCGGGTGCGTCGGGTTCGGCATCTCCCGAATGGGTATCGACGGGTGCGTGATTGAGCGCGAGGACCGGGGCAAGGTCGCCGTCATCCGCCTGGCTCGGGAGCCCGTCAATGCCATGGACGTCGAATTCCTGGAAGCGATCTGGAAGGAGATCCGTGAGCTGCCGGGCGGGGTGGCCCGGGCTGCCGTGATCACCGGCGCCGGGAACACGTTCTCCGCCGGGGTCGACCTGGGACGCCTCCTGGGCGGTGGCCAGCACTACGTGCACAACTTCCTGCCGCTGCTCAGCCGGGTGTTCGAGGCGCTGTTCACCTGCCCGCTGCCGGTGGTCGCGGCCGTGAACGGGGACGCCTTCACCGGAGGCTGCGTGCTGGCCTGCTGTGCGGACCGGCGGTTGATGGCCGACGGTGACGGGAGGATCGGGGTCCGGGCGCTCAAGGTCGGCCTGCCGATGCCCCGGATCGCGTTGGAGATCCTCAAGTTCGCCGTCGGCGAGACGACGGCCACCAAGCTGATGCTCGGCGCCGAGACGCACCTGCCGCGTGAGGCCGCCCGGTACGGGCTGATCGACGAGGTGGTCGGGCCCACCGAGCTCCTGGACCGGGCGGTCGATGAGGCGACGCGGATGGCCGAGGAGGTCCCGGCCGACACCTTCAACGTCACCAAGAGCCAACTGCACCGGGACACCGTCGAGCGCATCGACCGCTACAGCCGCGACGAGGATCTCATCGCGCAACGGCTGTGGGTCGAGCACCAGGTCGACGGGTGGGTCGCCCGCTTCGTGGAGTCGAAGAGCGAGACCGGCTGAGCGGACGAGCCCGCCGGTCCGAGTAGGTTCCCGGCATGATCGAGCGTGAGGATGTCGGAACGGACGGCCGGATCGCGGTGCTGCGACTGGCGCACGGGCCCGTGAGCGCCATGGACCTGGAGCTGTGCGAGGCCGTGACCGAACAGCTCCGCGGGCTGGTCGCCGACCCGGCCCGTGCGGTCGTGCTCACCGGCACCGGGTCGTCGTTCTCGGCCGGGGTCGACCTGCGCCGCATCCTCGACGGCGGCCCGGACTACGTAAAGCGGTTCTTCCCCGCGCTGGCCGAGATGTTCCAGGTGGCGTTCGAGCTGGCCAAGCCCGTCGTCGCCGCGGTCAACGGGCACGCGATCGCCGGCGGGTGCGTGTTCGCCGCCACCGCCGACGTCACGCTGATGGCCGAGGGCAAGGGCCGGATCGGGCTGCCCGAGATCAAGGTCGGCGTGCCGTTCCCGCGGATCGCGCTCGAGGTCATGCGCTACGCGGTCGGTGAGGTCGGTTACCGCAGGCTGGTCCTCGGCGCTCGGACCCACACCGCCGCCGACGCCCACGCGATGGGCCTGGTGGACCACGTCGTCGACCCGGCCGGGCTGCTGCCGCGGGCGGTCGAGATCGCCGAGGGCCTGGCGGCCGACGTGCCCGCCGACACCTTCGCCGCCACCAAGACCCAGCTGCGCCGGGAGAGCCTCGAACGGACCGCCCGCTACGCCGACGAGGACGAGACCGGCATCGCGCTGTGGAGCAGGCGGGCCACCGACGGCTGGATCGCGCGCTACCTGGAGTCGGTCACCCGGCGGTGACCGCCGGGCTCCTCCTCGGCACGGACGATCGGCGGTCGCCCGCGGGGGAGCCGGGCCGCCCCGGCGATCACGAGCTCGGTTGATCGTCGGCGCGGCTGCGGCCGGCGTGCGGGCGCCGCTACGGTGCGCTCATGTCGCTCGGCAGCCCCAGGCACAGAACCGCCGGCACCTCGGCCGCTCCCCCGATCGGAACGGCCCTGGGTGTCGTCGCCGGGGCCGGGCGGCCCGGTCCGTCCCGGATCGTGGCGCCGGTGGGCGATGCGGTGCTCGACGTGGGCGCCCTCGCCGCGACCCGGGGCGGCCCGCATCCCGGGCTGCTGGCCCAGCCCAACCTCGACGGGTTGCTCGGGGCGGGCCGGCCGGTCTGGCGCGAGGTCGTCGGCTGGCTGTCCGAGCAGCTGGCCGGCCCCGAGCGGCTGACCGGCTACCTGCTGCCCACCTCGGGCGTGGTCCCGGTACTGCCGTTCACGGTGGCCGACTACGTCGACTTCTTCGCGTGCGAGCAGCACGCCGCCAACGCGGGGCGGATCATCCGCCCGTCCGGGGAGCCGCTGGCCCCGAACTGGAAGCACGTGCCGGTGGGGTATCACGGCCGCGCGGGCACCGTCGTAGTGAGCGGCACCCCCGTCATCCGGCCGTCGGGGCAGCGCGGGCCCGCGGACGCCGGACCCAGCCGGGCCCTCGACGTGGAGGCCGAGTTGGGATTCGTGCTCGGACGCTCGGACACCGCTCCCGGCCGGCCGGTGCCGCTGGACGAGGCGCTCGATCACGTGTTCGGCGTGGTGCTGCTCAACGACTGGTCGGCGCGCGACATCCAGGCCTGGGAGAGCCGCCCGCTCGGCCCGCTGCTCGGCAAGTCGTTCGCGACGTCGATATCGGCGTGGGTGACACCGCTCGACGAGCTCGCCGCGGCCTGGGTGGACCCGCCACCGCGCGACCCGCAGCCGCTGCCGTATCTGGTCGGCCCCACCGACCGGGGCCTGGACCTCACGATGGAGATCCGGCTGAACGGGGAGCTGGTGTCGACCCCGCCCGCCGCCGATCTGTACTGGACGCCGGCCCAGCTCGTCGCGCACCTGACGTCGAACGGCGCCCCGCTGCGGGCCGGGGACCTGCTCGGCTCCGGCACGGTCTCGGGAGCGCGCCGCGAGCAGCGAGGGTGCTTCCTCGAACTGTCCTGGGGCGGCAGCGAGCCGGTGCCGCTCGCCGACGGCTCGTCACGCAGCTACCTGCTCGACGGCGACGAGGTGACGATCACCGCCAGCGCCCCCGCCCCCGACGGCACCCGCCTCTCCCTGGGCGAGGTCCGCGGCAAGGT
>NZ_JAAXKZ010000137.1 GCF_012911875.1 Pseudonocardia bannensis | reverse complement strand
TGGCCGGCTTCGCGCTCCGCCCGCTCACCGGTGTGCCCTGGTGGCGGGCCGTACCGCTCGGCCTGCTGGAGCGGGGCCTCGCGGCGACGGAGGTGGCCCTGGTGGTCGCGCTGGGGTTGTGGGCGGCCGGTCCTGGGCCGCCTCGACGATCAGCCGGGCGAGGTCGACGGCGGAGAGGTAGGGCTCGTGATCGGTCGACCCACCCGCCTTCACGGTCTGCTCCGCGCTCTCGGCGAGAGAGTCCAGCAGGGCGGCGAGGGACTCGGCGATGGAGGGGTTGAGAACGGTGATCCAGCGGGCGTTCGCGTGCACGTGCGGATAGATCGAGTCCAGCGGGTCGCCGAACAGATCCAGCGGATCCCTCAGGCCGGGGAGCACCGCCTCACCGTCGTCACGCCGTCTGACGGCCGGGAACGCGGCGTGCATCGGTGCGCGCTCCAGCGTTGTCCGGTGCCGCTCCAGGGCGCCGCCGGCGACATCCCGGTCGCCCCAGCGCCACGGTCCCGGCGTCGTGTCGCGGGCGATCCGCCGCAGCACCTCGGCCGCGTGATGCAACCAGTCCGCAGCGCTCCACACGTCCCGAGGACTGGTGTTCCGACCGGTCATCCCCGATTCCTTCGCGCCGGAGAAGGAGCGGTCACCGAGGTTGCGTTCTCGCGGAGGCGGATCGAATGCCGCCAGACCAGGGTGGTGATCGCCATGACGAGGATCAGCGCCATCAGGATGAGCAGTTCGATTCCTTGTGGATTCCAGTGGAACGAGGGCTCGGATTCGGCGGTCAGCACGAGAACCCGCCGGATACCGGCGACCAGGCCGATGACGAGGAAGGGTTCGGGGTCCAGGGCCCCGCCATGTCGCAGCGCGATGGCCACGGTGTGCAGTAGTTCGGCGATGATGAACAGCAGCAGGGTTTCATCGAGAACAGCGAGCACGATCCCGGGCAGGTTGTAGGGGCCGGCCAGGATGACCGCGATCTGGCGGGCGGTGTCGATGATCAGCGCGAGCCCCAGCGTCGTGAGCAGGATCGCGACGACCACGTGGATGGTGTCCTCGGCGACCTCGATGGCGCGAATGGTGCGCGCCAGGAGTTCGCCGGGCCGGACGGGCATGCCGGATGCTCCCTGAACCGGCCGGTGCGCGTCTACGCTGTCCGCCGCAGTGCCTCCAGCATGCCGTGCAGGTGGGCCACCGCGAGTTCGATGTCGTAGTACTTGCGCTGCCCGGCGCGTGACTCGGCGGCCAGCAGTCCGCAGCGGTGGACCTTTTCGAAGTCACCGTAGGGGAACTTGTAGCGGCCCTTGTTGTCCGGGTCCTCCTGGTCGTCGATGCCGAGGTGCCACTTGGCGTACTCGGCGATTCCGTGCTGTTCGATGAAGTCGTTCTCCTGCTGCGTGGAGGGCTGGTGCTCGCTCCACGCGTCGCGGTCGTCGATGACGTACTTGCCTGCCACGATCAGATCCTGTGCCTGCTCGAACGCTCTCTGGTTCAGTTTGACCGTCATGGCCTTTCCGTCCGTTGTGGGATCGGCTGAAGGTGGCGGAGGAACCAGTCTCGCGCCAGGCCGGCCACCTGTTCCAAGGTCCCGGGTTCCTCGAACAGGTGCGTCGCGCCCGGAACGATCTCGAGACGGGTCTCACCGCCCAGCTTCCGCATCGCCTGGCGATTGAGTTCGATGACGACCGGGTCGCGTTCGCCGACGATCAGCAAGGTGGGCTGGCGCACCTGGTGCAGGTGCTCGTCGGCGAGGTCGGGTCGTCCGCCGCGGGAGACGACGGCCTGCACGATGGTCGGCCGGCTCGCCGCGGCGATGAGCGCGGCCGCGGCGCCGGTGCTCGCCCCGAACAGGCCGATGCCCAGGCCGGCCGTGGGTTCGTTGTCGGCCGCCCAGTCGGTCACGGCGGTGACCCGCGCGGCGAGCAGGTCGATGTCGAAGCGCAGCGCCGCGGTCCGCAGGTCGACCTGCTCCTCCTCCCGGGTGAGCAGGTCGGCCAGCACGGTGACCAGACCGGCGCGGTTGAGTTCGTCGGCGACATAGCGATTGCGTGGGCTGTGCCGGCCGCTGCCGCTGCCGTGGGCGAACAGCACCGCCCCGCGCGGGGACTCCCGCGGCACCCCGAGATCGGCTTCGAGTACGACGCCGGCGACCGGAATCTGCAGATTCTGATGGGTGGCGCTCGGAGCGCTCATGGGGTCCTCCCTGGGATGGGCAGCGGCGAAGGCTACGGAGGCGATCGTGCGGCTCTCGCTGTTCTGGCTGCAGCTGCTGTGGCTGCTCCCGGTCGGTCAGACCGCGAACGGGTAGGTTTCGGGGACCTCGCCGGTCTCCCAGAGGGCCGTTCGTTCGAGGGGTTCGACTGCGCGCGTGTCGTCGATGTGGATCACGGCGTCGAACTGGTCGGCCACCCGGGCACGGAAGTAGTGGCTCGCCCGCTCGGTCTCGGGTCGGTAGATGACCCCGATCGCGCGCTCCAGGCGCGCCGGGCGGAGCACCTCGGCCGCTCGCGTGGCCGTCGCGAAGGAAAGCATGAACTCCTTCTGGCCGACCTCGTGGAACAGCTCCTCGATGCTGCCGGGCAATGCCGGGCGCACCCACTTGCGCTGCGCCTCTCCGCCCCAGTCGTCGGCGGCGGTGACAGTCCCGGTGTAGGTGGTGAAACCGAGATTGCGGCAGTCGCCGGCGTGGCGCTCGCGTACGAGCTGCCCCACGTTCAGCTCGCCCCGGGCCGCCATCTCGGTCGCCCGGGCGTCGCCGAGGTGGGAGTTGTGCTCCCACACGACGATCTTTGCCGGGTCACCGAGCTGCCTGGTCAGGTGGCCTTGGACCGCGTCGAGGGTCTCGACCATGTGCCGGTCCCGCAGGTTCCACGACAGAGCGCGGCCGCTGAACATCGACCGGTAGTACTCCGCGGCGTTGCGGACCACCAGGGCGTTCTGCTCGGCGTAGAACTGCTCGTCCTCGGCAAGCAGCCCGTCGCGCCGGGCGTACTCCAACCCATGGCGTTGCAGGTCGACGAGCTGGTCGATCACTTCCTGCTCGCAGGTCTCGCCGGCGCCCAGGGCGGCCGCCAAACCGTAGGTCTGGCCGTCGTCGGTGCCGTAGTGGTCGAAGCAGCCGTAGCGCTCCCGGGCACGCTGGGCCGCCGCCGGATCCACACGGTCGAGATAGGTGATGACCTCGTCGATGGAGCGGTAGAGGCTGTAGAGGTCCAGGCCGTAGAACCCGGCCTTGCGCCGCTCGTCGTCGATCCGGTCGTTGCGCTCACGCAGCCACCCGACGAAGTCCAGAACCACGGCGTTGCGCCACATCCAGGTGGGGAAGCGTTGGAAGCCGCGCAGCGCCTCCTCGGCGTCAGCATCCTCGCCGCGGCCCCGGACGTACCGGTTCACCCGGTAGGCGTCCGGCCAGTCCGCCTCGGCCGCCACCGCACAGAACCCCTTCTCCTCGACCAGCCGGCGGGTCATGGCCGCACGCGCGGCGTAGAAGTCGCCGGTACCGTGCGAGGCCTCCCCGAGCAGCACGATGTGGGCGTCGCCGACCAGCTCGAACAGCGCATCGTCGGACGGCACGCCCTCCTCGGTCGGAATCCCGGCAGATCGGATCACATCGGTGTCACTGAGGGTCCGCTCCGCGGTACGCGCCGGGACCGAGGTCGCCGCGGCGCGCAGCAGGTCACGGACCTCCTCATCGGTGGTCTGACTGAAGTCCCAGTACCAGGCGCCGACGGCGAGGAACGGCGACGGGGTCGTCGCGCAGATGACCTCGTCGACCAGGGCAGAGAGCTCCTGGCAGGTCGACTTCGGCGCCGCCGGCACCGCGACGACGATCCGCCCCGGCTTGTGCTCGCGCAGCGCGATGATCGCCGCGTGCATGCTCGAGCCCGTCGCGAGGCCGTCGTCGACGAGGATGACCGTCTTGTCCGTCAGCTCGGGCATCGGCCGGCCGTCCCGGTAGGCCTGCTCCCGGCGGAGAAGTTCGCGCCCCTCCTGCTCGGCCACCCGCTGGATCACCTCCGGGGTGATGCCCAGGCCGCGCACGACATCGTCGTTGATCACGACCACCCCGCCACTGGCGATGGCGCCCATGGCCACCTCCTCGTGTCCGGGCACGCCCAGCTTGCGGACCACGAAGACGTCCAACGGGGCGCCCAGCGCGCGGGCGACCTCGTAGGCCACCGGCACACCACCCCGCGGCAACCCCAGGACCACCACGTCCTCCCGACCCCGGTAGTGGTCGAGCAAGCCGGCCAAGGTGCGCCCGGCGTCCCGGCGGTCCTGGAACAATCGATCCGACATCCCTTCCTCCTGAAGGTGGTGAGTCGTCCGGGTTCAGACGATCTGGTCCGCGTCCGCGAGCCGGACAGCGGCTTCGCAAGACCAGCCCGAACTGCACTATCTGGCGGTCACCGTGTCGGCCAGCCAGTCCAGGGCGACCCGCAACCGGCCGACCGGCAGCGCCACCAGGTGATGGCCGCGGGTGATGGTCTTGGCGAGCGGGCCGGTGACGGGAATGTGCAGCGGGTCGGCAACCGCTTGCGCGCCGCCCAGGTCGACCACGAAGCCACATCGGCCCCTGCGTATCGATGTGATCAACTGCGGTATGACGATGCATCACCCCTGCTCGTCGCATCCGCCCGTCGCGGCGTCTGGCTCACTCCGAACGTGTGTCGGTCCGGGCCCGGGAAGAGTGCCACAACGACGACGAGCAGGACTTCGTCCTCGTGGTGCTAGATCTGCCCCCCCAGGGTGGACCTGTCGAGACCTGTGTCTGGCAGCGCGCCGGCGCTAGATGTAGTACTGACCTCCCTTGCTCCACCGAGCAACAACAAATTGCCAGATTTTTCTGAATTGATGTAATAGTCCAGGTTGGTATTCGGGGACGGGACCGCATCATGACCGAGACGCGAGACATCCGCGACCGGGTCGGGGTCCTCGTGGGCGTCGACGGGTCAGAACCATCCAAGAGCGCGCTGCGATGGGCTGTCCGCTATGCGAAGGCGATAGGCGAGACGGTGCACGCCGTGATCGCTTGGGAACGGCCGACTATATTCGGCCTGGAAGTTCCTGTGGGAGTTGACGTGGACTTCGCCGCTGATGCCCTGACCGTGTTGACCAACACCGTGGACGCGACACTCGGTCCCAACCCGGAGGTGAAGATCCGCACCTCTGTATTCGAGGGTCATCCCGCCCTTGTGCTCGTTCGTGAAGCCCGGGGTGCCGATATCTTGGCCGTCGGGAATCGGGGACGTAGCACCGTTTTCGCGATCACGCTGGGTTCAGTGAGCCTGCATTGCGTGAGTCACGCTCCTTGCCCGGTCGTCGTAGCTCGCAAGGCCCAGGAGTAGAACACCGTGAATCGACGCAGGGTGTGACGTCAACTCACGGCGCCCGCGTCAACTCACGGCGCCCGCTGCGGCGAGCTCCTCCTACCGCCGACGCCTCGAGCCCTCCTGCCCTCATCACGATCGGGATCGACCCCCAAGTCCTCGCTCACCGCACGAGCAGCAATTGCCCCTGCAGTTTGGCGGTCAACGCCGGCACATCGGGCCGGCTCATCGCCTGGGCCGAGGCTTCCGGCACCGACAGTTCGCCGTTGAGCGCGCACGGGCCGGGCCCAGGCATCGCCCGCTCCTCCGGCGGCTGTTCCCCGGCGTGGCGGGCTGAGCGGGACAAGGCCGCGCACGTCCAGGCCGAGTGCGCCCTGCGCGAGCACCCGCGCTCGGCCGCTGGCCGCGCCACACCCCTCTGGCCGGCTCGCGCTGGACCGGGCCAAGATCGCCGCCGAGACGCGGTTGGACGGGAAGTATTTGCTCTTGACCTCGGATCCGGACCTGTCGGCCGAGGACGTCGCGCTGGGCTACACGAAGCTCCTTGAGGCCGAGCGCGGGTTCCGCGACTGAAGTCCACGATCGAGCTGCGCCCGGTGTACCATCGGATCGAGCCCAGCATCCGCGCCCATGTCCTGCTCTGCTGGTTCGCCCTGCTGCTGATCCGGGTCGCCGAACGACGCACCGGCCAGACCTGGCGCGCCATCAACCGCGAGCTGGGCCGGCTGCACGCGATCACCCTCACCGGCCGTCCGGCAGCGTCGTGCAGACCACCGAGCCGACCGCCGCCCAGTTGGGCATTCTTCGGGCCTGCGGGCTCATCCCACCGCCCCGGATCACACCCTCGACCCTACCTGAGCTGCCCAAACACTCTCATCGAGCAGTCGCCGGGACGTGGACACACGCCACCGCCACGGCGGATTGGCCGCTGCGGCGCCGGACTCAGCGATGACATTCGCGGTCATGTCGGAACGGGTCTGCCGGCGTCGCGCGATCACGACAAGCGCCACGATCAGCAGATCGCGCGCGCGGCTGGCCGCACCATTGCTGCTGCCATCCCCTCGTCCGAGAATCACCACCTACGGCGCCTCCCCATAACAAGCCTCCCGGTGGGGTCGTCGATCGCTCCCCGGTTACGGGTGAATGGAGCCGGACTCGGATTCGGTTGGCCGTTCAGCGGCTGCGGTCGCGGTTGTGTTGGCGGGGCCGTGGCCCACCGACGATCGCGCACATCGCGATCGCGGTGATCATGGTAGTTGCGAGGATGCCGAAGGTCACGATGAATAGCTCGATCACGAGCGGTGCGATCACCACGAATGCGATCGCCCGCCAGCTCGTGGGGCCATCGGGCGGGAGCCTCATGGTGTGCAGCGCGGCGGCCAGGTCCGGGTCCCCGAGCCTGATCTGGTGCTCGAGCGCTTCGAGCCGGCGGCGCTCGCCGTCGTTGAGCACGGGTACCTCCCGGAAAGCAGGAACTGCGGTGCCAGCTGGACTGTTCAGTTGCTGCGCCCGTGTCCGGTCCTCGGCGGCTGTCGGGGCGGCGCGCCGGTCCCCCTCCGCGGGTCAGCGATCCGGCGTCTCGGTCAGGGTGAGGCCGGGGCCGAGGAAGGTTCGGTGGTCGAGGAGTTTGCGGCATCGCGCAGCGCCAACGCCAGCGCCGCGAGCAAGACGCCGTACACCACGGCGAACGCTCCGATCAGCAGCGCCAGCGCGAGCGCGCCAGGGACCGGCCAGGCCAGGATCAACACGCCGGCCACCACCGAGAGCAGCCCGGCGAGCCCTAATAATGCGACCCGGCGCCGCTCGCGGCGCTGTCGAACGGCGCTGATGATCTCGATGACCCCGGTGGCCAGCGCCCAGATGCCGACCACGATGGCGAGGGCGACCGCGGTGATGTCGGGCCAGATCAGCGCGATCACGCCGGCGGCGAGGCTGAGCAGGCCGAGCAGCAGGCTGATCCACCAGCGAGGCCGGTCACGGCGGCGGACCCCGTCGATGATCTGGGTGACGCCATCGAGGATGGCGTAGATGCCGAAGGTCCATGCCAGGACCAGCAACGTGATCGTCGGCCAGATCAGGGCGACCAGACCCAACGCGACCGCGAACACCGCCCGCGCCAGCAACACCGGCCAGGCCAGGCGCAGGTCCACCAGCAACAGTTCGGCGGCACGCTCCACACCCCGTCCTGGTCCTGGTTGTGATGGGGAAGGTGAGGTTGATGCCGGATCGGGTTGCATGACAACGACCTCCGCGAAGTGGCATTCATCGAATCCCGCCATGCCGGGTGCGCGCGCGGCGGGGAACGTGTCGCCGCGTGCGTCTGGCCTCGGGGGCTGATGGTGGCTTCATCGAGTGATCCTGGGCCACCGGGGGCGGACAAACCTCGCCCCGCCAGCGCTATAACCGGGCCCGGGATCGGCCTCGCAGGACAAATCGAGCCGTAGGCAACTCTGGGAGCTAGTCGAGGTAGCCGCGCAGCCGGTCGGAATGCTGAGAATGGCGCAAACTGTGCATGGACCTGGCCTCGATCTGCCGGATCCGCTCCCGACTCAGCCCGTAGACCTGACCGATCTGCTCCAGGCTGCGCGGGTGGCCGTCGGTGAACCCGAAACGCAGCCGGATCACGCCGGCTTCGCGCTCGGACAGCGTCGCGAGCACCCCCTGCAGCTGCTCGCGCAGCAGGGTGAAGCTGAGCGTGTCCACGGTCCCCAGGGCCTGGGCATCCTCGATGACATCCCCGAGCCGGGCGTCGCTCTCGACACCGGCGCTCTGGTCCAGCGAGAGCGGCTGGCGAGCGGCGCGCTGCAACGCCCGCAACTTCTCCGGGGCGATGCCCAGCCGGGCGGCGAGCTCGTCGGGGGTGGGCTCGCGGCCCAGGTGTCGGTACAGCTCGCGCTGGAGGCGGCGAAGCTTGTTGAGGACCTCGACGACGCGCACCGGGAGACGGATGGTGCGGGCCTGGTCTGTTAGGGCGCGGGTGATGGTCTGGCGGATCCACCAGGTGGCGTAGGTGGAAAATCGATGGCCCCGGGTGCAGTCGAACTTCTCCACCGTCCGGATCAGGCCCAGGTTGCCTTCCTGGATCAGGTCCAGCAACGCCAGGCCGCGGCCGGTGTAGCGCTTGGCCACCGAGACCACGAGGCGCAGGTTGGCCTTCACCAGGTGATCGCGGGCCCGGGCGCCGTCACGGGCGATCCATTCCAACTCCTCGCGCAGCCCCGGGCACAGTTGCTCCCGCGGGGTTGCGACACGGGCGGCGCGGTCGAGTCGCTCGGCGGCGAACAGCCCGGCCTCGATGCGGGTGGCGAGGTCCACCTCCTGTGTCGCGCTCAGCAGCGCCACCTTGCTGATCTGGGTGAGGTACATCCGCACGGGGTCCGCCATGGCACCGCAGTCCCTGTCCGCGACCTGCTCTTCGCTCCCGCCACCAGTCGCCTCCAGTGAGGCGTCGGCGGGGAGGCCACTCCCGGGCTCGGCAGACTGAAAGGACGGCACACCCTCACTGGGGCCAGCACTGGTCACGGTGATCGCCTTCGCGGTGAGGCATCGGAGCCGGGCACCAGGACGACGGGGCAGCGGGCTCGGTGGACGCGGCGCGTGGCGACCAACTCGACCAAGGCACTGCCCAGGGCGCTGCGACGCGTGTTGCCCAATCCCAGCAGCACGGGCTGCGCGGCCATCTTCAACAGCACGGTCGAGGGATCACCCTGCGTGGTACAGGCCTCGACCGCTCCAACCGCCGGCGCACCGGCTGCAGGCAGCCGCGCCGGCACCTGATCCGGCCAGGACCGCGCGTGGGCCTCGAGCCCGGTGTCGGAGAGGGGCACCGGCGCCCCGAACGCGGCCGGTGTCACCGGCAGGTCCACCACTGCCACCGCCCGTACCGTCGCCCCCGTATTAGGCGTAGTGCACCACCCACACCGGGCCGCACCCGGCTCGGGCGACTCGTCGATCCCCACCAGTACCACCGCTGGGGCCTTCGCCGCGCTCACTCGACGGGCCACCTCCCCGGCCTGCTGATCGGCTCGCCTGACCGGGCAGAGTCCCACTGGGACGCCGGCACAAACAGAATCGACCGGAGCTCGACCGTGTGGCGCTCAGCTTGGGTGAGACGACCACGCCGGATTCGTCTCACTGAAGTTGGCCAACGCGCTGGTCAGCGGCGGGCACGGTTCTCGACTTGATTGAGAACCGGCAGGGCTGTCGCTGCGGCCTCACGGGTGGCCCGTCGACGGCACGGGTGGCGCTGCAGCCGGCGTAGAAACGAGGTGTGGCCGACGCGCTGTCGAGATATCGCCAGAAGCGCTCCGCGTCCCGCACGCCGGAGCCGATGCCCGCCGAGCGTCCGTTGCCCCACGGCCATGACGACACGTTCGTCATTCAGGAGCACCATGCGCGGCGGTTGCACTGGGATCTGCGGTTCGAGCGTGGCGGGGTGCTGGTGTCTTGGGCGCTGCCCAAGGGGCTACCGACGGATCCGCGGAGGAACCACCTCGCGATCCACACCGAAGACCATCCGCTGGAATACGCCACCTTTGAGGGCGAGATCCCCCCGGGCGAGTACGGCGCCGGGCGCGTGAGGATCTGGGATCGCGGCACTTATGAGTGCGAGAAGTGGACCGACCGCGAGGTCAAGGTGGTGCTTCACGGCTGCCGCGCCCGGGGCCGCTACGTGCTGTTCCGCACCCGCGGCGACCAGTGGCTGATCCATCGGATGGATCCGCCGACGTCTGATGAGGCCCGATGAGCTCTGGTGAGCGGGAGCCGATGCCGGAGCTGGTGCGGCCGATGGCCGCCACGCTCGGGGAGCTACCTGCGCCCGACCGGGACGCCGAGTTCGGCTATGAGATGAAATGGGACGGCCTGCGCGCCGTCGTCCACGTCGACCGGGGCCAGGTGCGCGTCGTGTCCCGCAACGAGCGGGACATCACCGAGGCATACCCCGAGCTGGCGGCCCTCGGAGAGGCACTGGGTTCTACCCGCGTGGTGCTGGACGGTGAGATCGTGGCGCGCGACCGCTCAACGGGCCGGATCTCCTTCGCGGCGCTGCAGCCGCGGATACACCTGCGGGACCCATCCCGAATCCAGCGGCTCTCGGAGCAGGTGCCGGTGACCTACCTCGCGTTCGACCTGCTCCACCTCGACGGTCACAACACCATGGGGCTGCCCTACCGGGAACGACGGAAACTGCTCGAGTCCGTGGGGCTTTCCGGCCCGCACTGGGACACCCCGCCGAACTCCGCCGGCGGCGGGGCGAACGTGCTGGCCGCCTCGAAGCAGCAGGGGCTCGAGGGCATCGTGGCCAAGCGGCTCGACTCCGTCTACGAGCCGGGGCGCCGGTCCAAGGCCTGGATCAAGGTCAAGCACGCCGCCATGCAGGAGGTCGTCGTCGGAGGCTGGAAGCCCGGGAAGGGGCGGCGCGCCGGGACGATCGGGTCCCTGCTGCTGGGCATACCCGGGCCCCTCGGACTGGAGTACGTCGGGCAGGTCGGCACCGGCTTTACCCAGCAGATCCTCGACGACCTCGGCGCCAACCTGGGCACACTCGAGCGCACGACCTCGCCGTTCGCCGGTGCGCTCCCCCCGGCCGACACCAAGGATGCGCACTGGGTCACCCCCACCCTGGTGGGCGAGGTGCAACTCAGCGAGTGGACCAGGGACGGCCGGCTGCGCCACCCGACATGGCGCGGCCTGCGTCCCGACAAGTCACCGGACGAGGTCGTCCGCGAGTCCTAACCACCGCGGCGCCCGTGGAGCGCGATCTCTCACAGAGACCGTTCAGCCGCTGCCCGACCACGCACGCCCCAGCCCGTCCATTGGTGCGAACAGATGGATGCGGCGGCCTACCCGTAGCCGTCGCCAGATCATCAAGATCCTTTCCAGTGGTCGCTACCGACCGCAGGCTGTACGTGGGGCCAGTGAGAGGGAGAAGCGGCTGCGCACCGCCCGGCGTCTGCTCGACCGCAGGTGACCGCCGGCGGGCCCGAATAGGGAGATCTGCGGATCCGCCGGCCCGTCAGGGTGCACGGTCGCCGCGCTGCACTCGCGACCATGGACGAGAAATGGATGGACAGTTCGATCAGTTCCCGTGGGCTGTGCGGGCCCTCGCTGCTCCACATCGGCCACCACGAACGCGATCATCGAACTCGGTGGCCATCTGGCCGCGGCCGTAACACCGAGTGCGGCACCAGGGGTGGTGCGCAACCTGATCCCGGCCTGCTTCGATCGGCGCCCGGCCACCGCTCCATATACCGGGATGGTGGCGGCGCTCGAGGGAGGCCCCGGTGCCCATCGCCGCGTTGCGGTCGGACACCGGTGGTTCGCTGTTCCGGAGGTTCGTCGCCGAGGCCTCGGGTACCCGATCGGCGCCCCGAAGCAACTGGCCGGTCCCGCGGTGGGCCGCCACGCCCGACGAGATCCGGAGCCCGCAGTCATGGCCGAGCCCATCCCCAGCATCCTCGACGACCAGGCCCGCAACACCATCGGCGCGGCGCTGCAGGCCACACTCGTCGACCTGATCGATCTCTCCTTGGAGGCCAAACAGGCCCACTGGAACCTGGTCGGCCGGCAGTTCCGCGACGTCCACGAACACCTCGACGAACTGGTTGACGTCGCCCGCAAGTACTCCGACCAGGTGGCCGAGCGTGCCGCCGCGGTCGGCGTCCCCCCGGACGGGCGAACCGCGACCGTCGCCGGGCAGAGCGGGATCCCGGCGTTCAACGAAGGCTGGGTCAAAGACCGCGACGTCATCCGGCAGATCTCCGAGTCGGTCGACGTGGCCGTGCGCCGCATCCGCCCACGCATCCAGGAGACCGAGACGGCCGACCTGGTCACCCAGGACCTGTTCATCGAGATCAGCAGGCAGCTCGAGCAGACTCGCTGGATGTGGCAGGCCCAGAACGCCGGCTACCAGGCGGAGCAGCCCGCCCGTTGATCCCCGGGCCGCACGTCCTGTCGCAGACGCGACGCCGAACCCCGCACTATGCGGTGGCCGGGCCTGACGGCGCGGGAGCCAGCACGCTCCCGGCACTGCTCCTGTTGGCAGGGCTGCGAAGTCGGTGTAGGCCGCACCGGCTACGTGGCACAGCGGCCGCTCCTTGAGGTGGATGCGTACCCGCGCCGAGCGCGCCGACGACGAGGGCCGCGGCCGGATGGCCCATAGTGAGCCAGCAGCTGTGCACCGCGAGCAGCCGGACGAGCTCCTCGAACAACTCCAACTTCCGCTCGCCCGGCGCGGTCTTCAGCTCACTGAACAGGTTTCTGACCTGGTTGTGCTGCTCGAGCAGCGGTTCACCACGTCCTGTTCCCGCGTCGCGGTCACGTACGACACCCATCTCGCGGTCTGGTAGGTGTCGCTTTTCCCGAACGCAGCTGCCCATGCACGTTGATGCCAAGAGCTCCGCACGATGGCGAGGTCGTCGGCGCCGCCCGCCATCTGCGCCGAGGCCGTCTGAAGATCATCCGGTCATCGCCGGAAGAGTCTCGATCTTGGCCTTCAACTCCTCGAAGAACGGCTCGAACAGCGGCGCCATCACCAGCACGGCAGAGGGCCTACTGAGAGTCTTCGGGGCTCACCCGTCGGGGATCCGCCAGCCATGCTCGCCGGGAAGCTGCAGCGCCTCCCGCGGACCCCACGACCGCCTCGGATAGATCCTGGGCTTCTGCGGGTTCTTCAGCAGCGGGTCGCACAGCTGCCAGAGCAGCTCCACCTCCTCGGTGCTGGTGAACAGCGTCGGGTCGCCGCGCATCACGTCGAGCAACAACCGCTCGTAGGCCTCCAGCGGCTCGGAGCCGGGAAACTCCTCCACCAGGTCGACACGCATCCGGCCGCGGCCGACCTGCAGCTCGGGACCCGGGATCTTCGCCCGGACGTCGCAGAAGATCTTCGGATCGTCGGTGAGCTCGAAGACCAGCTCGTTGCACCGGCCCCCGACCTCGCCGGGGAACATCTTCAGCGGCGGCTCCCAGAAGCCGAGCGTGATGGTCCGTCGGCTCTCGGCCATCGCCTTGCCCGTGCGCAGGTAGAACGGGATGCCGAACCAGCGCCAGTTGTCGACGTAGACCTCCATGGCCACGAACGTCTCCACGTCCGAGAAGGCGTCCACGCCCTCCTCATCCCGGTAGCCCTCGTACTGACCGAAGACGACCCGGTCCGGATCCAGCGGCCGGATCGCGTGGAAGACCTTGGCCTTCTCGTCGTGCAGGGACTCCGCGTCCAGCCGAATCGGCGGCTCCAGCGCTACGAACCCGAGCAGCTGGAACAGGTGGGTCGAGATCATGTCCCGGAAGGTTCCGGTGGACTCCATGAAATCCGCTCGGCCCTGGATGTCGATCTCCTCCGGCACGTCGATCTGCACATAGCAAACGTGCTGGAGATTCCACACCGGCTCGAACAGCCCGTTCGCGAAGCGAAGCGCCAGGATGTTCTGCACGGCCTCCTTGCCGAGGAAATGATCGATCCGATAGATCTGGCTCTCGTCGAACACGTCGTGCAGCGTGGCGTTGAGCCGCTTCGCCGACCCCAGGTCGGTGCCGAACGGCTTCTCCAGCACCAGCTTGGCCCGCTCATGAAGGTCGAACTTGCCGAGCATGCGCACCATCGGCTCGGTCGCCGACGGCGGGATCGCCATGTAGATCACCCGTTCGGTGGCCGGGCCCATCTCCTTCTCGGCGGCCCGCACCGCCTTGGCCAGCCCCGAGCCGTCCTCGGCGGAGGCGATCACGAAGCTGATTCGCGCTGTGAACTTCCGCCACGCCTCGTGGTCGATCTCGCCGCGGAACAGCTCCACCGCATGGTGGAGCATGCCCCGGAACTCCTCCTGCGTCCCCGGGGCGGCCCGGCTGGAGCCGATGATGCGGAACTCCTCGGGCAACAGGTTGAGCTGCCACAGGTGGAACAGGCCCGGGAACAGCTTGCGACGGGCCAGATCACCGGTGGCCCCGAAGATGACGAAGACATGCGGGGCGAGCGGAATCGGCGCCATGGCCGATCAGGTACCCAGGCACGACCCACCGGAACCAGCTTCCGTCGAGGTCACGAGGTCACGAGGTCACGACGCCTGTCCCACGGCCGATAGGCTTCCCGGTATGCGGCAGCGCCCGATCGATGCCCCGAAGGTAGCCGGAATCTGAACATCAGGTGACTACGAAGTCGTTTCATAACGACGCTGCCAATTGCCGGCGGCAGGTGAGGGCGCAGCCGAGCTGGAGCAAGGCCGAGGTGGAACAGCTCCCGCGGCGCGACGGGGTCGGCCACGGCGACCGCGGATGAGGCTGTTACGAACTCGCCCGCCGCGCCCACACCTCGCGCCCGACGCTGTCGGCCTACGAACACAGTCGAAAGTCCCCCACCCTGCAGACCGCCGCGCGGCTGCTGGCAGAGGCGGGCTTCGAGCTGGCCGCGGTGCCGCGGGTGGAGTTCGTCAAGCACGTCACCGGCCGGGGGCGCACCATCTGCGTCCCGACGCAGCTGCCCCGGCCCCCCGCCGAGCAGGCCCTGGCCACGGTCACATCGACGGCGTCCTGCTGCTCGAGCTGTGGGATGACCTCGTCCTGCCCCGCGACATCCGCGCCGCCTGGACACCCCTCATCGAGCAGTCCCTACGCACGGCCGTAGTGCCGAACCACGGCGACCCGCGGGGGAAGCGTCCCGGCCGGGCTGACCACCCTCCCGCTCGAGGTGGCCACGGTGTTCTTCTCGCTGCCCGCCAGCGACGGGTTCCTCATCGCCGGCGGCGCAACCTGGCCGCCCAACGTCTCACCACTCGCCCACCCAGGACCTCGACTCTTCACCCGGCCCGGCCACAGTGACGTGCCCGCCGCCCGCGACGCGTTCGAAACCGCGGCCACCGCCCGAGGCTGGTCGACCCGACGGATCCGCGACACCACCACGTTCTGCCGCCTCGTCGTCTCCGGGGACGACGATCTCTCCGTCGACCTCGCCCTGGACTCCCCGCCGACCCTGCCGCCTACCGCCAGCATCGCCGGCCCCACCTTCGGCCTCGGGGAACTCGCCGCCCGCAAAGTGATCGCCCTGTTCGACCGCGCCGAGGCCCGCGACGTCGCCGACCATGCCAAGGGCTTCAAGTCGATCGCGGAGGCCGTCTACTTGCGCGACCACGTGCTGCGGCAGCTGGAGCTGGCCGAGCAGGCCGACGATCCGGCGGAAAGGGCGGCGCGGACCACA
>NZ_JAAXKZ010000136.1 GCF_012911875.1 Pseudonocardia bannensis | reverse complement strand
CCGCTGACCCGCGCCCCGCCGCCGGCAACCGCGGCGCGACCACGCGCGCGTTCTGCTCGCCCCGCGCCCGGGCCGTTGCGCGGCCCGCCCGACGCGGGCGTGGTGCGCTCGGTGGGTGGGGCCGAGGGGAGGCAGGGGTGACCCGTTCGTTGGTTTCGGGGTGCGGTGGCCTCGTTACACACTGGGGTGGTGGAGTCGGCGCCGGTGTCCTGCTCGCTGTGCGGCGACGTCCGCGACCCCTCGGATCCGGCGGCGCTGGCGTGGGCCGGTGAGCGTGACGAGCGTGGCCGGGACCGGTGGCTGTGCCCCGGCTGCACGCGTCGGCACACCCGTGACATCGAGGCGCGGCTGCCCGTGGAGTGGTGGTGACCCGATGATGATCGACGCCGTCGGCGGTGCGCGGGCCGTGATGCCTGACCGAACCGCTGCCCGCACCGCGTAAGTTGTCCAGTATGCAATCCTGGGCTCCGGTCGACGTCCCCCGGCTCGAGGGCAGCGGTCCGCCGCTGCGCCTGCACGACACCGCCACCGGCCGCATCCGGCCGACCGCGCCCGGGCCCGAGGCACTGATGTACGTCTGCGGGATCACCCCCTACGACGCCACACATCTCGGCCACGCAGCCACCTACCTCGCCTTCGACCTGGTCAACCGGATGTGGCGGGACCTCGGACACGACGTGCACTACGTGCAGAACGTCACCGACATCGACGACCCGCTGCTCGAGCGCGCCGCCCGCGACCAGGACGACTGGGTCGTCCTCGGGATGCGCGAGACGGCGCTGTTCCGCGAGGACATGGAGTCGCTGCGCGTCCTTCCGCCGCGGCACTACATCGGCGCGGTCGAGGCGATGGGGGAGATCGCCGAGCTGGTCGGCAAGCTGCTCGCCTCGGGCGCGGCGTACCGGATCGACGACCCGCAGTTCCCCGACGTCTACTTCGACAGCGCGGTGACCGGGCACTTCGGCTACGAGTCCAACTACGACGAGCCGACGATGATCCAGCTGTCCCGGGAGCGCGGCGGCGACCCGGACCGGCCCGGCAAGCGGCACCCGGCGGACGCGCTGCTGTGGCGGATGGCCCGCGAGGGCGAGCCATCGTGGGAATCGGACCTGGGCGCCGGGCGGCCGGGCTGGCACGTCGAGTGCGCCGCGATCGCGCTGAACCGGCTGGGCACCCAGATCGACCTCAACGGCGGCGGCTCGGACCTGATCTTCCCGCACCACGAGTTCGGGGCGGCGCACGCCGAGGCGTTCACCGGGGTGCACCCGTTCGCCCGGCACTACGCGCACACCGGCATGATCGGCCTGGACGGCGAGAAGATGTCGAAGTCGCGGGGCAACCTGGTGTTCGTCTCGAAGCTGCGCGCCGAGGGCGTCGACCCGAACGCGATCCGGGTCGCGCTGCTGGCCGGGCACTACCGCACCGACCGGGCGTGGACGCCGGAGCTCCTCGCCGAGGCGGAGGCCCGGCTGGCCCGCTGGCGGGAGGCCGTCACCCTCGCCGCCGGTCCGGACGCCACCGGCCTCGTCGCCGCGCTGCGCACCCACCTCGCCGACGACCTGGACACCCCGCGGGCGCTGGCCGCGGTGGACGCCTGGGCCGCCGAGGCACTCACCCGGCGCGGCCGCGATGCCGACGCGCCGGCGCTGGCCCGCGACGCGATCGACGCGCTGCTCGGCGTCGCCCTCTGAGCCGTCCCCCTCGTACAGCGGCCTCGTCGCCGTCCGGATCCGGACGGCGACGAGGCTGCGCGTAGCGGAGGGCCGCGGGTCAGTCCGGCGGTTCCACGGAGCCGGCGTCCTCGGTGACGTCCTCCTCCTCGGGGAGCTCCGGCTCGCCGGGGATCTCGATGTCGGGGACCTCGATATCGGCGGGCGGTCGGGAGTCGGTGTCGATCGGTTCCGTCATACCGTCCATCTACCCGTTTCTGGTTGCATGGTCACATGGCGCACAACGTCCTCGGCGGGGAGCTCGAGACCTGCGGAACCGACCCACTGACCGGGTTCTACCGCACCGGGTGCTGCGACACCGGAGCCGAGGACGCGGGCGTGCACACGGTGTGCGCCCAGGTCACCGCCGAGTTCCTGGAGTTCAGCGCGGAACGGGGCAACGACCTGTCCACGCCGCGTCCGGAGTACGGCTTCGCCGGCCTGAAGCCGGGTGACCGGTGGTGCCTGTGCGCCGACCGGTGGGCGGAGGCGTACCAGGCAGGCGTCGCGCCGCCGGTGGTGCTCACCGCGACGCACGCGCGCACCCTGGAGTGGGTCGACCTCGCCGACCTGCGCAAGCACGCCGCCGTGGACTGATCACCGCCGGCCGGGAGGCCACGATCACGCGTCGGCATCTCCGGCCGGGCGTCCGGCCGCCGTCGGCCCGGGGGGCAGCGCCACCGGGACGGCGACCAGCAGCAGGGCCGCCGGCAGCAGGAACGCCGTCAACGGGTCCGCGTGGTAGATCGGCGTCACCAGCAGCGGGGAGAGGGCACCCCCGCCGAACCGGACCGCCTGCACCACCGACATCGATCCGGCCGGATTCGTCGTCGACCCCCGCAGCACGAGCGTGTTCACCCCGACCAGGACGAACTGGGTGGCCACCCCGGCCAGCGCCCACAGCGCCGCGACCACCCACACCACCGGGGCCAGCCCGATCCCGATCAGCAGCAGGCCGCCCAGCACGCCCCCGATGAGGACGCACCGTCGCGGCCCGATCCGATCGGCGGCGCCACCGATCAACCGGGCGGTGAACAATCCCGCGACCCCCAGGCCGGTGAGCAGCAGCCCGCGTTCGCCGGAGCCCAGGCCGAAGGCGTCCTCCACCCGCAGGGCGACCAGGAAGTTCAACCCGGACAGACAGCCCCAGCCCAGCGCGGCCACGATCCCGGCGCGCAGCACGTCGCCCCGCCAGGCACTGCGCAGCGATGGTCTCGGGACGTCCGGTCCCGACGGGCGTTCCTCGGGCGGGATGCCGACCGCGGCCAGACCGAGCGCCACGAGCGCGACGCCCCAGAAGGCGTAGCGCCAGTCCACTTCGGCGGCCACCCCGCCCAGCAGCGGGGCCGAGGTCTGCCCGGCGGCCTGCAGCGACCCGAACCAGCCCACCGCTCTGCCCAGCACGTCCGGGGCCGTGGCGCTGGCCAGCGCGGCCAGCAGCAGGGGGCTGGTGAACCCGTTCGCCAGGCCCTGCACCGCCCGCGCCGCCAGGAACACCGGCAGCGCGGTGGACAGCGCCGCGAGCACCGATGCGGCGGCGTAGACCAGGTAGGCGACCACCACCGTGCGGTGCCGGCCCCACCGCTCGCCGAGGGTGCCCGACACCAGCATCACCGCGGCGAAGGGCACCAGGTACGCCGTCACCGACACCGAGGCGGTCGCCGCCGAGATCCCGAAGCTGGCCCCGAGCTCGGGGAGCATCGCGACGGTGATCCCACCGCCGAACGGGCCGAGGAAGGCCCCCGCATAAAGCCCCGCCCGCGCGGCCGCGGCGCGGCGCACGTTCAGAGCCTGCCTCAGGAGCCCGAGCCTCCCGAACCACGGCGGCGCAGGTACCGCTCGAAGTCCGCGGCGATCGCGTCCCCGCTGGCCTCGGGCATGTCGGACGCGTCCGCGGCGTCCTCTTCGGCCTGCTGCTCGAGCTGGCGCACGTACTCGCGCACCTCGTCGTCGGCCTCGGCCATCTCGCTGACCGTGCGCTCCCACTCCTCGGCCTGCTCGGGAAGCCCGCCCAGCGGCACCTCGACGTCGAGGGCCTCCTCGATGCGGTGCAGCAGCGCGACCGCCGCCTTGGGCACCCGCGCCTGCGAGACGTAGTGCGGCACGGCCGCCCAGAACGACATCGCCGGGATCCCGGCCTGCACGGCCGCGTCCTGGAACACCCCGACGATGCCGGTCGGGCCCTGGTAGCTCGACGGCTCGACACGCATCTCGCCCGCCGACGACGTGTCGTAGGAGATCCCGCTGACCGGCGTCGGCCGGGTGTGCGGGGTGTCGGTGAGGAGCGCCCCCAACGTGATGACCTTGGTCACGCCCAGCCGCTCGGCGTAGGAGAGCAGCTCCGCGCAGAACGCGCGCCACCGAAGGTTCGGCTCGATGCCGTTGACGAGCACGACGTGCCGGCCGGTGCCCGGCAACCGGGCGACCGAGAGCCGCGTCGTCTGCCATTCGATCCGGCGGGTCACCCCGTCGGACAACCGCACGTGCGGGCGGTTGACCTGGAAGTCGTAGTACTCCTCGGGGTCCATCGAGGCCAGCGGCGTCGCGTCCCAGCTCAGCTCGAGATGCTCGAGCGCGGTGGTCGCCGCTTCGCCGGCGTCGTTCCACCCCTCGAAAGCGGCGATCATCACCGGGTCGACGAGAGCAGGCAGATCGGATTCCGCCCCGGGTCGCGGCTCGCGATCGGTCATCGCACCAGCCTACGGCCGAGGGGCGCATCGCGAGGTGCCTGGTCCCTCGGCGGTTAACCTGGTGCGCGTGCCGTCCGACTTCTCTGCAGTGACATCCGAGCTCTTCGACACGACCTTGCTCGACACGCTCGCCGGGCGTGTCGTGGTCGCCGACGGCGCGATGGGCACGATGCTGCAGGCAGTCGACCTGTCGCTCGACGACTTCGCCGGCCTCGAGGGCTGCAACGAGATCCTCAACGACACCCGCCCCGACGTCGTCCGGCACATCCACCGCGCCTATTTCGAGGCCGGCGCGGACGCCGTGGAGACGAACACGTTCGGGGTCAACCTGCCCAACCTCGCCGAGTACGACATCCCGGAGCGGATCCGTGAGCTCGCCGAGAAGGGCGCCCTGCTCGCCCGCGAGGTGGCCGACGACCTCGCGACCGCCGACCGCCCGCGCTACGTGCTGGGCTCCATCGGGCCCGGCACCAAGCTGCCGACGCTGGGCCACGAGACGTTCGCCCGGTTGCGTGACGCCTACTCCGAATGCGGCCGCGGGCTGCTCGCCGGCGGTGCGGACGCGTTCGTCATCGAGACCTGCCAGGACCTGCTGCAGGTCAAGGCGGCCGTGCTCGGCGTCCGGCGGGCGATGGCGCTGGAGGGCCGCCGGATCCCGGTGATCACCCAGGTGACGGTCGAGACCACCGGCACGATGCTGCTGGGCAGCGAGATCGGCGCGGCGCTGACCGCGCTGGAGCCGCTGGGCATCGACCTGATCGGGCTCAACTGCGCCACCGGTCCCGCCGAGATGAGCGAGCACCTGCGCACCCTGTCCAAGCAGGCGCGCGTCCCGCTGTCGGTGATGCCCAACGCCGGTCTGCCGCGGCTCGGACCGAACGGTGCCGAGTACCCGCTCACTCCCGACGAGCTCGCCGAGGCGCTGGCCACGTTCGTGCGGGACTACGGGCTGCGCCTGGTCGGTGGTTGCTGCGGGACGACCCCGGAACACATCCGGGCCGTCGCCGACGCCGTCCCCTCGGTCACTCCCGCGGCCCGGCAGCCACGCCCGGAGCCGGGCGTCAGCTCGCTCTATGCGCCGGTGCCGTTCCGCCAGGACACCTCGGTGCTGATGGTGGGGGAGCGGACCAACGCCAACGGCTCGAAGGCCTTCCGCGAGGCCATGCTCGCCGAGCGCTGGGAGGACTGCGTCGCGATCGCGCGCGAGCAGACCCGCGACGGTGCGCACCTGATCGACCTGTGCGTCGACTACGTGGGCCGCGACGGCGCCGCCGACATGGCCGAGCTGGCCGGCCGGCTCGCCACCGCCTCGACGCTGCCGGTGATGCTCGACTCCACCGAGCCCGAGGTGCTGCGCGCCGGGCTGGAGCGCCTCGGCGGGCGTTCGATCGTCAACTCGGTGAACTACGAGGACGGCGACGGTCCCGGCTCCCGCTTCCAGCGCACGATGGAACTGGTCCGCGAGCACGGCTGCGCGGTCGTCGCGCTGTGCATCGACGAGGAGGGCCAGGCCCGCACCGCGGAGTGGAAGGTGCGGGTGGCCGACCGGCTCATCCGGGACCTGACCACCAACCACGGCCTCCGGGTCGGCGACATCGTGGTGGACACGCTGACCTTCCCGATCACGACCGGGCAGGAAGAGGTCCGCCGCGATGCCCTGGAGACCATCGAGGCGATCCGCGAGCTCAAGCGCCGCTACCCCGACGTGCAGACCACGCTCGGGGTCTCCAACGTCTCGTTCGGCCTGAACCCGGCGGCCCGGCAGGTGCTGAACTCGGTGTTCCTGCACGAATGCGTGAACGCCGGGCTGGACACCGCGATCGTCAGCGCGGCCAAGATCCTGCCGATGGCGAAGATCGCCCACGAGCAGCGGTCGGTGGCGCTGGACCTGGTCTATGACCGCCGCCGTGAGGGCTACGACCCGCTGAACCGGTTCATGGAGCTGTTCGAGGGCGTCACGGCGTCCTCGGCGAAGGCCGGGCGGGCCGAGGAGCTGGCCGCGCTGCCGCTGTTCGAGCGTCTGGAGCGCCGCATCGTCGACGGCGAGCGCAACGGCCTCGAGGACGACCTCGACGCCGCCCTCGAGCAGCGGCCCGCCCTGGAGATCATCAACGACACGTTGCTGGCCGGGATGAAGACCGTCGGCGAGCTGTTCGGCTCGGGCCAGATGCAGCTGCCGTTCGTGCTGGCCAGTGCCGAGGTGATGAAGACCGCCGTGGCCCACCTCGAGCCGCACATGGAGAAGACCGACTCCGACGGCAAGGGCACGATCGTGCTGGCCACGGTCAAGGGCGACGTCCACGACATCGGCAAGAACCTCGTCGACATCATCCTGAGCAACAACGGCTACACCGTGGTCAACCTGGGCATCAAGCAGCCCATCAGCACGATCCTCTCGGCCGCCGAGGAGTACCGCGCCGACGCCGTCGGGATGTCCGGGCTGCTGGTGAAGTCGACGGTGATCATGAAGGAGAACCTCCAGGAGATGAACTCCCGGGGGGTCGCGGCGAGGCTCCCGGTGCTGCTCGGCGGCGCCGCGCTGACCCGCTCCTACGTCGAGAACGACCTGTCCGAGGTCTACGAGGGCCGCGTCTCCTACGCCCGGGACGCGTTCGAGGGCCTGCGGCTGATGGACGCCACGATGGCCCGCGCCCGCGGTGACGTCCCGGCGGTCGACCCCGAGGAGGAGGCGAAGAAGGCCGAGCGCAAGGCCCGCCACGAGCGCTCCCAGCGCGTCGCGGCCAAGCGCAAGGCGGCCGAGGCCGAGGCGGCGGGCCCGATCCCGGAGCGCTCCGACGTGGCGGTCGACAACCCGCTGCCCACGCCGCCGTTCTGGGGCACCCGCGTCGTCAAGGGCATCGCGCTGGCCGACTACTCCGGCATGGTCGACGAGCGCGCGCTGTTCCTCGGGCAGTGGGGGCTGCGCGGCGCCCGCGGCGGCGCCGGACCGTCCTACGAGGAGCTGGTGGAGACCGAGGGCCGGCCGCGACTGCGGTACTGGCTGGAGCGGCTGTCCACCGAGGGCGTGCTCGCCCACGCGGCCGTCGTCTACGGCTACTTCCCGGCGGTGTCCGAGGGCGATTCGCTGGTCGTGCTCGACGAGCCGCGCGCCGACGCGGCGGAGCGGTACCGGTTCGGTTTCCCCCGCCAGCGCCGCGACCGGCACCTGTGCCTGGCCGACTTCTGGCGCCCCCGCGGCCTGGCCGCCGAGCGCGGCGAGGTGGACGTCCTGCCGCTGCACCTGGTGACCATGGGCCAGCCCATCGCCGACTACGCCAACGAGCTGTTCGCCAAGGACGCCTACCGTGACTACCTTGAGGTCCACGGGCTCGGCGTCCAGCTCACCGAGGCGCTGGCCGAGTACTGGCACCGGCGGATCCGCGAGGAGCTGACCTGGCCGACCGGCGGGTCGCTCGCGGCCGAGGACCCCGACGACGTCGAGGAGTTCTTCAAGCTCGGCTACCGCGGCGCCCGGTACTCCCTGGGATACGGCGCCTGCCCGAACCTCGACGACCGCGTGAAGATCGTCGAGCTGCTGGAGCCGGGCCGTATCGGCGTCGAGCTGTCCGAGGAGCTGCAGCTGCATCCCGAGCAGTCCACCGACGCCCTGGTCGCCCACCACCCGGAGGCGAAGTACTTCAATGCCGGCTGAGACCGTTCGTGAGGGTGGAACGGGGCCCGCGGCGGTGCTCTGGGACATGGACGGGACGCTGATCGACTCGGAGAAGGTCTGGGATCGCTCGCTGTCCGAGACCGCCCGGTGGCTGGGCGGCGAGCTCAGCGCCGCGGCCCGGACCGAGACCATCGGCGGGAACATGGCGCTGTGCCTGGAGATCCTGTTCCGCGACGTCGGTGTGGCGCCGACCCCGCAGCGGACCGCCGCGGCACGCGACTGGCTGATCGCCCGGACCGCGGAGCTGTTCGCCGAGGGCCTGCCGTGGCGGCCCGGCGCGGAGGAGGCGCTGCTGACCGTCCGGGACGCGGGCTGGCCGATGGCCCTGGTCACCAACACCGGCCGCCTGCTCACCGAGATGGCGTTGGAGAGCATCGGCCGCGAGCACTTCGCCGTCACCGTGTGCGGGGACGAGGTGCCGCGCGGCAAACCCCACCCCGATCCGTACCTGCGCGCCGCGGAGCTGCTCGGGGTGCCGGCCGCGGAGTGCCTCGCGGTCGAGGACTCCGCGACCGGGACGACGGCCGCCGAGCGGGCCGGCGCCGTGGTACTGGTGGTGCCGTGCGAGGTGGCGGTGCCGGCCGCGCCGAGCCGCGTGCACCGCGAGTCACTGGTGGGGCTGCGCCCCGCCGACGTGGCCCGTGCCTATACCCGTGTCCGCGGCGGCCGCCCGTCGTGAGACCGTTGGACCTGGCACGAGGTCCGCTCATCGGTGTGCTGCTCCGAACGAACGGCTCGCCGGCCTGCGTATTCTTCGCCACCGGGCGCACGATGCGACCCGCCAGCAGCACGACGGGTATGCCGGATCGTGGGCGTGTCCGCGACGTATGACACTGAGGTGGAGAGGAGATACTCGACGTGAAGACCTTCGACGGGCTGTTCGCCGAGCTCACCGACAAGGCGGCCAACCGGCCGGCCGGGTCGGGGACGGTGGCGGCCCTCGACGCCGGGGTCCATGCGCAGGGCAAGAAGCTGCTCGAGGAGGCCGGCGAGGTCTGGATCGCTGCCGAGCACGAGGCCGACGACGCCCTGGCCGAGGAGATCTCCCAGCTCCTCTACCGGATACAGGTCCTCATGATCGGTCGCGGACTGACCCTCGAAGACGTCTACAAGTTCCTGTGATCGCTCGCTGATCACCCACCCGCACGGCACCACCGAGGAGAACTCATGCTCCGCGTCGCCCTCCCGAACAAGGGCACCCTCGCCGAGCCCGCCGCAACGATGATGCGTGAGGCGGGATACCGCCAGCGCTCGGACTCCCGCGATCTCAGCATGGTCGACGAGGAGAACGGGATCGAGTTCTTCTACCTGCGGCCCAAGGACATCGCGACCTACGTCGGTTCCGGCGACCTGCATCTCGGGGTGACCGGCCACGACCTGATGGAGGAGTCGGGCAGCCAGGTCCACGACGTGCTCAAGCTGGGCTTCGGGGCGTCGAAGTTCCGGTTCGCCGCGCCGGAGTCGCAGGACTGGAAGCTCGAGGACCTCGACGGCAAGACGATCGCCACGTCCTACCCGCGGCTGGTGCGCTCGCACCTGAGCGGCAAGCGGATCGGTGCGAAGATCATCAAGCTGGACGGGGCGGTGGAGATCTCGGTGCAGCTCGGGCTGGCCGACGCCATCGCCGACGTGGTGTCCTCGGGGCGCACGCTGCGCCAGCACGGACTCAAGGTCATCGGCGACCCGATCGCCGAGTCGCAGGCCACCCTGATCGAGCGCGAACCGCGCCCGGACCGGGTCGACTCCGACGAGATCAAGCACGCCAAGTTGATCTTCATCGAGCGCCTGCGCGGTGTCGTCTACGCCCGGCAGTACCTCATGCTCGACTACGACTGCCCGAAGTCCGTCCTGGAGGAGGCGAAGAAGATCACTCCGGGCCTGCAGGCCCCGACGATCGCGCCGCTGGCGGACAACGACTGGGTGGCGGTCCGCTCCATGGTCCGCAAGCAGTGCGCGAACAGCGTCATGGACCAGCTGGCCGTCCTCGGCGCCCGGGCCATCCTGACCTCGGAGATCCGCTCCTGCCGGGCGGTCGACGGCCGCTTCGCCTGAGCCGAGCCCGGCCTTCCCGCATCGTGCGGCCCCGTCGTCCACCACGCCGGCACGACGACGTCGCCGCCTGCCGGTTCCGCTGCTAGCGCGGGCGCACGATC
The DNA here is from genome assembly GCF_012911875.1 of Pseudonocardia bannensis. Lineage (GTDB taxonomy): Bacteria > Actinomycetota > Actinomycetes > Mycobacteriales > Pseudonocardiaceae > Pseudonocardia > Pseudonocardia bannensis. The sequence continues at coordinate 5,351 of NZ_JAAXKZ010000136.1, read as the reverse complement.
AGACTCTGCGTGGCCTGGCCGGTGTGCCCGTGCTCGTCGAACAGCCGCGCCGACACCGTGCCCAGGCCGGTCGGGCCGATCGCGGTGGCGGCGTCGAGGCCGATCCACTCGCCCACGGGTGCCCGGTGCAGGTGCAGCGTCAACTCGGTGTTCACGAACAACCACTCCCGGATGTCGAGCCGGGCGGCGGCGCCGTTCGCCGAGTCGGCCACCACGGCGAGCCGCTGCAGCGGGCTGGTCGGCTCACCGGCCACCAGCGGGACTCGCTGGCGCGCCCAGACCGAGCCGGGCCCGGGCTCGGCCAGCCAGCCGTGCAGCCACCGCCACTCCAGCGCGTCCATGAACCCCGGCAGCCAGCCCTCCGGACGCTCGGTGCGCAGCGTGCCCTCCGTGGGAGGGGGCAGCGGCGCCGCCTCGCCGGCCGCGGCGGCCCCGGTGTCGCCGGCGGCGAGCCGCCAGGCCCGGGCCCGCAGTACCGCCCGCCCGCCCGCGGTCATCTCCGCACCCAGCATCTCGATACTGCGCCCGGCCCGCTCGACCTGGGCGCGCACCTCGACGTCGCCGGCCGGCACCCGCCCGAGGACCTCGACGGTGATCCGGGACAGCTGCAGCTCGGACGCGTCCGGCCGGCTCGGCGGGCACAGCTCCAGCGCGCGGACCAGCAACGCGGACGGCGGACCGACGTGCTGGGCATCGGCGAACCACGGACCGGTGGTGGAGAACGTCGCGTGGAACCGGCCGCTGTCGGGGTCGCCGAGGGGCAGATAGAAGGGCTCGAGCTCGCTCACCGCCCGATCATGCCTGTCCGGTCAATCGGATCGATCGGCCAGGATCTCGGTGGCACCGGCCCCGAGGAGCGGGAGCCCCGACGCCCCGGCGCCCTCGGCACCGGCGTCCGGCTCGGGCCAGCCGGGGTACTCCGGCGCCGTGCCGTCCCACGCCGGGCAGAGCGGACGGTGGCTGCACCAGTCGCACAGCCGGCTCGGGTTCGGCCGGAAGTCCCCGCTGCGGCCGGCGGTGAGGATCGCCTGCCAGATCGCGTCGAGGGTGCGCTCGAACCGACGCAGCTCCGCCTCGTCGGGGTGGTAGGTGAGGGCCTCGGTGTCGGCCAGGTACATCAGCCGCAGCTCGGTGGGCACGACGCCGCGCAGGTGCAGCAGCACCAGGGCGTAGAACTTCATCTGGAACAGCGCCCGGGCCTCGGCCACCTGCCGTGGCGCGGCGCCGGTCTTGTAGTCGACCACCCGGATCTGCCCGGTCGGCGCGACGTCGATCCGGTCGATGTAGCCGCGCAGCAGCAATCCCGACTCCAGCTCGGCCTCCACGAGCAGCTCCCGGGCCTGCGGCTCGAGCCGTCGCGGGTCCTCCAGCCGGAAGTAGGCGTCGAGCAGCCCGCCGGCCGACGCCAGCCATTCGGCCAGCTCGGGGTCGCCGGGCCCGGAGAACAGCTCCGCGAGCAGCTCGGGGCCCTGGTCCAGCAGCTCGCGCCACACCGGCTCGACGAGGGCCCTGGCCGCGGCGGGCACCCGCTGCGGCGCAGGCAGCTCGTAGAGCCGCTCGAGCACCGCGTGCACGACGGTGCCGCGGATCTGGGCGCGGCTCGGCTTCTCCGGCAACCGGTCGATCGCCCGGAACCGGTACAGCAACGGGCACTGTTTGAAGTCCCCGGCCCGGGACGGCGACAGCGCCGGGCGGCGCCGGGGGCGCGCGTCCAGCTCGGTGGTCCCGGCGGTCTCGGTCACGGCGCACACGCTAAGCGATCGGACCGACAGTCCCGATCGGGTACATCGGCGGAGGATGCCGGACTGCGACGGATGGATCACGTGCGTACCTTGCGTCGGGTGAGACGCATCCCCCTCCTGATCGCCGGCGCCGCCGTCGCCACCGTGCTGACCGCCTGCTCGGCCACGGCCCCCGGGGCGGCGGACACGCCGGCCACGTCGTCGGCGGTGCCGGGGGAGCCGGCGGTCAGCGCCGAGGAGGCCGGTGTCGAGACCGTGTTCCACGCCTACTACCAGGCCCTGCTGGCGCGCGACTTCGCCACGGCGTGTGCGCTCAACGCCCCCGAGACCAACCAGCAGCTGCTCCACAACGCCGCCGCGGGTGGACTGCAGTCGACCAGCTGCGAGGACGCCCTCACCCGGATCTACGCCGTGCCCGGCGCGGCCGAGACCTCCGACGGCATCGCGAGGAGCGCCCGTGTGCAGGACGTCGCGATCACCGGCGACACGGCGACCATCAGCTGGGACGCCGAGACCCACGGCGAGCGCCGGACCGCCCGCAACATCGTGCGGATGATCGAGGGCCAGTGGCGGCTGGTGGACGTCAACCCGAGGTGAGGACCCGGTAGCGCGGTCATGACGACGGCGGTTGCGGGCACCGGTGACCCCACCGGCTAGCGTTGCGCTCCGTGCCCGTCCCCCTCGAGGACGACCGCGCCGACTCCGCGGCCGTCGATGCAGCCGAGACCGTCAGTGCCGTCGACGCCCCCGACACACCCGCCGACACGCCCGCCGCGCCCACCGGCGCCGCTCGCGGCGGCCCCTTCCGCCCGGGTGACCGGGTGCAGTTGACCGACCCGAAGGGCCGCAAGTACAGCCTGACCCTGGAGGAGGGCGGTCAGTACCACACCCACCGTGGCGGGCTGGCGCACGACGAACTGATCGGCAAGCCCGAGGGCAGCGTGATCGTCTCCCCGGTCGGTACGCCCTACCTCGCGCTGCGTCCACTGCTGGCCGACTACGTGCTCTCGATGCCGCGCGGCGCGCAGGTCATCTACCCCAAGGACGCCGCGCAGATCCTCATGTGGGGCGACGTGTTCCCGGGCGCGCGGGTCCTCGAGGCGGGCGCGGGATCGGGTGCGCTGACCTGCTCGCTGCTGCAGGCGGTCGGCCCCGAGGGCAGCGTCGTGTCCTACGAGATCCGGGAGGACCACGCCGAGCACGCCGAACGCAACGTGCGGCGGTTCTTCGGCGAGGTGCCACCCAACTGGAGCTTGCGCATCGGCGACCTCGCCACCCACGTCGGCGAGGTCGACCGCGTCGTGCTGGACATGCTGGCACCGTGGGACATGCTGGAGACGGTGTCGAAGGCGCTGATCCCGGGCGGCGTGCTCGTCGGGTACGTGGCCACGACGACGCAGCTGTCCCGGTTGATGGAGGCGCTGCGCGAACAGCAGTGCTGGACCGAGCCGCAGGCATGGGAGTCGCTGGTCAGGCCGTGGCACGTGGTGGGGCTCGCGGTCCGGCCCGAGCACCGCATGATCGGTCACACCGCGTTCCTGGTGACCGCCCGCCGCCTCGCCGACGGGGTCGTTCCGCCCCGGCCGCAGCGCAGGCCGACCAGTCGCTGAGGGCAACCGGCCGAAGCACGGAACGGCGTGGTTACGGAAACGACACCAGGGTACGACGTCAAGGTGCCGTCCGGCTGAGTGATGGATCACCGTTTCGCCGCACGGCCGCGGCCAGCGTTGGCCAGGTACCGTATGGAAACGGAACACGGAGGGAGGATGCCGTGAACCCCTACGACGACGGTCCCGGCAGGCACGGCTCGGGTGATCACGGGGACCTCAGCCCTGCAGAGGCCATCGCGCAGATCCGCTTCCTGGAGGAAGAGGTCGCGCTGCTGCGGCGCAAGCTCACCGAGTCCCCGCGGCATGCCCGGATCCTGGAGCAGCGGCTCGCCGAGTCCGCGTCCAGGCTCTCCCAGCTGAGCGCGCGCAACGAGAAGCTGACCGAGACGCTGAAGGAAGCGCGGAGCCAGCTCATCGCCCTGCGCGAGGAGGTCGACCGGCTCGCTCAGCCGCCGAGTGGTTACGGCGTGTTCCTGGCGCGCTACCCCGACGAGACGGTGGACGTGTTCACGTCCGGCCGTCGCATGCGCGTCGCGGTCTCCCCGGCCGTGCAGACCGAGGACCTGCGCAGCGGCCAGACGGTGCGCCTCAACGAGGCGCTCACCGTCGTCGAGGCCGGCGACTACGAGCGCATCGGCGAGGTCTGCGGCCTGCGCGAGGTCCTCTCCGAGCCCACCTCCGACGGGCTGGCCGGCCGCGCCCTGGTGGTCGGTCACGCCGACGAGGAGCGGGTCGTCTGGCTCGCCTCGCCGCTGATCCCCGGCCCCGACAACCCCGACGCGGTGCCGCTCAAGCCGGGCGACTCGCTGCTGGTGGACACCAAGGCCGGCTACGCCTACGAGCGCGTCCCGAAGGCCGAGGTCGAGGACCTCGTGCTGGAGGAGGTGCCCGACGTCGCCTACGAGGACATCGGCGGCCTGTTCCGGCAGATCGAGCAGATCCGCGACGCGGTCGAGCTCCCGTTCCTGCACGCCGAGCTGTTCCGCGAGTACGAGCTGCGCCCGCCCAAGGGTGTGCTGCTCTACGGCCCGCCCGGCTGCGGCAAGACGCTGATCGCCAAGGCGGTGGCGAACTCGCTGGCCAAGAAGGTCGCCGCGGTCCGGGGCGACGACCCGAACGAGGCCAAGTCGTTCTTCCTCAACATCAAGGGTCCGGAGCTGCTCAACAAGTTCGTCGGCGAGACCGAGCGGCACATCCGGCTGATCTTCCAGCGGGCCCGGGAGAAGGCCAGCGAGGGCACGCCGGTCATCGTGTTCTTCGACGAGATGGACTCGATCTTCCGCACCCGTGGGTCGGGTGTCTCCTCCGACGTCGAGACGACGATCGTGCCCCAGCTGCTCAGCGAGATCGACGGTGTCGAGGGCCTGGAGAACGTCATCGTCATCGGCGCCTCCAACCGCGAGGACATGATCGACCCCGCGATCCTGCGGCCCGGCCGCCTGGACGTGAAGATCAAGATCGAGCGGCCGGACGCCGAGGCGGCGCAGGACATCTTCTCCAAGTACCTGACGGAGACGCTGCCGATCCACGTCGACGACGTCGCCGAGTTCGGCGGCAACCGCAAGGCGTGCATCGACGCGATGATCCAGCGGGTCGTCGAGCGGATGTACGACGAGACCGAGGAGAACCGGTTCCTGGAGGTCACCTACGCCAACGGTGACAAGGAGACCCTGTACTTCAAGGACTTCAACTCCGGCGCCATGATCCAGAACATCGTCGACCGGTCGAAGAAGGCGGCGATCAAGTCGGTGCTCGAGACCGGCCAGCCCGGCCTGCGGGTGCAGCACCTGCTCGACGCGATCGTCGACGAGTTCGCCGAGAACGAGGACCTGCCCAACACGACCAACCCCGACGACTGGGCGCGGATCTCGGGCAAGAAGGGGGAGCGGATCGTCTACATCCGCACCCTGGTCACCGGCAAGAACGCCGAGTCCGGGCGGTGCTCGCCCACGAGCAGGCCCACCTGCGCGAACGCCACGACCTGGTGGTGCTGCCGTTC
>NZ_JAAXKZ010000135.1 GCF_012911875.1 Pseudonocardia bannensis | reverse complement strand
AACCGCGCCAGGAACTCCTCACGCAGCCGGGCGGACTCCGCCCGATGCACAACCCGCCCCACAACGGCCACGGTCGCTGCAACTCCTCATGATCGAGGTGTTGCAGCGACCGCTAGAACCCGAGCACGGCGTGGAGGGGCCTTTCCGCGATGCGGGACGGACTCAGGCCGCTGTGGCCTCGAGCTTCGCCTTCACCTCGGCGAACGACGGGTTCGTCGCGGTGGTCTCGTCCGGGAACAGCACCGTCGGCACGGTCTGGTTGCCGCCGTTGACGCCCTCGACGAATCGAGCGGCATCGGGATCCCGCTCGATGTTGATCTCCCGGTACGCGATGCCGGCCTCGTCGAGCTGGAGCTTGAGGCGACGGCAGTAGCCGCACCAGGTGGTCGAGTACATCGTCAGCTGAGCCATGCCGGAATCAACACGAGGAGGCGAGCCTGCTCTTCCACCGCCCGATGTGGCCCGTATCACTCAGGGGCAGCGGCCCGGTCAACCACGATCGGTGTGGAGGGCCCCGGATCCGGGCTGCGCCGTCGGGGCGGCCTGTCAGGATGGAGCGGTGACTGCCGAGCCCCTCGACCCCCTGCATGCCCTGGACGACGAGCAGCGGGCCGCGGTGACGGCGCCCCGGGGGCCGGTCTGCGTGCTGGCCGGCGCCGGCACCGGCAAGACCCGGACGATCACCCAGCGGATCGCGCATCTGGTCCGCGCCGGCCACGTCGCCCCCGGCCAGGTCCTCGCGGTCACCTTCACCGCCCGCGCGGCGGGGGAGCTGCGCACCCGGTTGCGGGTGCTGGGCGCGAACGGGGTGCAGGCCCGCACCTTCCACGCCGCCGCGCTGCGCCAGTTGCGCTACTTCTGGCCCCGTGTCGTCGGCGGCCCGCACTGGCAGCTGATCGAGGGCAAGCTGCGCTTCGTCGGGCAGGCCGCCGCCCGCGTCAAGGCGGGCACCGACCAGGACTCGCTGCGCGACCTCGCCGGCGAGATCGAGTGGGCCAAGGCCAGCCTGATCACCCCTGAGGACTATCCGGCCGCGGTGGCCCGACTGCGCCGCGACGTCCCGGGTCCGGCCGAGCAGGTCGCGGCCGTCTACGCCGGGTACGAGGCGCTGAAGAACCGCGCCGAGATGCTCGACTTCGACGATCTGCTGCTGCACACGGCGGCCGCGCTCGAGGACCACCCGGATGTGGCGCAGGAGTTCCACGACCGCTACCGCTGCTTCGTCGTCGACGAGTACCAGGACGTCACCGCACTGCAACAGCGGGTGCTCGACGCGTGGCTCGGCGAGCGCGACGACATCACCGTCGTCGGCGACGCCAACCAGACGATCTACACCTTCGCCGGGGCCAGCCCGCGCCACCTGCTCGACTTCCCGCGCCGGTTCCCCGAGGCGGTCGTCGTCCGGTTGCAGCGCGACTACCGTTCCACCCCACAGGTCGTCGCCGCCGCGAACACGCTGATCTCCGCGGCCCGTGGCCGGGTCGCCGGTACCCGGCTGCAGCTCGTCGGCCAGCTCCCGCCCGGGCCGGACCCGGACTTCGCCGAGTACGACGACGAGCCCGCGGAGGCGAACGCCGTCGCGGCGAAGATCCGCCGCCTGGTCGCCGACGGCACCCCGGCCTCGGAGATCGCGGTGCTGTTCCGGATCAACGCACAGTCCGAGGTCTACGAGCAGGCGCTCACCGACGTCGGGGTGCCGTACCAGGTGCGCGGCGGCGAGCGCTTCTTCGCCCGGCCCGAGGTGCGACGCGCGGTCGGTGTGCTGCGTACGGCGGGGCCCGGGCCGGAGGGCGCTGAGCTCGTCGACGTGGTCCGGGCGCTGCTCGCACCGGTCGGGCTCACCGACGAACCGCCGTCGGGCGCGAACGCCCGCGCGCAGTGGGAGTCCCTGCTGGCCCTCGTCGGGCTGGCCGAGGAGCTCGTCGCCGTGGAACCGGAGGCCGATCTGCGGCGCTTCGTCGCCGAGCTCGAGTCCCGGGCCGACGCCTCGCACCCGCCGACCGTCCAGGGCGTCACCCTGGCGTCGCTGCACGCAGCGAAGGGCCTGGAGTGGGACGTGGTGTTCCTCGTCGGCCTCGTCGACGGCACGTTGCCGATCCAGCACGCCGAGGGCGATGACGAGGCGATCGAGGAGGAGCGCCGGCTGCTCTACGTCGGCCTCACCCGGGCCCGGCGTGTCGTCTCGCTGTCCTGGGCGCTGTCGCGCTCGCCGGGCGGGCGCCGGCACCGCCGTCGCAGCCGGTTCCTCTACGGGCTGATCCCGGATCACCACCCGGCGTCGCGGATCCCGGCCGGGCGGACCGGCGGGACCAAGCCGAAGTGCCGGATCTGCGGTTCCCCGCTGATCGGCACCGAGGCGATGAAGCTGCGCCGCTGCGGCGACTGTCCGTCCGATGTGGACCTCGAACTGCTCGACCGGCTGAAGGAGTGGCGCAGCAGCACGGCCAAGGAGCAGCAGGTCCCGGCCTACGTCGTGTTCACCGACGCCACGCTCACCGCCATCGCGGAGCAGCGCCCCGCCGACCCGGCGGCACTCGTCGGCATCCCCGGCATCGGGGCCCGCAAGCTCGACCGGTACGGGCCGGAGGTCCTGGCCCTGGTGACCGACGGCCAGGACGGCGCGAACTGATTCCCTGATCAAGGAAATAAATAGGTTGTGCGCTTCTGCGCGCGCCTTCTAACCTTCTTGTCACCGGACGGGAGCAGCCCGTCCACACGTATGAGCGCGAGAGCCCGAGAGGGGGTGCCCGTCATGGAGAAGATCACGACGATCGGGATGACCGGCATCTCCGCGGCCCACGGCGCCCTCTCGGGCGCCCGTCTGCGTGCCGGCTCTGCGGTGTCCTTCGTGCCCGAGCAGCGCTGCTGGAAGCAGCTGCCCCTGGTGCCGCGCACCGTCACCCCGATCCTCACCGATAACAGCACCGGTGTGTCCGTTCCCGGGCGTCGATATCGACCGTAGGTCGCAGACGCTCGTCGGCCGAAGTTTCAGGGCCGCGGAACCCACACCGGGATCCGCGGCCCTTTTGTTTGTCCCGACCACGTCTCTCACCAGGAGGTTGTGCGGTGCTAGTCCGATCAGTTCCGTTGGACGGCGGAGCGGTCACGCCCGAGGACTTGGGCGGTCACACCGCCTCTGACCTGGGTGCCCTACTCGATGCAGCGCCCGAGGCGGGGCTCGACCTGCCCTGCCGCTCGGGCGACGCGGACCTGTGGTTCGCCGAGTCCCCCGCCGAGCTCGAGCAGGCCAAGGCGCTCTGCGGATCGTGTCCGGTCCGGGCCGAGTGCCTGGCCGGCGCGCTCAACCGCGAGGAGCCCTGGGGGGTCTGGGGCGGCGAGATCTTCGAGCGGGGCGTGGTGATCCCACGCAAGCGCCCGCGAGGTCGTCCCCGCAAGGTCGACCTGGAACACGACCGCGCCTACGCCGCGGCGATCGCCTGAGCTCAGTCCACCTGCTCACCGGGGCCGCGGAGCCCTTGAGACCGAGGAAGAAGAACCGATGACCGACGTCAGCACCTTCCAGCTCGCCCTGAGCGATGCGCGACCGGCGGACCGTGACCGAGAGGGAACCGCGATGTTGCTCCACGAAGCCCTGGCCCGATCGAGACAGCAAGAAGCGGAGGCGGCCGCCCGCCGGCACCGGTTGGCCCGCCAACTGAGCGCAGGGCGCCGCTGGGCGTTGCTGGCCCGGTACGCGGAGCGGCGCGCCGAACGGGCTCGCCACCGGCTCCGCGTCGTCTGACCGGCACCGCGGCCGGGGGAATCAGCTCCCGGCAGCCGGAGCCTCGTCGTCGAACAGGTCCGGCTGCCAGTGGCCGACGATGCCGCGCAGCGGCACGTCGGCGTCGAGCTGGCACAGCACGCCGAGCGTGCCGAGCGTCACCCGGTGCACGAGCAGGTACTGCGGCGGCAGGTTGAGCGACCGGCCGGTGTCGAAGTCGGGGCTGCGCAGGTCGCCGACCCGCTCGGCCTGGCGCTGCAGCCAGCGGCGGTTGAACCGGAACGTCTCGGTGCCCAGCGGCTCGGTGAAGGGTGCGAGATACGCGATGGCCTCGTCCGCCGTGATCGTCGTCTCCGGCCGGACGAAGCCCTCCGCGCGCATCAGCGCCATGAGCTCGTCGGACCGCTTCTGCAGCGCGTACTTGGTCATCATCGTCAAGGGCCGGGGCAGCCCGTCGGGGAGCCGGGCGACCGCGCCGTAGTCGATGACGAGCAACCGGCCGTCGTCGAGGATCTGGAAGTTGCCGGGGTGCGGGTCGGCGTGCAGCAGCCCGGCCCGTGCGGGCGCCGAGTAGTGGAACTCGGCGAGCAGCGCCGCCGCGGTGTCCCGCTCGTCCTGCGTGCCCGCCCTGATGATCGACGACAACGGGCGGCCGGTGACCCACTCGCTCACCATCGCCCGCGGCGCGGACGCGACGACGCGGGGCACCTTGACCTTGTCGTCGCCCTCGAACGTCGCGGCGAAGGCGCGCTGGTTGGCGGCCTCGTCGCGGTAGTCGAGCTCCTCGACCATCCGCTCGCGCAGTTCGTTGATCAGCGGCTTGATCTCCATGCCGGGCGCAAGCGGTTGCAGCAGCCGGCTCATCCGGGAGAGCTGGCGCAGGTCGGAGAGCACCGCCTCCTCGGCCCCCGGGTACTGGACCTTGACGGCGACCTCGCGGCCGTCCCGCCAGACCGCGCGGTGCACCTGGCCGATGCTCGCGGCGGCCGCGGGGGTGTCGTCGAACTCCTCGAAGCGGCTCCGCCAGCCGCGGCCGAACTGCTCGGCGAGCATCCGGTGCACGTCGGAGGCCGGCATCGGGGGAGCGGCGGACTGCAGCTTGATCAGCGCTTCGCGGTACGGCTCGCCGAACTCTTCGGGCACGGCGGCCTCGAAGACGCTCAGGGCCTGGCCGAACTTCATCGCGCCGCCCTTGAGCTCGCCGAGCACCGCGAACAACTGCTCGGCGCTCTTGGCCATCAGCTGGGCGGAGATCTGCTCGCTGTTGCCCCCGATCAGCCGCCGGCCCCATCCTGCGGCGGCCCGTCCGGCCACGCCCAGCGGAAGGCTGGCCAGCTTCGCGGTACGGGCCGCGGTCCGCCTCGGGATCTCGGTCACCTCTGAATTGTCTCCTGACGATCGGGTAGCCCGCATGTCGCGTTCGGCTCACCGGCGCCCGCGCCGGGCTCGAGCGGGAGCCGCGACGCACCGCAGCCGCATCCGGGATGCGGGGTCCACGGCCGGCGGACGAGGTGCCCGGCGTCGGCGTCGAGCTCCAGGGTGGCGTCGACGGCGGCAGGTGCCGGCCCGGCGGCCGGCCCGTCGAGCGCGGCCAGCGCCTGGGCGACACCCAGTCCGGCGGTGGCGAGCACGCAGTGCGGGGCGGCCCGGCCCGGCCGCCCCACGAGCTGGGCGGCCACGGCCGGCCAGCCGGGGTCCCGTTCGGCCCGGTACAGATCCAGGCAGTGCAGGCAGGCCGACCGGGCGGGCAGCACCAGCGGGCCGACGATGCCGAGACCGTCGCGGACCCGCACCTGCAGGTGGAGGACCCCGCGGTCGACGAGCCCGCGCGCGGTGGCACCGTCGACGGCCAGGGCGTCGGTGAGGACGACCAGGTCCGCGGTGGTGCGCGCGGGCAGGGCGCCGACCCGGATCCCCGGGGCGAGCCGGCGGACCGCGTCCGTGGCTGCCTCCCCTCGGTTCCGGCCGCGGTCGGCGTCGAGGTACCCCGTGCCCAGGTCGGCGGTCAGCACGACGCCGCCCGACTCGATGTGCACGGCGCCCACTCCGGCCCGGCCCAGCCCGGCGGCGATGCCGACGGCCAGCGGCCCGTCCCCGCGGACCAGCACCGCGGCTGTGGCCCGGCGCCGTGCGAGCCGGTGCTGGGCGGTCGCGTCGACGACGGCACCGGCCGCCACCAGCTCCCGCAGCAGCTCGTCGGCCTCCCCGGCGCTCGCCCCCCGCCGGGCCGCCCGCGCGACCAGGATGTCGCGGTCCACGGGAGCGACCAGGTCGTCGAGCATCGCGGCGAGGGCCGGGGACAGGTCGTCGGCCGCGATGGCCGACGCCGGGTCCAGGCCGAGCAGCCGGGACGCGATCCCGCGGTGCAGCAGTGAGCGGTGCGGCGCGAGGACGACGGTGGCCGGAGCGGCCGGTGGGACGGGTGGCATGTCGCGATGCTGCGCCGATGGGCGACCTGCCGCATCCGGTTGTCCACACCGAGCCCGGAGCGTGTGGACAACATCGTTCCCGGATCGGGACACGGTCCCGCGTCGCCGGTCTTCGGACGCCGGCGATCGCGGGCATACTCTGGACTCATGGCGGGTCCCGCGGTCGTCGAGGTCAGAAGGAGCGACCGGAGACGCCGGATGGTCAGTGCTCGGCGAGAGGGCGACACGGTCATCGTGTTCATCCCCGGCTGGATGAGCGAGTCCGAGGAACGCCACTGGGTGGACGAGATGGTCCGCCGGCTCGAACGCAGCGAGGCGCGGCGACGTTCACCCGCCCGGACCGGCAACGACGCCCTGCAGCGGCGCGCCATGGAGCTCGCCCGCCGCTACCTCGACGGCGAGGCGGAGCCGACGACGGTGCGCTGGGTGGCGCCGATGCGCACCCGGTGGGCGTCGTGCACCCCGGCCGACGGCACGATCCGGGTCAGCGAGCGGCTGCGCGACGCACCCGGCTGGGTCGTCGACTACGTGCTCGTCCACGAGTTGGCCCACCTGCTCGCCCCGGGCCACGACGACTACTTCTGGTCGTTGGTGGGGCGCTACCCGCGCACCGAGCGGGCGATGGGATACCTGGAAGGGCTCTCCGCCGCCGCCGGCCTCGGCCTGGTCGGGATCGACGGGGAGGAGCCACCCACCGAATACCCGGTGATCGACGACGTCGAAGGGGCTGCGGCCGGCGGCTGACCCCGGCCCGGCTCGGCGCCGTTCGGCCCGCGGCCGCGTCGGCGGTGCGGCCAGACCGCGGGCGCGTTCCGCGACGTGGTGCGGCGACATCGGCGCAGGCCCGGTGACGCCCCGCTGCCCGCAGCGCGCCGCGAGGCGGTGATCGACGTTCCCGGGACCTGAGCTGCACATGTGCAGCTCACGTCCCGAGTCCGTCGATCACGGACGGCCGGAGGTCAGGTCTTCGGCGCGTCCGGACCAGAGCCGTCGGCCGTGCCGTCGTCGTCGGCCGTGCCGTCGGCTGTGCCGTCGTCGGCCGCCTCGTCCCTGGCTGCCTCGGGCTCGGCCGCCTCGTCCTTGGTGGCCGAGCCGGACCGGGCGTTGTCCATGGCCTCGTCGGCCCGCAACTGCCGCTCGATCTCCTTGATCGGGTCGAGGTCGGAGTCGGTGCGGGCCACGAACCCGGCGGGGTCGTCGAGATCCTCGGCGGCCGGCATCAGGTCCGGGTGGGCCCAGAGCGCGTCGCGCCCCGCGACACCCCGCTCCTCGCCGAGCAGCCGCCACAGCTCCGCTGCGGCCCGCAGCTTCCGCGGCCGCAGCTCCAGCCCGACGATCGTCGCGAAGGTCTGCTCCGCCGGCCCGCCGGAGGCCCGGCGGCGGCGCAGCGTCTCCCGCAGCGCGTCGGCACCGGGCAACCGGTCGCCGACCGCGTCGGCCACGACGGCGTCGACCCAGCCCTCGACGAGCGCGAGCAGCGTCTCGAGCCGGGCCAGGGCGGCCTTCTGCTCGGGAGTGGTCTGCGGCTCGAACATCCCCGACTGCATGGCCTCTTCGATGGAGGCCGGGTTGGTCGGGTCGATCTGGCGGGCCAGCTCCTCGATGCGTGAGGTGTCGACGCGGATGCCGCGCGCGTACTCCTCGACGGTGCCCAGCAGCCGCTCCCGCAGCCAGCCGACATACGCGAACAGCCGCTGGTGGGCGGCTTCGCGGGCCGCGAGGAAGATCATGACCTCGCTGGCCGGGCGGTCCAGGCCCGCGGTGAACTTCTCGATGGCCTCGGGCAGCAGCGCCGCGGTGCGGTCCGGCCCGACGGGGATGCCCACCTCGGTGGAGGTCAGCACCTCGGCGGCGAGCTCGGCGAGCCCGTTGCCGAGCTGGCTGCCGAACGCGACCCCGCCCATCTGGCCGAGCATTGCCAGCATCGGGCCGGCGGCCGCCCGGGCCTCCTCGGGCAGTCCGTCGATCCACGCGCCGGACACCCGCTGTGCCACCGGGTCGCACAGGCGCTGCCACGTCGGCATGCTGGCCTTCACCCACTCCGTCGCCGACCAGGCCACGGTCTCGGTCGCGCCCGAGGGGAAGTCGGTGACCGGGTCCAGCCAGAGCTCGGCGAGCTTGACCGCGTCGGCCACCGCGGCGCGCTGATCGGCGGTCAGCGACGACGTCGTCTGGGTCAGCCGCTGGGTCGCCAGCTGGGCGGCCAGCTCATAGTTGACCGGCCCGCTGCCGGAGGAGGTGCTGGCGTGGCTCAGCATCTGGCCGAGCTGGGTGAGCATCTGGCCGAGCTGGCTGATGTCGAAACCGCCCGCGCCACCGGGCATGCCGGGCAGGCCGCCGGGGAACCCCGGAATCCCCCCGGGCGGCATGCCGGGCAGGTTCCCGAAGCCGAAGGGGTCCTGCGGTCCCTCCTTGCCCGATGAGCCCGGGTCGCCCGAACCCTCGGCGCGGTCGGGGTCGCGATCCTTGTCGCGGTCTCGGTCGGCGGGTCCGAACCCGAACGGGGTGTCGCTCATACGACCACCGTACGCGGGGTGGGCTTGCGGGAGCGTAGGTTGCTGCTCCGTGAAGCGCCGGACGTTGACGCTGGTCGCCGCAGGGCTGCTCGCCGCGATGCTCGCCCTGCTGGGTGTGACTCTGCAGGTGCCGCTCGTGGCGCTCGGTCCCGGCCCGACGTTCGACACGCTCGGTGTGATCGACGGTACCGAGGTCGTCGAGATCGACGGGCGCGAGGTCTACCCGACCACCGGGCGGCTGAACATGACCACGGTCTCGGTGTCCGACCGGCTGACGGCGCTGACGGCGCTCGGCTTCTGGATCGCCGGAGAACGCCGTGTCGTCCCGCGCGACAGCGTCTTCCCACCGGACAAGACCGACGAGCAGGTACAGGAGGAGAACACCCTGCAGTTCAGCGCGTCGGAGGTCAACGCCGAGGTCGCGGCGATGAGCCTGCTGGGGGTGCCGACCCGGGTGGTGGTCGCGGAGATCGTGCCCGACTCCCCGGCCGCGGGCGTCCTCCAGCAGGGCGACGAGCTGGTGACGGTGGCCGGGCGGGCGGTCGACACGCCTACCTCGGTGTCCGACGCGCTGTCCGCGACGACGCCGGGCCAGCGCGTCACGATCACCTACCGCCGGGCCGGCGAGCAGCGCGATACCGACATCGTGCTCGGTTCCAGCCCGGACCGTGCTCAGGGCCTGCTCGGCGTCCGGCCCGGTGCGGAGCCGCGCGAGGGCGACATCACCATCAGCCTCGGCGACATCGGCGGGCCCTCGGCCGGCCTGATGTTCGCGCTCGCCGTCGTGGACAAGCTGACGCCGGGCGACCTCACCGGTGGCGCCTTCGTCGCCGGCACCGGCGCGATCACGCAGCAGGGCGTGGTGCAGCCGATCGGTGGTATCCCGTTCAAGATGCGCGCGGCCCGCGACGCCGGGGCGACGGTGTTCCTCGTGCCGGCGGAGAACTGCGCGGAGGCGGCGGCGAACGCTCCGGACGGACTCCAGCTGATCAAGGTCGCCGACCTGCAGGGCGCCGTCAGCGGGCTCGACGCGGTGCGCGAGGGCAAGCCCGCTCCCGCCTGCACGTAGCCGCTCCTGCGCTCCGTCGACCATTCGCACAAACGGGTCGAACCGAACATTCGACCGCCGGGATGGGAACTCCACGCGGCAGCCGTAGAGTTGGCACGGCAGGGTGCGCCGTCGGGCCGGCTGCCGGGACGATTCCCGCACGTGCGGGGACGTCGGGGTAGCCCCGGAGCGAGGCGTGTCCGCCCGACCCCCGACGTCAGGAGCGTGCCCCGTGGCCATGCGGCCCCCGGTGGGAGCCCCCGCACTGTCCCGCCGTACCCGGATCCTGCTCATCGCAGCCGGTGTACTCGTGGTGGTGCTGCTGAGCGGCTCCCGGTTGATCGATTTCTATGTCGACTGGCTGTGGTTCGGGGAGGTCGGTTTCCGTGGCGTCTTCACCACGGTGCTGTTCACCCGGATCGTGCAGTTCCTGCTGGGCGGGTTGCTGGTCGGTGGGCTGGTCGCGCTGGCGCTGTGGATCGCCTACCGGTTCCGCCCGGTGTTCGTGCCGGTCACGGGCCCGGAGGACCCGATCGCCCGGTACCGCACGGTGATCATCCAGCGGCTGCGGCTGTTCGCCATCGGCATCCCGGTGGCGGTGGGCGTCGTCGCGGGGCTCGCGGCGCAGGGCGACTGGCAGACCGTCCAGATGTTCCTGAACAGCACGCCGTTCGGCATCACCGACCCCGAGTTCGGCAACGACGTCGGCTTCTACGCCTTCGAGCTGCCGTTCTACCGGCTGTTGTTGAGCTGGTTCATGGTGGCGGTCGCGGTCAGCTTCGTGGTCGCGCTGGTCACCCACTACATCTTCGGCGGCATCCGGCTGACCGGACGCTCGGGCCAGGTCTCCGCCGCGGCACGCGCCCAGCTGGCCTCGCTGGCCGGCGTGTTCGTGCTGCTGAAGGCGATCGCCTACTACCTGGACCGCTACGAGCTGTTGTTCTCCCAGCGGAACCAGAACTTCACCGGCGCCACCTACACGGACCTCAACGCCGTGATGCCGGCGAAGCTGATCCTGCTGTTCATCTCGCTGATCTGTGCCGCGGCGTTCTTCGCGGCCGTGTTCCGGCGCAACCTGCAGCTGCCCGCGATCGCGGTGGCGCTGCTCGTCCTGTCCAGTGTCCTGGTCGGGGCCGCTTGGCCCGCGGTTCTGCAGCAGTTCGTGGTGGCGCCGAACGCGAACGAGCGCGAGGCCCCGTCGATCGCCCGCAACATCGAGGCGACCCGGCAGGCGTTCGGACTGACCGAGGACAAGGTGACGATCGAGCCCTACAGCGGGACCTCGACGGCCACCCCGGCGCAGGTCCGCGCCGACACCGACACGATCCCGAACATCCGGCTGCTCGACCCGAACAAGCTCGCCAAGACGTTCACCCAGCTCCAGCAGCGCCGGAACTTCTACGGCTTCCCGGAGAAGCTCGACATCGACCGGTACACGGTGAGCGGCCAGAAGCAGGACTACGTCGTCGCCGCGCGTGAGCTCGACAGCAGCGCGCTCGTCGGGAACCAGCAGGACTGGATCAACCGCCACCTGGTCTACACCCACGGCAACGGCTTCGTGGCCGCGCCGGCGAACCAGGTCAACGCCGCGCTGGAGGACACCGGCGGTCAGGGCGGTCTGCCCAGGTTCACCGTCAGCGACACGACCACCCGGGGGGACATCCCGGTCGACGAGCCGCGCATCTACTACGGTGAGCTGATCACCGACTACTCGATCGTCGGCGCCGATGAGGGCGACGCGCCGCGCGAGTACGACACGGACACCCAGCAGTACACCTACTCCGGCACCGGCGGCGTGCCCATCGGCGACCTGTTCCACCGCACGGTGTTCGCGCTGGCCTACGGCGAGCGGAACATCCTGTTCAACAGCTCGATCAACGCCAACTCGAAGATCATGTACGTGCGCGACCCACGGAACCGGGTCGAGGCCGCGGCACCGTGGCTGACGGTCGACGGCGACCCGTACCCGGCCGTCGTCGACGGCCGGATCCAGTGGATCGTCGACGGCTACACGACGCTGAAGAACTACCCGTACGCCGAGCGGGTGCCGCTGGGCGAGGCCACCCGGGACAGCATCCAGGGTGGGGTGCAGCGGCTGCCCGACACCGACGTCAGCTACCTGCGCAACTCGGTGAAGGCCACCGTCGACGCCTACAACGGCACCGTCACGCTGTACGCGTTCGACGAGACCGACCCGGTGCTGCAGACCTGGATGAAGGTCTTCCCGGGCGTGGTCAAGCCGGCCGGCGACATCACGGCGGAGCTGCGCAACCACTTCCGCTACCCGGAGGACCAGTTCAAGGTCCAGCGCGAGCTGCTGACCCGGTACCACGTCGACAACCCGAGTGAGTTCTTCTCGACGGTCTCGTTCTGGGACGTGCCGTCCGACCCGACGGTGCAGGGCAACACCGGGGCGTCGCAGGACGCGCAGCCGCCGTACTACCTGCTCGCCGGACTGCCCAACGACGACGGCGCGAACTTCCAGCTGACCAGCGCGCTGGTCAGTCTCAGGCGGCAGTTCATGGCCGCCTACATGTCGGCGAGCTCCGAGCCGGACACCTACGGCCGGATCACGGTGCTCCAACTCCCGGCGGAGACCCAGACGCTCGGCCCGCAGCAGGTGCAGGCGCAGTTCCTCGGTTCGCCGAACGTCAGCCAGGAGCTCAACCTGCTGCGGCAGAACCAGACCACGATCGACTACGGGAACCTGCTCACGCTGCCCGTGGCCGGCGGCCTGCTCTATGTCGAGCCGGTCTACATCGAGCGGGCCGGGCAGGACGCGTCCTACCCGCAGCTCGCCCGGGTGCTGGTGAGCTACGGCGGCCGGGTCGGTTACAGCGCGAACCTGGCGACGGCGCTCGACCAGGTGTTCGGGGCCGGGGCCGGGGCCGGGGCGACCGCCACCGCCCCTGGCTCTCAAGGGGCCGCACCGCCCGCGGCAGGCGCGGCGCCCGCACCGTCGGCCGGCAACGGGGGCGCGGCGAGCCCGCAGCTCGCCGCGGCCGCCGCGGAGATCCAGAGCGCGCTGAGCCAGCTGAAGGCGGCGCAGCAGTCGGGTGACTTCGCCGCCCAGGGTCAGGCGCTCGCGGCGCTCGACGCCGCCGTGCAGAAGTTCCAGGCGGCACAGTCGGCGCCGGCGACCTCGGCTCCGGCTCCGGCTCCGGCTCCGGCTCCCGGGGGCTGACACCCGGCGCTCGTGGAGGAAACACCGCCCGTGGGGGGCCGGTTCGCCGGCCCCCCACGGGCGTTTCGTCCCCGGCGTCGCCGCTCGGACTTGAGATAGGTCACGTCCGGGCCGGCCACAACGGCCATGACGACCGGTCCGGCGGCCCTGAGATGGACATCGTCGCAGCTCAGAGTGGGTAAGCGAGGCCTGTCGGGCCCCGGCGGCGGGAAGGGGACCCCCCCTGCAGGGGCCGTTCGGAGGGGTGTAGTGTTCAAGGCACAACAGAAACACAGCAACGCGGGGTGGAGCAGCTCGGTAGCTCGCTGGGCTCATAACCCAGAGGTCGCAGGTTCGAATCCTGCCCCCGCTACCAGGTCAAACGGCCCTCAGGATCTCATCCTGAGGGCCGTTTGCATGTGGTTTGTGACCAGATCTGTGACCAGCACGCTCTATCCGGGCTGCTCGTCGAGCCGCTGCCGGATCAGCTCGGCGGCCTCACGGTCGTGGCCGGTGGATCGGTGGCCGTAGATCTGGACGGTGATCCCCTCGTGGGTGTGGCTGATCCGGTCGCTGAGGATCTTCGCGTGGACGCCATTGTCGAGCGAGAGCGTGGCGTAAGGCATCGGTTCGTCGTGGCGCCGTCTGCCTTCTCACGACGCACCCAACGGTAGCCAGACCGGCCAGCGGGCCGCACGGCGGAAGGACGTGCCTTGCGGCCCGCCCGCCACCTCACCGGTAGGGAGGAGCCCGCGCCGCGAGACACCTCTTCGGCCGTTCCGGTCAACGGGGGCGCGCTGGTCCTGCCAGTTGTCGTGGAGATTGTGCGGGTCGGCCACGACCATCCGGCATGGGCAGGTGTCGGCACGAGCGCCGTGGTCAGGCGGCGTGCTCGGCGGCCGCGCGGGACGGCTGCCGGTAGCCGTGCGAGATCGCCTGGCACAGACTGCCGCGGTGAGTGTCGTCGTCGGCGTCGTTGCCGCTGCCCTTCTACTCGGGGTGCTGGCTTTCGCCGTGGCGCGCCCGGGTGGGCTGCCGGAGGTGACAGCGGCGGTGCCCGCGGCGCTGCTGGTGGTGGTGATCGGGGGTGTCTCCCCGGCGGAGGCCTTCGCGCAGATGGCGCGGCTGGGACCGGTAGTGGTGTTCCTGGCGGTGCTGCTGGTGCTCGCCGAGCTATGCGAGCGGGAAGGGCTGTTCACGCTCGCGGGCGCGGTGATGGGCCGGGCCAGTGGTGGGCGGCCGGTGCGGCTGTTGGTTGCGGTGTTCGTGGTGGCATCGCTGGTGACCGCATTGCTGAGCTTGGACGCGACCGTCGTGCTGCTTACCCCGGTGGTGTTCGCCACCGCGTACCGGATGGGGGTGCGCGCCAAGCCGCACGTGTACGCGTGCACACACCTAGCCAATACGGCGTCGCTGCTGCTGCCGGTGTCGAACTTGACCAATCTGCTGGCATTCACCGCGTCCGGGCTGTCGTTCCTCGCCTTCAGCGGGATCATGCTCCTGCCCTGGCTGGTCAGCATCGCGATCGAGTTCGCGGTCCTGCGTCTGATGTTCGCCCCCGACCTTCGGGCGGGAGCGGGCGAGTTCTCCTGGCAAGAAAAGGCGACGGACCAGCCCGCGGTGCCGTTCTTCACCCTGGTCGTGCTGGCGCTGATGTTTGCCGGGTTCGGGGTGGCCTCGGTGGTCGGGATCGAGCCGGTATGGGTGGGGCTGGCCGGCATGCTGGTGCTCGCCGGCCGGGCGCTCGCCCAGCGACGCACCACCGTCCGGAAACTCGTCGGCGCGGCCAGCCCGCTGTTCTGCGTCTTCGTACTCGCGCTGAGCGTGGTCGTCGCCGCGGTGGTCGACCACGGCCTCGGGTCGCTGCTGGCCGCCGTCCTGCCGCACGGCAGCGGCCTGCTCGCGCTGCTGGCGATCGCCGGGACCGCGGCCGTGCTGGCCAATCTCATCAACAACCTGCCCGCGGTGCTGGCGTTGCTGCCGCTGCTCGCCTCCGGCGGCGCCGGACCGATCCTGGCCGCGGTGATCGGGGTGAACCTGGGCCCCAATCTGACCTACGTGGGATCGTTGGCCACCCTGCTGTGGCGGCGGATCCTGCAGGAACACGACCACGACCCGGGCCTGGGCGAATTCACCCGGGTCGGGTTGGTGACCGTGGTGACCACGATCGTCGGGGCGACGGTGTCGTTGTGGGCGGTGCTGCAGGTGACGGGAGGCTGATCGGCAATGGCGTCAGCGGCTCCGACGGTGGTCGTGTGGGTGACGGAGGGGACCTGGCCGGCGTGCATCGACGCTGTCCGTGCCTGGGCCCCCGAGGACGCGGAGATCGTGCTGCTGCACGTTCACGGAAGCGAGATCGCCGCCGCGCACGGGGCGTTCGCGGGCCTGCTCGGCCGCGGGA
This sequence comes from Pseudonocardia bannensis, assembly GCF_012911875.1. Lineage (GTDB taxonomy): Bacteria > Actinomycetota > Actinomycetes > Mycobacteriales > Pseudonocardiaceae > Pseudonocardia > Pseudonocardia bannensis. The sequence goes on along the minus strand of NZ_JAAXKZ010000135.1, from coordinate 323 downwards.
GGCGGTCGCGCGACCCAGAGCGGAGTTTCGATGCATTGGTGGAGTCGAGCGCGGCCGAGCTGCTCGACCGCGCCGCGGAGCGGTTGGGCCGTCCCACGGCCCTCGTGCACCACTCCGGCCGTTTGGAGCGTGAGGTCGTCAAGGCGGCCGACGGGGCCGACCTGCTCATCTGCGCGCGCGACGGCGACCGCAGCCGGCTCGGCCCGCGCAGCCTCGGCCCGGACACCCGGTTCGTCGTCGACCACGCCCCGTGCCCGGTGCTGCTGGTCTGGCCCGAGTCCGCCCCGGACGTCGGCTCGATCCCGCCCCCGCCACCACCTGGG
>NZ_JAAXKZ010000134.1 GCF_012911875.1 Pseudonocardia bannensis | reverse complement strand
GGACCCCCCCACCCACCGGCTGCCGGGTGGCCCCGACGCGCCGACCCGGAAGCTCGACTCGGGATCCGAGGCCGCCACCCGGAGGTTCGCCACCGGTCCGGGACGGCCCGGGCGGGTCTCCGCAGCCCTTCGCGGAGCGCTCGCCGACACCCGCCCGCTGCGCACCGACTCCTACCGTCGGCTCTGGCTCGCCGGGATCGTCACGGTCATCGGCGCCCAGATGTCGGTCGTGGCCGTGCCCACCCAGATCTACGAGATGACCGGCTCCTCCGCCTACGTGGGGTTGACCGGGTTGTTCGGCCTGGTCCCGTTGATCGTGTTCGGGCTGTGGGGCGGCGCGATCGCCGACGCGATGGACCGCCGGGTGCTCCTGCTCCTCACCGGCTCCGGAATCGCGATGAGCTCGCTGGCCCTGTGGGTGGCCGCAGCGAGCGGTGTCGGCGGGGTATGGCTGATCCTGGGCCTGTTCTCCGTGCAGTCGGCGATGCTCGCGGTCAACCAGCCGACCCGCAGCGCCATCATCCCGCGGCTGCTCCCGGCCGCGCAGTTGCCGGCGGCGAACGCGTTGAACATGACGGTGGTCCAGGTCGGTGCGGTCGTCGGGCCGCTGCTCGCCGGGCTGCTCATCCCGGTCGTCGGGCTGCCCACCCTCTACCTGCTCGACGCGGTCGCGTTGCTGGCCACCTTGTGGGCGACCTGGCGGCTGCCCCCGGTGCCGCCGCAGCGTTCCCCGGACGCCCGCCGGCGCGCGGGTCTGCGCGAAGTGTTCGCCGGTTTCCGCTATGTCGCGTTACACAAGGTGCTCCTGGTCTCGTTCCTGATCGACGTGATCGCGATGGGCTTCGGGATGCCGCGCGTGGTGTTCCCGGAGATGTCGGAAAAGGTCTTCGGCGACCCGCCGGGCGGCGGGATCGCCCTGGGGCTGCTGTTCGCCGCCATCCCGATCGGAATGGTGATCGGTGGCCTGTTCTCCGGCTGGCTGCACCGGGTTCGGCGGCAGGGTGTCGCGGTGACCGTGGCGATCTGCGTCTGGGGCCTGGGCATCGCGCTGTTCGGGCTGGCGAACTCGCTGTGGCTGGCGGTGCTCATGCTCGCCCTCGCCGGGGCCGGTGACCTGATCAGCTCGGTGTACCGGTCGTCGATGCTGCAGACGGTGGCAACCGACGAGATGCGTGGCCGGATGCAGGGCGTCTTCATCGTGGTCGTCGCGGGCGGACCCCGGATCGCCGACATGTGGCACGGCCCGGCCGCGGCGGGACTCGGCCCCGGGGTCGCGGCGACCCTGGGCGGCATCGCGGTGATCGTGGGAGCGATCACCGTCGTCTCCCTCTTTCCCGCATTCTGGAACTACCGTGGGCCCACCGAATCCCCGTCGCCCCGCTGAGGGCGGGGTGTCTCATAACGTGACGCCGGTCCGGCCGGGCAACCCAGATCGGCCTGGGCGCACTAGCGTTGCGCCCAAACACGCAACAACACGAGTGTGAGAGGGAACCTCCACATGTCTGACGAGTCCGCCGCGAGCGACACGGCTGTCCTGCGTTACCCGGGCGGCGAGCACGAGATGGCGATCAACGCCGCGACCGAGGGTGCTTCGGCAGTCGACGTCAGCAAGCTGCTGTCGAAGACCGGATTGGTCACCTTCGATCCGGGCTTCAACAGCACTGCGGCCTGTGCCTCCGAGATCACCTACATCGACGGCGACGCGGGAATCCTGCGTTACCGGGGATATCCGATCGACCAGCTGGCCGAGAAGTCGAGCTTCCTGGAGGTCAGCTACCTGCTGATCTACGGCGAGCTGCCGACGCAGGCGCAGCTGGACTCGTTCACCAACCGGATCAGCCGGCACACGCTGCTGCACGAGGACCTCAAGCGGTTCTTCGACGGCTTCCCGCGCGACGCGCACCCGATGCCGGTGCTGTCCAGCGCGGTCAGCGCGCTGTCGACCTTCTACCAGGACAGTCTCGACCCGTTCGACGAGGATGCGGTCGAGCTCTCCACCGTCCGGCTGCTGGCCAAGGTGTTCACCATCGCCGCCTACGCCTACAAGAAGTCGGTGGGCCAGCCGTTCCTCTACCCGGACAACTCGCTGGGCCTGGTCGAGAACTTCCTGCGGATGACCTTCGGCTTCCCGGCCGAGCCGTACGACATCGACCCGGACTTCGCCCGGGCGCTCGACACCCTGCTGATCCTGCACGCCGACCACGAGCAGAACTGCTCGACGTCCACGGTCCGGCTGGTCGGGTCGTCGCAGGCGAACCTGTTCGCGAGCATCTCGGCCGGCATCAACGCGCTGTTCGGCCCCCTGCACGGCGGCGCCAACCAGGCCGTGCTGGAGATGCTGCAGCGCATCCGCGACGTCGAGGAGGGCAATGTCGACGCCTTCGTCGAGCGCGTGAAGAACAAGGAGAAGGGTGCCCGCCTGATGGGCTTCGGGCACCGGGTCTACAAGAACTACGACCCCCGCGCGCGGATCGTCAAGCAGAGCGCGGACGAGGTGCTCAAGAAGCTCGGCGTCAGCGACCCGCTGCTCGACATCGCCAAGGCGCTCGAGGAGAAGGCGCTGGCCGACGACTACTTCGTCGAGCGCAAGCTCTACCCGAACGTCGACTTCTACACCGGCGTGATCTACCGGGCGATGGGCTTCCCCACCAAGATGTTCACGGTGCTGTTCGCGCTGGGCCGGCTTCCCGGCTGGATCGCCCACTGGCGCGAGATGATGAACGACCCGCAGAACAAGATCGGCCGGCCCCGACAGCTCTACACCGGGCCCGCCGAGCGCGACTACCTGTCCATGGAGAAGCGCTGACGGTGTGAGGGGCCGGCGGCCCGGGTCTTCCCGGGACTGCCGGCACCGGCCGGTGACGCGGTGCCCGACCAGCGGTGCCGTCGTCGCCGCGCGCGCCGGGTGGGCGGCCACTAGCGTCGCCGGCGTGGCCGACTCCCGGGATGCCTGCGTCGTCTGGTTCCGTCGTGACCTGCGGCTGAGCGACCAGCCCACGCTGCTCGCCGCGGCCGACGCTGCGCCCCGCGCGCTCGCGCTGTTCGTGCTCGATCCCCGGTTGCTCGGCCCGTCGGGCCCGGCCCGGCGGACGTTCCTCTACGGCTGCCTGCGCGAGCTCGACGCGGCGCTGGGCGGAAAGCTGCTGGTCGTCCGCGGCGATCCGGCCGACGTGGTGCCCAGGATCGCGAAGGCGGTCGGGGCCGCCACCGTGCACATCGCCGCCGATTTCGGCCCCTACGGCCGTGAGCGCGACGAGGTCGTCGAGAAGTCCCTGGCCGCCGACGGCTGCGAGCTGGTCCGCAGCGGATCCCCCTACGCCGTGGCCCCGGGGCGGGTCACGAAGGGTGACGGCGGCCCGTTCAAGGTCTTCACCCCGTTCCGCCGGGCCTGGGCGGACCACGGCTGGCGCGCTCCCGCCGAGACCGGGCCGCGGACCGTCGAGTGGATCGACCCGGCGGACAAGGATGGTGGGCCGCGCGCGGTCGGGATCCCCGACGACGAGAAGGTCGACGCCGAGCTTCCGGAGCCGGGGGAGGCCGCCGCGCTGCGGCGCTGGACGGAGTTCCTCGACGGCGGCGTCGAGGACTACGGCGGCACCCGGGACCGTCCGGACAAGCCGGGTACCTCCCGGATGTCGGTGTACCTGAAGTACGGGTGCATCCACCCGCGCACGATCCTTGCCGACCTGGCCCGCCAGCGGTCCGCGTCCGCCGGCACCTACCGCACCGAGATCGCCTGGCGGGAGTTCTACGCCGACGTGCTCCACCAGCGGCCCGACTCGGCGCGGAAGAACTACGACCGCGCCTTCGACGCGCTGCCCGTCGCGTCCGGGAAGGGCGCGGAGGAGAGGTTCGCGGCGTGGAAGGAGGGCCGCACCGGCTTCCCGATCGTCGACGCCGGAATGCGGCAGCTGCGTGAGCAGGCCTGGATGCACAACCGGGTGCGGATGATCGTGGCCAGCTTTCTGGTCAAGGATCTGCATCTGCCCTGGTGGTGGGGTGCGCGGTACTTCATGCAACTGCTCGTCGACGGCGACCTCGCCTCCAACCAGCACGGCTGGCAGTGGACCGCCGGCAGCGGCACCGACGCGTCGCCCTACTTCCGGATCTTCAACCCGATCACCCAGGGGGAGCGGTTCGACCCCGACGGCGACTACGTACGCCGGTTCGTCCCCGAACTGGGTGGCATCCCCGGCAAGCAGGTGCACCAGCCGTGGAAGCTGCAGGACGGCATCCCGGATGGGTACCCGGAGCCGATCGTCGATCACAAGGTGGAGCGCGAGGAGGCGTTGGCGCGCTACGAGCGGGTGAAGGCGGCCCGCCGCTGAGGGCCCGACCTGCACGGGGCACGCGATCTGCGGGGCCCTGCCACCCGGGCGGACCGGGTTGCCTAGTCTTCGGCGCACCCCCGAAGAGGAGGCTGACGCATGGGCAAGGGCTCGACACCCTCGCGACGACGCTGGCGGATTGCGCTGACCGCACTGATCGCGACCGTGTTCTGGGTGGCGTACCGGCGGACGGCCGGCCCGGGGAGTGCGACCACGCTCGACGCGGGTCGGCCCACGCCCGAGGTCCGGACCTTGAAGGCGGTTCGGTCCGACACGAGCGCGTCCGACACGAGCGCGTCCGGCGCGGCGCGCGGGCCGGTCGAGGGCCGCACGTCCACGGGGAACGGGGCCTCGGTCACCCCGATCCGGCGTGCTGCACCCGCCGCCGCGCCTGCTGCCTCCCGGCCCGCCCCCTCCGCGGGCACGCCGGGCCGGGCCGCCGTGTCCGCGACGCCGACGCCGATCAGGGAAGCTGCACCCGCCGCCCCGGCGCCGGGACGGGCCCCGGCGCCCGCCTCTGCTCCCGAACGCGCCACGCCGCCGGCTCCGGCGGCCGAACCTGCGCCGCCGGCTCCGGCGGCCGAACACCCTGCGCCGGCCGCTCCGGCGGCCGAACCTGCGCCGCCGGCTCCGGCGGCCGAACACGCTGCGCTGGCCGTTCCGGCGGCCGAACCTGCGGCGGCGCCCGCCCCGGCGACCGAACGCGCCACGGTGCCCGCACCGGCTCCCGACGAGGAGGCGACGCCCGCGCCCGCCGCGGACGACACGGCGCCCGCTCCGGCCGAGACGGCCACACCGCAGACGCCCACCGGTGCGGTGAGCGCCCCGGCCCCGTCCGGCGAACCGGCGGAGGCCCCGTCCACGGGCGCCGGGCCCGGGACCGCGGCCGACGTGCAGGAGTCCTCCTACGGCCCCGGTTCAGCCCTCCCGCTGCCCGACGGGTCCGCCCCGAGCCCCGAGTACACGATCAAGGGCAACGGGAACTCGAAGCTGTTCCACGCGCCGACCAGCCCGTACTTCGGCCGGACCAAGGCCGAGGTCTGGTTCCGGACCGCGGAGGACGCCCGCCGGGCCGGGTTCACCGAGTGGACCCGTAAGCCGCGGTCGCGTCGCTCCGGCTGAGCGGCCTGCGCAACGCCGCCGCGTCGAAGCCGAGCCGCCCGGCCCACCGCTGCGTGGACGACGTCGCGGCCCGGGTGTCCATGCGTCGATCGGGGCGCCCGTCCAGCGCACCTCCCCGGCGCCGGCGGACAGGACGCCGAGCACGATGCGCGTGGTCGTCGTCCTGCCGGCCCCGTTGCTGCCGACGAACCGAACAACTCGCCCGGCCGGACGGACGGTGAAGGTCATGTCGTCCAGCGCGACGAGCCGCCCGAATCGCCTACTGATCCCCGATGTCCGGCATGTGCGGAGCGTAGCGGCGCGGGAACAGGATCCGCCGGATCAGCGGGACGTCATGACCTGCCGGACTCCGCCATGGGGGGCATCGAGATGCCGTAGCCGCGGATCTTGCGGTAGATCGTCGCGCGCGACATGCCCAGCGCCCGGGCGGCCTCGGCCTTGTTGCCGTCGGTGTCGAGCAGCGCGTCGACGATCGCGTCGCACTCGATGGCCTCCAGCGGGGTGAGCACCCGACGGGTGCTGGCCCGGCACTCCGGAGGCAGGTCGGCCGGGGTGATCTGGCCGGTGCGCCGCTTGGCGACGATCTTGCGCAGCACCTGGTAGAGCTGTTCGACGTTGCCCGGCCAGCGGTTGCGCATCAGGATCCGCATGGCGTCGGGGGAGCAGGTCAGGTCGGCGCCCCGGGTGAGCCGGGCGATCAGGTGGGGGACCAGCTCGGCGACGTCCTCGACGTGGTGGCGCAGCGGGGGTACGTCGACGGTCCGGGGGAAGGAGTCCAGCAGGTCGGCGAGCTCGCGGGAGGTCTGCGACCGGCTGCGGTCCACGGTGGCGACCACCCAGGGCCGCTCGTGATCGGTGGACTCGCGGTGCGGTTCCAGCGCGTCGCCCAGGGCCTGCACTCCTTCGGCCGAGAGCCGGTCGACGTGGCACAGCACGAGCGTCCCACTGCCACCGGTCTCGAGCTCCTCGATGACCTCGGCGACCCACCGCGGGCCGTAGTCCTCGGCGTCGAGCAGCCGCAGGTGCCCGGCGGGGTTGTGCAGCTGGTGCGTGGCGCGGGCCAGGGTGCGCTTCCCGCTGCCCGGCTCGCCCTGCAGCACCACCCACTCCCGGGACCGGAAGTGCCGACCGACCGCCTGGCAGCACTTGGCCCACATCGGGCCGGACCCGACGGTGGCCGGCAGCGTCGTCGGGTGCGGGAGCAGCGTCGACCGTGACGGGGCGGCGTCGCTCGACACGAGCTGCACCTGCAGCACCCCGCCGGACAGCCCGCCCTCGGTCCAGCTCGGCCGGCAGTGCACGCGGGCGATGGCACCGCTGGGCAGGTCGACCAGGAGCTGGCGGTGGCGGCCGGAGTTGAGCGCTTCGGCGGCGTTGGCCAGCAGCGGCACCTGGTCGCGCGGGTCGAGCAGCTCACGGGCCCGGTCGTTCATCATCAGCAGGTCGTCGCTCAGGGCGAAGACCGCGCCCCGGTTGCGCTGGCAGGCGGCCAGATAGTCGTGCAGCAGCGCGAGCTCGCGGCGGCCGGAGTGCTCGAGCAGGGCCTCCTCGATGCGCCGGGCGATCGTGGACACCGCCGCGACCATCATCCGGTTCGCCTCGCGGCGCCAGCAGGTGAGGTCGATGACCCCGAGCAGCTTGCCGCTGATCGGATGCCGGATCGGGGCCCCGGCGCAGGCCAGGTCCTCGAGGTGCTCGACGTAGTGCTCGTGCCCGAACACCTGCGCCGGGGCGAGGCCCTCGAGCGCGGTGCCGATCCCGTTGGTACCGACGTAGCGCTCGGCGTAGCTGAACCCGGGTGCCAGCCAGACCCGGTCGAGGTGCTGGTTGAGCGCTGAGTCGCCGGTGCGTCGCTCGATGACGACGCCCTCGTCGTCGCAGAGGATGACGCTGACGGGCTCGCAGCCGAGCTGGTCGGCGACCTCGCAGACGATCGGCGTCGCGGAGCGGGCCAGCAGCGAGTCCTGGTCGCAGTCGGACTCGTAGGGCAGGTCGAGGTGGTCGGCCGGCACGGCCCACTGCCGCGACCGGGTCCACGAGGCGAGGATCGGCGTACGCACGATGCCCGGTTCGACCGGGTCGTCGACGAGGAAGGACGTGCGTGCTCGGGCAATTCGCTCGACGGGGGCTCCGGTGAGCACGTCGAACTCCGCCCCCTGGCCGTTGTCGCCGGCATCAGGGCGCTCGTAGCGGGCTGTTCCCTGCTTCGACTGGACCAACCGGTTGCCCTTTCGGGAGCAGCTGTGGTCCGCGTTATCGCGGCAGCCGGTATCGATCCGGACGGTACCGGCCGGACGCCGATGACGATAGGTGCCAGCCAACAGGTAACCGTCTCATATTGAGACCACAGGTCAGGCATCGGAGCGGTGTGATTCCGAGCACGAGATGAGCTGCTCCGAGGGCCCGCGAACCCCGGTCCAGAACACCTCGGGCCCACGTTCGTCGCCGAGGACGCCCGCGTCCGGTCCCCGGCAGACGTCCGGGGTCGACAACGGGACCAAACCACGACCCCCGCCGACCTCCGGGCTGGCGGCCCGCGGGGTCGAGGTGGCAGTGCGGTTGCTGCCCCCGGCCACTACCACCGTGAGGAGTTGACGTGAGTCGGCAGAGTCTGGCGAAGGCTCACCAGAAGATCCAGGAACTGGCCTGGGAACCGGCGTACCACGAGCCGTACATGAAGTACGGAACCGACTACACCTTCCGCAAGGCTGCCAAGAAGGACCCGCTCAAGCAGGTCCTGCGGTCCTACTTCCCGATGGAGGAGGAGAAGGACCACCGCGTGTACGGCGCTCAGGACGGCGCCATCCGCGGAAACATGTTCCGCCAGGTGCAGGAGCGCTGGCTGGAATGGCAGAAGCTGTTCCTGAGCATCATCCCGTTGCCGGAGATCTCGGCCGCGCGCTCGATGCCGATGCTGTTCCACGTGGTTCCGAACCCGGAGCTGCACAACGGCCAGGCGATCCAGATGATCGACGAGGTTCGGCACTCGACGATTCAGCAGAACCTCAAGCGCCTGTACATGAACAACTACATCGACCCGGCAGGCTTCAACAACAGCCTGCGGAACTTCCAGAGCGACTACTGCGGCACCATCGGCCGTCAGTTCGCCGAGGGGTTCATCACCGGTGACGCGATCACCGCGGCCAGCATCTACCTGACCATCGTCGCCGAGACGGCGTTCACGAACACCCTGTTCGTGGCCATGCCGGCCGAGGCGGCGGCCAACGGCGACTACCTGCTGCCCACGGTGTTCCACTCGGTGCAGTCCGACGAGTCGCGGCACATCTCCAACGGTTACGCCACCCTGCTGATGGCGCTGTCGGACGAGGACAACCGCCAGTTGCTCGAGCGCGACCTGCGCTACGCGTGGTGGAACAACCACCGCGTGGTGGACGCCGCCATCGGCACGTTCATCGAGTACGGCACGAAGGACCGCCGCAAGGACCGTGAGTCCTACGCGGAGATGTGGCGTCGCTGGATCTACGACGACTACTACCGGTCCTACCTGGTGCCGCTGGAGAAGTACGGCCTGACGATCCCGCACGACCTCGTCGAGGAGTCGTGGAAGCAGATCTGGGAGAAGGGCTACGTCCACGAGGTCGCGCAGTTCTTCGCCACCGGTTGGCTGGCCAACTACTGGCGCATCGATGCGATGACCGACGAGGACTTCGAGTGGTTCGAGTACAAGTACCCGGGCTGGTACGACAAGTACGGCAAGTGGTGGGAGAACTACGCGCGCCTCGCGACCCCGAACGGGCACAACGCGATCGTGGCCGAGGACGTGGACTACGTCTACCCGCACCGCTGCTGGACCTGCATGGTGCCGTGCCTGGTGCGTGAGGACATGGTCATGGCCGAGGTCGACGGCCAGTGGCGCACCTACTGTCACGAGGTCTGCCGCTGGACCGACGTCGAGGCCTTCCGGCCGGTCTACCAGGGCCGGGAGACGCCGAACATGGGCCGGCTCGTCGGCCACCGTGAGTGGGAGACCCTCTACCACGGCTGGAACTGGGCCGACGTGGTCCAGGACATGGGCTTCGTCCGCGACGACGGCAAGACCATGACGGCGCAGCCGCACCTCGACCTCGACCCGAAGAAGATGTGGACGCTCGACCACATGCGGCGGATGCCTCACCTGCAGAGCCCGAACGTCCTGCTCAACGAGATGAGCGACAGCGAACGCGACGCGTTCCACGCCGACTACATCCGTCAAGGACCGGCCGGACGCCCGGCACCCACCGACGCCTGAGCGCGGGTCAGGCGAAGGGGGAGGGCCGGTGAGCCGGCCCTCCCCCTGCCAGGCCCTGCCCACCTCCGCGCGCGGAACGGCCCGCCTGCACGCGGAACCTCCCACGAGCCGAAGGACGAGATCCATTGGGTGACAAGCACGTCGTCCGATTCGAACCGGTCGGTATCGACATCGAGGTCGACGAGGACCAGACGATCCTCCGCGCCGCGGCCGAGCAGGGCGTCCAGCTCATGCACGGGTGCAAGGAAGGACAGTGCGCGGCCTGCAAGTCCTTCGTCCTCGAGGGCGAGGACATCGAGCTGGACAGCTACTCGACCTTCGCGCTCCCGGACTACGAGAAGGAGGAGGGACAGACGCTGCTCTGCCGGGCGCACGCCTACGAGGACCTGGTGATCGAACTCCTCAACTACGACGAGGAGATCATCCGGTCCGGGCTGCCGCTGCGGAAGGGCACGGTCGAGGTGGTCGCGAACGAGCCGGTCACCCATGACCTGCGGCACCTGGTCGTCAAGCTGATCGAGCCCGAGGAGATCAAGTTCTTCCCGGGCCAGTACATGGACTTCCAGGTGCCGGGCACGGAGGAGACCCGGTCGTTCTCGATGGCGAACACGCCGAACCGTGACGGCCTGTTCGAGTTCGTCATCAAGATCTACCAAGGCGGTCTGTTCTCGGAGCACCTGGCCGAGAAGCTGCAGCCCGGGGACCGGCTGCAGGTGGAGGCGCCGTTCGGCACCTTCACCCTGCGCGAGGGCCGTACGTCGGACCTGTTGTTCGTCGGCGGCGGCGCGGGAATGGCGCCCATGCTCGGGCTGCTGCGGTCGATGGCCGAGCGCGGGGTCGAACGCAAGGTCACCTTCTACTACGGGGCGCGGGGCTCCCGTGACCTCTGCTTCGCCGACGAACTGGCGGAGCTGGGCGGGCGGCTGTCCGACTTCACCTACGTCCCGGCGTTGTCCGAGCCGGCCGAGGCCGATGACTGGGCGGGGGAGACGGGCCTGATCACGGAGGTCGTCCGGCGGCGCGAGTCCACATTGGAGGGAGTCGATGCCTATGTCTGCGGTCCGCCGCCGATGGTGGACGCGGCCATCGCCACGCTGACCGCCCTGGGAGTGAGCGAGAACCACATCTTCTACGACAAGTTCACCACCACCGGTGAACCGGAAGGCGAGGACGGCCCATGACCACCACCGAGCGACCAGAGCGCAGCGTCCCGAAGCCCGTCTTCACCGACGCGGAGGCCGGGGCGCGCGAGTTCCCCGACTCGAGCGCGAGCGCCCGTCGGTACAACTACTTCAAGCCGGCGAAGCGCAAGCAGACCCACTACGAGGACGTCACGGTCGACGTCCAGCCCGACCCGCACCACTACCTGACGCAGGGCTGGATCTACGGCTTCTCCAACGGCGAGGGCGGCTACCCGCTGCACTGGACGAAGCTCAAGGCGTGGGGCAGCGACAAGCCGGAGCCGCAGCGCGGTCCGGGCACCGGCGGCCTGCCCGTGAAGGAATGGCCGGCGCACGGGTGGCACGAGTTCCGCGACCCCAACGAGGAGTGGGAGCAGACCCTCTACCGGTACAACGCCAACGTCGTCCGGCAGCTGACCCAGAACGTCGAGAACGCGCGCAACGCCAAGGCATTCGAGCAGTGGACGCCGAACTGGGTCCGGTTCGTCGAGCGCAACGTCGGCGCCTGGATGCACATCGAGCACATCCTCGGGCTCTACGTCTTCGCCGGGAACGAGCGTTCCGGCCCGACCAACATGCACAACACCGCGATGGCGGTGAACAGCGCGCACAAGATCCGGTTCGCGCAGGACCTGGCGCTGTACAACCTCACGCTCACCGAGGAGATCGAGGGTTTCGACGGCAGCGCGCACCTGAACGCGTGGAACGCCGACCCCGAGTGGCAGGGCGCCCGGAAGGTGTGCGAGGCGCTGACCGCGGTCCAGGACGACTGGGGTGAGGCGATCTTCGCGGCGAACGCCGTGTTCGAGCCGCTGATCGGCGAGCTGTTCCGCAGCAACCTGGTGATGCAGTCCGCGGCGGGCAACGGCGACTTCGTGACCCCGACGGTCATGGGTGCCGGCGAGTACGACTACGCCCAGCGCGACCTGCGCTGGACGATCGCGTGCTTCGCCCCGCTCACCCAGGACAAGGAGTTCGCCGACCACAACCGGCAGCTCATGCAGGGCTGGCTCTCGAACTGGGTGCCGCAGGCCCTGCAGGCGGCCCGCCAGATGCAGCCGCTGTGGTCGCAGCCCGACGCCAAGCCGCCGAGGTTCGAGGACAGCCTCGACAAGGCCAAGAACCGGTTCGCCGGGATCTGCCGCGATCTCGGCCTCGACACCCCCGAGGAGCTGAAGCAGTGACTGCGTTCAAGACGGCCGAGAGCCCCTACAAGTCGGACAACACCGCCTCGAACATGTGTGGTTTCACCCTGATGAACAGCCAGGTCGGGGTGCTCATCGCGAACGTGCTGTCCCGCCTGGACAACGTCAAGGTCACCCACCTGCCCTCGATGATCCGGGTCGACGGTCAGGGCCGCTTCGACACCGTCTACGCCGACGTCGACGAGGAGGCCGGCGAGGAGGAGGGCTGGTTCAACGCGGCCGAGTTCGAGGAGGCCATGTCGACCCACTACGGCCGCATGGTCCACCTCGACGACCGCACGATCATGTTCGCCAACCCGGAGGACGCGGCCGAGTACATCGACTTCGACCTCAAGCCCGTCACGTAGCCCCACCTGCACCGGGTCGCCGCCCGGGGACGGTTCCCCCGGGCGGCGACCGGTCGTTGATCCGCACCCGCGCAGCAGACCAACGCATCCCGCTCACTCCAGGAGGATCCCACCCATGGCGAAGGAACTGCGATTCGGCGAAGAGGGCCGGCGCCTGCTCCAAGCCGGCGTCGACCAGCTGGCCGAGGCCGTCAAGAGCACACTCGGCCCGAAGGGTCGCAACGTGATCCTGGAGAAGATCACGGGCTCGCCCGAGGTCACGAACGACGGCGTGACCATCGCCCGGGAGATCCACCTGCGTGACCCGTTCGAGAACATGGGCGCCCAGCTGGTCAAGGAGGCGGCGGTCAAGACCAACGACACCGTCGGCGACGGCACCACCACCGCGACCGTCCTGGCCCAGGCCATCGTGCGGCAGGGGATGAAGGCGATCACCGCCGGCGGGAACCCGGTGCTGGTCAAGCGCGGCATCGACCTCGCGGTCGGGACCCTGGTCGAGCGCCTCACGGAGGTGGCGCACCCGGTGTCCTCCGAGGAGGACTTCGCCCGGGTGGCGTCGATCTCCGCCAACGACGACGAGGCGATCGGACGGGTCGTCGCCCGGGCGCTGCACACCGTCGGGGACGACGGCGTGGTCACCGTCGAGGACGCGCCGAGGCTCGGGGTCGGGGTGAGCTTCGTCGAGGACTTCGAGTTCGACAACGGCTACGTCTCGCCGTACATGGTGACGAACCCCGGCACGCTCGAGGCGATCGTCGACGACCCGTACATCCTGTTCTCCGCCGAGAAGATCAAGGACGTGCAGGCCTTGATGCCGGTGCTCGACAAGATCATGCGAGGTGAGCGCCGCCCGCTGGTGCTCGTCGCGGAGACCGTCGAGGGCACGGCGCTGCAGATGCTCGTGCACAACCACGTCAGCCGGACCTTCCAGGCCGTCGCGATCAAGGCGCCGGGCTTCGGCGAGAAGCGCATCCACATGTTGGAGGACATGGCCGCGCTCTGCGGTGGAAAGGTGCACAGCAAGAGCTCGTCGTTCTCGTTGGAGCAGATGACGACCGAGCACCTCGGGCGCGCGTCGCAGGTGCGGGTCACCAGCGACAACACCACGATCATCGGCGGCGGCGGGGACCGCGAGGCCCTCGAGCTGCGCCTCACCCAGCTGCGTGCCGAGCTCGCCCGCGCCACCATCGGCACCGACGAGGACTTCCTGTCCGACCGCATCGCCCGGCTGTCGGGCAAGGCGGCGATCATCGGGGTCGGCGCGCCCACGAACGCCGAGGCCAAGGAGATCCGCCACCGGGTCGACGACTCGCTGCAGGCCACCCGGGCGGCGATCGCCGAGGGCATCGTCGCCGGCGGCGGTGCCGCGCTCCTGCACGCCGAGCCTGCGCTCGACCGGCTCGAGGTCGACGGCGACTACCGCATCGGCGTGGAGATCGTCCGCCAGGCGCTGACCGAGCCGGTGCACCTGATCGCGTCCAACGCCGGCTACGACGGCGACGAGGTCGTCAAGCAGGTCAGCGCGATGAACGTCGATGAGGGCTTCGACGCGCTCGAGGGCCGGTTCGGCAACATGGTCGAGATGGGGATCATCGACCCGCTGCGGGTGGTGCGCTCCGCGCTGCAGAACGGGGCCTCGGTGGCCGGTCTCATCCTCACCACCAACTCGCTGGTGGCCGAGGAGCAGACGCCCTGGAACAAGTCGCTGATGACCGAGTTCGGGCAGCTCGACGAGGGCATTCCGCAGCCCTCGCCCGACTCGAGTACCCCGCAGTCGCTGGGACTGGGCCCCTCGGTCGGGTAGTCGCGACCACAACCCATCCGTCCGGGCGGGGCGCAACCCGCCCGACGGCTGGGATGGTCGGGAGGTCCGCCGCTGGAGCCGGTTCATGCGATCAGCACGGGAGGAGGCCGTGGTGTTCACGATCGCCTCCGAGCGCTACGTCGTGGTCGACGCCCAGGTGCACGCGTGGGACGGCAGCCCACACAACCAGGCGGGTCCGTGCGGCGAGCAGTTCGTCGCCGACCTGTACCGGCGGCATCGGGTGCTCGACCGCGCGCCGCGCCCGGTTCCGGCTGACGAGTTCGAACGGGTCACCGAGGCCGGCCTGGCCGAGGTGATCGGGGCCGGCCACGTCGACCGGGCCGTGCTGCAACCCGTCGCGCTCGACGAGCTGTTCGTGCTCGGCTTCAGCCCGGAAACCTGGCACGCCGAGCTGGCCGAGCAGATGCCCGGCCGGTTCGTCCTCACCGGAGAACTCGACCCGGCCCGGGGCCAGGCCGGCGCGCGCGGGCTCGCGGCCCGGGTCCGCCGTGGTGACCTGCGCGGGCTGCACCTGACCCCGAGCCGGCGGCCCGACGGCTGGGTCACGCTGTCCGAGCCGTGGTTGCGGCGGGTGCTGGCGCGGTGCGAGCAGTCCGGGGCCGGGGTGGTGCATCTCGGGATCGGGCCCACGGCGCGACGCGGGGACGGCTGCCCGGATTGGGCCGCCGACCGGCCGGGCTCGGGCTCCGGGTGTGACCCGTCCGATCCCGGCCGCCCGCGCTGGCCGCAGTGGGCCGACCCGGTGCGGGCCGGCTCCGCGCTGCCGGTGCGGACCCGGGTGGCTCGTCCGCGCCCTCGCAGCGGCTTCGCCGCGGGCGAGCTGCGTGAACTGGCCCGGGCGTTGCCGCGGGTCCAATTCGTGCTCGGCGCGGCCTGCCTGCCGACCGCCCAGCTGTGCCGGCTGGCCCGGCTGCCGAACGTGCACGTATTGCTCACCGACCTGCTCGCCGCGCTGCGGGTGCGACCGGCCGAGGCCGCCCGGGCGCTCGGCGAGCTGCTCGTCGCCTTCGGCGGGCACCGGCTCCTGTTCGGCAGCGGCTACCCGCTGGTGCGGCCGGGGCGGCTCGTGGAGGAGCTGGCCACTTTCCGCTTCCCGCCCGAGCTGCAGGCGGAGTTCGGTGAGCTCGACCCGGCCACCCGGCACGCGATCCTGGGTGGCAACGCCGCCCGCCTGTACCGCATACCGCTGCCCGCCGGCACCGCCCTCGGCGACGTCCGGCTCCGCCGCCCCGGCGCGGGCTCGTAGCAGCGCGCCGACCGTCGCGAAGGCCCCCTCGGCAACCCATGACGTGGTCGCGGCGCAGCGCCGGGGGATGGCGCGAAGGTGGCCTCGGTGACGTCATGCGTTCCCGAGGCCACCTTCGCGTCGTCGGACGGCGGGTCAGTGCGGGGGGCGGACGGCGCGGAGG
>NZ_JAAXKZ010000133.1 GCF_012911875.1 Pseudonocardia bannensis | reverse complement strand
ACGGGGTGAGGGAGGCGAGCTTCGGGGGCGGTGGCGGGCGCTCGTCCCTGATCGAGGTCTTGCCGCCACTCGCCGGTTCGAACCAGGACTCGAACGCCGCGTCGTAGAGCGGGATGTCGTCCGGGTCCGAGCACAGCGTCAACCGGCCGGCCCAGTACGTCTGGTGCCGGCTGGTGATGTCGAGGGCGTCGAGCGCGCCGAGGAACGCCGAGACCCGGTCGGTGGTGATGGGGAGTCCGGCGTGCCGGAGCACGGCGGTGAACCCGACCAGTCCCGGCAGCGGGTCCTCGGCGCCGTCGGCCGGGGCCGGGGCCTGCGCAGTTGGGTACACGGCAGAGCCGTTCAGGACGCCAGCAGCGTGTCGAGCTGGTTGCGCACCCGGTCGGCGTCCTCGCGGTACTTCAGCACCGCGCCGAGGGTCGCCGCGGCGCTGTCCACGTTCAGCTCACGCGCTCCCAGGAGCTGCAGCGCCCGCGCCCAGTCGAGCGACTCGGCGACACCGGGCGGCTTGAGCAGGTCGGTCTGGCGCAGCTTGTGCGCGGTGCCGGCGACCTGCGCGGCGAGCCGTTCGGGCAGTCCGGGCAGCCTGCTGTGCAGGATCGCGATCTCGCGCTGCACGTCGGGGTGGTCGAGCCACAGGTAGAGACAGCGCCGCTTGAGCGCGTCGTGGACCTCGCGGGTGCGGTTCGAGGTGAGGACGACGAGCGGCGGGACGCTGGCCCGCACCTCGCCGACCTCCGGGATGCTCACCGCGTGCTCGGTCAGCACCTCGAGGAGGAAGGCCTCGAACTCGTCGTCGGCGCGGTCCACCTCGTCCACCAGCAGCACGCTGGGGGTGGTCTGCAGCGCACGCAGGATCGGCCGGGCGAGCAGGAAGCGCTTGTCGTAGAGGGAGGCCTCGACGGCGTCCGCGTCCAGCTTCTCGCCCCCGACGCCCGCGGCGGCCTCCAGGGCCCGCAGGTGCAGCAGCTGGCGGGGGAAGTCCCAGTCGTAGAGCGCCTGGCTGGCGTCGATGCCGTCGTGGCACTGCAGCCGGATCAGCTCGGCACCGAGCACCTGGGCGAGTGCCTGCGCCAGCGCCGTCTTGCCGGTACCGGGCTCGCCCTCGCAGAACAGGGGGCGGTTCATCTTCATGGACAGGAACGCCGCGGTGGCGAGGCCGTCGTCGGCGAGGTAGCCGGTGGAACGCAGCGCCGTCGCCAGGGCCGCGGGGGATTCGAGGGACGGGACCTGGCCGCCGTTGCGTGCGGCGGCGGTGGTGGCGTCCGTGGCGGAGTCGGTCACAGCAGGATCCGCCCCGCCGCAGGGCTGACTCGGGAGCTTCGGTTCACGGCTCCAGCATGACTCACCGGGCGTCCGGTAGCCACCTCGGTCACATCACGTGGCTTCGTTCCGTTACCGGCCATCACGCTCCGTCAAGATCGCATGTGACTGGATCGACAATAGTTGCGTATCGGTTTCAATTAATTCAGCGTGATCGGGCCGTGATAATCCGCCTTCTGACCTGGGATAGTACCGCGGTCGGAAGTAATCTCGCGTCGTTACAGTGACTAGCGTCACATCGAGCTGGATTGACGTTCACTGTCGTTCGAAACGTAGCGTCCTCGCTCGGCCGTTCCACCAGGACGGTCGAAATGCATCCGGTACCGCCGCGCCACTGCTCCTGTCCCGCGGTTTGCCGGTCCGTCGAGATCGAGAGACGGGACAGGAGCGAGGAAGCAATTCCGGAATGCAAGTAATTGCGTCCGATGGGTACGGCGTGATCGCCGGCCGGGCTACTCCCCGCCCGGGCCCCCTCCGGATCCTCGACGTGGCGCGGAAGGAGAGCACCGATGACCATTTTCTCGAAGCGAAGTCTCCTGCGCCTGGCCGTGACGGGCGCTGTTGCGGTCGGCGCCCCGCTCGCCGTCGCCGGCACGGCGAACGCCGCTCCCGACTCCGCGTGGGACCGGCTGGCGCAGTGCGAGAGCGGTGGCCGATGGAACATCAACACCGGCAACGGCTACTCCGGTGGCCTGCAGTTCAACCCCACGACCTGGCGGGCCTTCGGCGGCACCGGCTCGGCGCACAACGCCAGCCGTGAGCAGCAGATCGCCGTCGCCGAGCGGGTCCTCGCCGCGCAGGGCTGGGGCGCCTGGCCCGCGTGCTCGAGCAAGATGGGCCTGCGGGGCCACGAGGCCAGCCCGGGCCGCACCGTCCGCGCTTCGAAGCCGGCTGCTCCGAAGCCGGCCCCCCGGACCACGACTTCTGCCCCGGCCGCCCCGGCTCAGGGCGGCAACGGCCAGAGCTACACCGTCCGCTCCGGCGACACCCTGTCGAAGATCGCCGCCGCGAACAGCACCTCCTGGCAGAAGCTGCAGGGCCTCAACGGCCTGGGCAACCCGCACCTGATCAACGTCGGCCAGGTGCTGAAGCTGGGCTGACCCGGCCCGATCGCCGCGGGTGGTGCCCCGCGTGCCCGGCACGTGGCCGGCGCGCCGCCCGCGGCGATCAGCTGCTCCGCCGAGCGGGCATCAGGTCGAGTTGACCCACTCGTCCGAACCGTCGGTGAACGCCTGGTGCTTCCAGACCGGCAGCCGGCGCTTGACCTCTTCCACCAGTTCCGAGCACACGGCGAAGGCCTGTTGGCGGTGATCGGCCGCGACCGCGCAGGCCAGCGCGACGTCGCCGATCTCGAGTCGTCCGACGCGGTGGCTCACCGCAACGGCGCGGACCCCCTGAGCCCGCCCCGCCACGTCGGCCGCGACCTCGGCCACGACCTTCTCCGCGCTCGGGTGCGCGCTGTACTCCAGACCGCGCACCGAGCGGCCGCCGTCGTGGTCCCGAACCACCCCGGCGAACGTGACGACCGCGCCGGCCGCCGCGTTGTCCACCAGCCGGGCGTGCTCGTCGACGTCGAGGGGTTCCTCCCCGACCGCGGCCCGCAGGACCGCGGCACCCGGCGTCTGCGCGCCGTTCGACGGTGCGGCACTCATCAGTGGTCGCCTCCTCGCAGCTGGTCCACGGCATGGTCGAGAACGTCCGCGAGCACCGCGAGCCCATCGCGGACGCCCCCGGTCGACCCGGGCAGGTTCACCACCAGAGTGCGTCCGACGACCCCGGCGACGCCACGGGACAGCACCGCCGTCGGTACCTTCGGCGCGCCGGCCGCGCGGATCGCGTCGGCGAGGCCCGGGACCTCGTAGTCGATCAGAGCGCGGGTGACCTCGGGTGTCGCGTCGGTGGGCGAGATGCCGGTGCCTCCGGTGGTGAGCACGACGTCGACGCCGGTCGCGACCGCGGCCCGCAGCGCCTCGGCCACCGGCTCGCCGTCCGGCGCGACCGTGGCGTCCGGGCACTCGTAGCCGCGCTCGCGGAGCCAGTCGACGATCAGCGGACCACCGCGGTCCGGGTAGACGCCGACCGCGGCGCGGTTCGACGCGGTGATCACGTGGGCCCGCCGAGGCTCGGTCATGCCCGGTTCTCCGGGCGGGCCCAGCTGCCCGTCTTGCCGCCCTCCTTGCGCTCCACGCGCACGCCGTCGAGCACCGCGGCGGGGTCGACGGCCTTCACCATGTCGTGCAGGGCCAGCCCGGCCACGGCCACCGCGGTCAGGGCCTCCATCTCGACGCCGGTGCGGTCGGTGGTCTTCACCGTGGCCCGGATGCGGACCTCGGCGCCGTCGGGCTCCAGATCCAGGACGACGCCGCTCACCGCGATGGGGTGGCACAGCGGGATCAGGTCCGGGGTCTTCTTCGCGCCCATGATTCCCGCGATCCGGGCGGTCGCGATCGCGTCGCCCTTGGGCAGTCCGTCGCGGCGCAGCAGATCGACGACCTCGGCGGTGGTGCGCAGGGTGCCGGTGGCCACTGCGGTGCGGGTGGTCGCCTCCTTGTCGGAGACGTCCACCATCCGCGCGGCGCCGGTGCTGTCGACGTGGGTCAAGTCCACGGTGTCGACCCTACGTCGTGACGGGCGAGCGGGTGCCCTGCGGCCCTCGTCACGTCCCCGTCCCGGATGGGTGTGATTCATATCACCATCGCGCAACCAGACTGTTCCGTATCCGAAGCGTTTCCTGCTCGTTATACGCGCGCGTGACCTGCTGAAACCCCGGCTACCACATCTCCGCGCCCGCGCCCTACCGATCGTGCAGGCGGCAGCGCCGTGGGTTTCGCAGTCGCCGAAGATCGTCGTAGCGTCCTTGCGGCCCGCTCGACTCCCCCATTGCGGATGGGCCCCGGCACTACAGCGCGCGCCCTGTCCGGTGGTGCCGGCCCCCGGAAACAGTACGTGGGACAGGGACGAATCAACGGGCCCGACGGCCCGCCGCCGGCTCCCCGGGCGGTGCATTCGGTGCGCAGCGGCGGAGAATTGCCATGCCTCGTATTCGCGGCCACCACCGTAAGCCGACCACTGCTGGCCGGGTGATCGCTCGGACCGCCATCGCGGGCGCCGTGGCGGGGGCCCCACTGGTCGTCGCCGCCCCTGCGGCGCAGGCGGCGCCCGATTCGACCTGGGACCGGGTCGCGCAGTGCGAGAGCGGTGGGAACTGGGCGATCGACACCGGGAACGGCTACAAGGGGGGCCTGCAGTTCGCGGCGCAGACCTGGAAGGGCTTCGGGGGCGCCGAGTTCGCGCCCAGTGCGAACCAGGCCACCCGGGAGCAGCAGATCGTCGTCGCCGAGCGGGTGCTCGCCAAGCAGGGCTGGGGCGCCTGGCCGGTGTGCTCGCGCAAGGCCGGTGCCACGGGTGACGGTGCCACCGTGCGAAGCGCCCCGCTGCAGATCCCCGCGCCGGCCAAGGCGCCCGTCGCAGCCCCGGGCAAGATCCGGCTGGCCAACCCGGCGCCGGGCGCGAACTACGTCGTCAAGGCCGGCGACACGCTGAGCACGATCGCGGCTCAGCAGGGCGTCGCCGGCGGCTTCCAGGCCATCCTGGACAAGAACCCGGCGCTGGCGGGCAACCCCAACCTGATCTTCCCCGGCCAGAGGGTCGCCCTCTGACAGCGCTGCTGGAATCGGGCCCCGGGAGCCGCCACGGCGGCCCCGGGGCCCGCTCTCATCCGGACCGGTAGCGGGCTAGTTGCTCCGGGGTGTCGACGTCGTCCGGGTCGGCGAGGTCGCCGCACTCCAGCAGGCTCAGATCGGGGTGCCCGGCCAGGTAACCGCGGGCGCCGGCGTCGCCGGCGGCGGACGACCGCACGCCCGCCCAATGCGAACGTCCGATGAGGACGGGATGGGCGGGCTCGCCCGCGTAGGCCGCTCGGACCAGCGCCTCCGGGGCGCTCTGTGCGGCGAGCCGGGCGACGGCGGCCGCCGTGACGCCCGGCAGGTCGACCAGGTGCACCACCGCGGCGTCCGGCCGCGGGTCGAGCTCGTCCAGCGCCTGCAGACCGGCGCGCAGCGAGGCGCCCATGCCCTCGGCCCAGTCCGGGGCGACGACCGGCAGCGCCCCGGCCGGAAGCCGGGAGCGCACCTCCTCGGAGGCCGCACCGAGGACGACGACGAGCGGGGCGCAACCGCCGTCGGCGAGCACCCGCAGGGCCCGCCGAACGAGCGGTTCGCCGTCGAGCTCGACGAGTGCCTTGGGCCCGCCCATGCGCCGGCCCGCGCCGGCCGCCAGGAGCAGGCCTGCCGGCCCGGCTACTTGTTGATCTCCGTGACGGGGTGCTCGTAGGGCACCTTGTCCAGCGGGAACTCGATGTCCCCGAAAGGGGAGAGCGAGCCCTGCAGCGGGGCGGCGAACTCCGTGACCGGGTGCTCGCCGTCAGGCAGGTTCGGCCAGGCCGGGTCGATCCGGCCCGGGCGGTCGGGCTTCGCCACGGTTTACCTCCAATGTCGTCGGTGTTGCCCTCATTATCCCGCATCGGCCGGTGCGGCGGACTCGGCATACCGACGGCTAACGTGGGCGTCGATGCACATCCCGCTGGTCGACTGGCTGCGCGCCCAGGACGACGAGACCCTCGCCGAGTTGCTACGGCTGCGCCCCGACCTGGCCGTGCCGCCGCCCGCCGACCTCACGGTGCTGGCCACTCGGGCCGGCATCCGTGCCTCGGTGCACCGGGCCTGCGACGACCTCGACACCGTCACGCTGGCCGTCCTCGAGGCGCTGGTCGTGGCCGACGCCGACACCGGGCCCGTCCCGCTCGCCGAGGTGCGCCGGTTACTCGGCCCGGACGTCGCCGCCCCCGCGCTGCAGCGGGCGCTGTGGGCGCTGCGGGAGCGGGCCCTGCTGTGGGGCGCCGACGACGAGCTCTCGCTCGTCCCGGCGGCCCGCGAGGTCGTACCGCGCCACCCCGGGGGCCTGGGCCGCCCGGGGTCGGGTCCGGCCGCGTCGAGCGAACTTCCGGAGCTCCTGGCCGCGGTGGAGCCGGACGAGCGCCGGGTGCTCGAGGCACTGGCCGCCGGGCCGCCGATCGGTCGCAGCCGGGCCGGCTCGGATCCGGACAGCCCGGTCGGCCGGTTGCTCGCCCGTGGCCTGTTGCTGCGGGTCGATCCCGAGACCGTCGAGCTGCCACGGCAGGTCGGGCTGGCCCTACGTGGAGACCGGCCGCTGGGCCCGATTGAGGTCGCGCCGCCGGATCTGTCCACGGTGGACCGCGGGGCCGAGACCGTGGACGGCACCGCGGCCGGTGCCGCGCTCGCCGCGCTGCGCCAGGTCGAGGCCCTGATCGCGTTCTGGGGCCAGGCGCCGCCGCCGGTGCTGCGGTCCGGGGGCCTGGGGGTGCGGGAGCTGCGCCGCGCGGCCAAGGAGATGGACGTCGACGAGCCGGTCGCCGCGCTACTGATCGAGCTCGCCGTCGCCGCCGACCTGATCGGGGAGTGCGACGGTCCCGCGCCGGAGTGGACGCCCACCACCGCCGCGGACATCTGGAGCGCCGGCGGGGCCGAGCAGCGCTGGTCCCTCCTCGTCCGGACGTGGCTCGAGCTGCCCCGGCTGCCGGGACTGATCGGGCGCCGCGACGACGCCGGTCGGCCCATCCCCGCGCTCTCCGACCCGCTGCGCCGGCCGCTTGCGGTGCGCGACCGCCGCCGGGTGCTCGCCGGCCTCGCCGAGCTGCCGGCCGGAACCGCCGTGGGGTCGCCCGCCGCACTGGCGAACCTACTCGCCTGGCGCGCGCCGCGGCGTGGCGGCCGGCTGCGCGACGAGGTGGTCGACTGGACGCTGGCCGAGGCGACGGTGCTCGGCGTCGTCGCGCTCGACGCCCTCTCCGGTCCGGGCCGGGCGCTGCTGGACGACCCGGGCGGGGCCGCCGCAGCGCTGCGCGCCGCGCTGCCCGAACCGATCGACCACGTCCTGCTCCAGGCCGACCTCACCGCCATCGCCCCCGGGCCGCTCGTCGCGGAGCTGGCCCACGAGCTCGCGCTGATGGCCGATGTCGAGTCCGCAGGCGGTGCGACCGTGTACCGGTTCACCGAGACCAGCGTGCGCCGCGCTCTCGACGCCGGCCGCACCGCGACCGAGGTGCGGGACCTGCTCGCGGCGCGGTCGGCCACCCCGGTCCCGCAGGCCCTGACCTACCTCGTGGAGGACGTGGCCCGCCGGCACGGACGCTTGCGCGGCGGCGCAGCGGCGTCCTTCCTGCGCTCCGACGACGAGGTGCTGCTCTCGGAGGTGCTGGCCCACCCGGACAGCACGGTGCTCGAGCTGCGCCGGATCGCGCCCACCGTGGTCGTCTCCCCGCTGCCGCTCGTCGAACTGCTCGACGGGCTGCGAGCGGCCGGCTTCAGCCCCGCGGCGGAGGACGCCGGTGGCGGGGTCCTCGATCTGAGCGACCGAGGCCGCCGGATCGACGCCCGGCGCTCGCGCGCCGCCCGGACGCCGGTCTCGTCCGAGCCCAGCGCCGCGCACCTGGAGTCAGTGGTGTCGCGGATGCGGGCCGGTGACGCGCTGGCCGGGGTGCGGCGCAGCGTCTCCGGCCGGGTGGCCCCGGCGGCGTCGAACGGCGCCAGCGACACGCTCGCCACCCTGCAGCACGCGGCGCGCGCCCGGCGCAGCGTGTGGATCGGCTTCGTCGACGGACACGGGGTCGCCGGTGAGCGGGTGCTGGAGCCGATGAACGTCGGCGGCGGGGTCGTCGAGGGCCGCGACCGGGTCGGCGGCGATCTGTACCGGGTGCCGCTGCACCGGATCACGTCGATCGCGCTCGTGGAGGACTGAGCGACCCTCGTACGCCGGACCGCCCGGCAGCGGGCTGCCGGGCGGTCCGGGAACGTGACGCGTGGGCCGGGCTAGCGGGCGCCCGCGGTGAGCCGGTGGCGCATCGCGTGCTCGACGAGAGCGATCAGCGTCTGCTTGGTCGACGCGCGGTCCCGGGCGTCGCAGAGGACGATCGGTACCGCCGGGTCGATGGACATGGCCTCGCGCACGTCCTCCACGCGGTGCTGGATCAGCCCGTCGAAGGCGTTCAGTCCCACGACGTAGGGCAGGCCGCGGTCCTCGAAGAAGTCGATGGCCGCGAAGCAGTCGGCCAGCCGGCGGGTGTCGACCAGTACGACGGCGCCGATGGCGCCGCGGACCAGGTCGTCCCACATGAACCAGAACCGGTGCTGCCCTGGCGTGCCGAACAGGTAGAGGATCAGGTCGGCGTCCAGGGAGACCCGGCCGAAGTCCATCGCCACCGTGGTGGTGGACTTGTTCGGGGTGGCTGACAGATCGTCATGTCCGGCGCTGGCCTCGGTCATGACGGCCTCGGTGGTCAGCGGCACGATCTCGGAGACCGAACCGACGAAGGTCGTCTTACCCACGCCGAACCCACCGGCCACCACGATCTTGGCCGATATCGTCGCCGTGGTGGCGACCGCCTGTGGCCTAGAGCCGACGGAGTCCACTCAACACCCTTTCCATCAGGGCGAGGTCCGGCAGGCTGCCGGCACTGCTCGCGGTCTGGTGCACGACAACCACGCCCAGCCCGGCCATGTCGCCCAGCAGCACCCGGGCCACCCCGAGGGGCAGTGAGAGGAGCGCGGCGACCTCGGCGACCGACCGGGTCTGCTCGCAGAGCTCCGCGACCGCCCGGTGCTCCACCTGCAGGAGCCCGAGCTGGTTGCGGCCCTGGGTGCTGGTGGACACCAACGTCTCGATCGCCAGGTCGAGCCCGGACTTCGTGCGACCCCGGGTCCAGGCGTAGGGGCGGACCGCAGCCGCCCCGGACGCGGCCTCCACCGGAGTCGGGTCCAACGATGCGGACTCCACCGCGCGGAGGTCGATCGGGCCGGTGGGCGGCAGCGACGGCGCGGCCGACGGGGGTGGCTCGGCACCTCCGCTCGGCCCGCGCTCGACGTCCTCACCGCGGCGGCGCCCCCAGCGCCGACGTTTACCGCCTCGACCGCTGTCGAGGGTGAAGCCGTTCATCACGTCGGCGAATGTCGGCTCGGGGGAATGCCGGCGCTCGTCGTCGGGACCGGTGGTCATCGGACCTCACCTGCCTTTGCCGATCATCGATGGTGGAGCGTGTCTGGGTCGTGCGGAACGAGTCAGGGGCCGAACGAGCCCTGCAGCTCCGCACGCAGTTCAGGGGTCAGCAGCTGGCCGACACGGTCGACCAGGAGCGTCATCTCGTAGCCGATCAGGCCGATGTCACAGTTCGGCGACGCGAGCACCGCCAGGCAGGAACCGTCGCTGATGGACATGAGCAGCACGATCCCACGATCCATCTCGACCACGGTCTGCACCACGCCGCCGGCGTCGAAGCAGCGTGCTGCACCCTGGGTCAGGCTCACCAGGCCGGAGGACACCGCGGCGAGCTGGTCGGCGCGGTCCCGGGGCAGCCGGTCGGAACTGGTCAGCAACAGCCCGTCGGCGGACACCACGATGGCGTGCGCGACGCCCGGCACCCGCTCGGCGAAGTTCGTGACCAGCCATCCGAACCGGCTCGGTTGCGTCTGTGGTGCAGTCACCTGGTCTCCTCGTCCTGTCCGTCGCCCGACTGGTGCGATCCAGCGGCCGATTGTGTCTGTTGGCGGAGCCTGCTCTCCCGGCCCTGCCGGACACCCTGCTGATAACTGGCCAGCCGGCCGCGCACCGCCTCGGCGGTCCGGGACGGTGACGACGGGGCCGCCAGTACGGCGGATCCTGCTGCACTGCCCGGCACGAGCCGCGCCCGGGGGCGCCGCTTGGGCAGGCCGGCCGCGGTCACCTCGTCGCCCGTCGGCGCGGCGGCGGTGCCCTCCGCGGCGCGCCAACCCTCGTCCGCGGTGGTCGCGAACCCGGGGTCGGACGCCGAGGCGCTCGCCACCGGCTGCTCGGTGGCCTCGGCGGGCTGCTCGGCCGCGGGCTCGGCGGCCGGAGCCGCGGGTGCGGCAGGCGCTGTCGGTGTGGCAGGCGCGGCCTGCGTGGCCGGGGCCGGCTGTGAGTTCGGCGCCGCGGGCGCAGCGGGCCCGGCCGGACGCTCGACCGCCGGGGAGGCGGGCGCACCGGCGCCGTCCTTCCCGGTCGTCGCCCAGTTCACCGGCACCGGCCGGTTCGACCGGAACCAGGCCGAGGCGATCTCCTCGAAGATCGGCGTGGTCTGTCCCATGTCGAACTGGGCGGGCGAACGGAGTTCGACCCCCGGCCGCCGGAGCTGACCCGAGCGGTTCGGATCGGCGACCGGGGGCACGTTCGGCGAGAAGAGACTCTCCTGGGGCCGGCTCGTGGCAGCCGGGAAGGCCTGACGAGCCTGCCGGACCGGGAGCGGCGGGGGAGCCTGGGACACCGGTGGCTGCGGAGCCGGACCGACCGGAGCGCCGGCACGCCCGTTCGAGGTCTCGACGGGCCCACGCGGGCCCGGCTGCGGCTCCTGGGCCTTCACGCCGTCGGGCTCGGCCGGCGACTCGCCCGCCGCTTCGGCTGGGGGAACCGAACGCATCGGGGTCGTGGGCGGTGCCGGTGGGATCTGCGGCGGCCGGGGGGCCTGCTGGTCGCCGGGGTGGCTGCCGCCCGGGCGGCTGCCGCCCGCTCGACTGCCCGATGCCACGCCGTTCGGGCCCGCGGACGGGGCGTCGGAACCCCGGGGGGCGGCCGGGGCTTCACCGGAGCGCTTCACCGGAGCGCCCTGGCCCGTGTCGAACGCCTGCGGAGCGGCCGGGGCGCCGCCGGAACGCTCGACCGGCCGCTGGCCGGCGTCGGGCGCCATCGGGGAACGCGGGCCGCTGGGGTCACCGGTGCCCGACGGGTCCGCGGCCGGGGGCTGCGGCTCGCCCGGACGCGGCTCGGGCCGGGTGGGACCGTCCTGGCCCGCCGGCGCGCTGCCGGAGCGCAGGGTGGAGCCCGGACGGCGGGTGGGCAGCGCCGGGCCGGTGCCGTTGAGCGGCATCGACGGGAACGACGGGTGCTCGCCCAGCGGGCCGGGGCCCGACTCGAAGGACACCGGGCTCATCGGGCCGTCCGCGCCGGCGACCAGCGAGGACAGTGACACGGCCCGGCCGTTCCCGTTCACCACCGGGTGCTGCGGGGCCCCGTCGTTCTGCGGAACGACACCGTTCTGCGGATCCGGGCCGTTCTGCGGACCCGGGCCGGCCTGCGGAGCGGAGCCGTTCCGCGACGCCGGGCCGTTCTGCGGGGCGGTGCCGTTCTGCGGGGCGGTGCCGTTCTGCGGAGCGGAGCCGTTCTGCGGACCGGGGGGGATCGGGGGAAGCTGGCCGATGCCGGTGGGACGGGTGACGTCCGGCTCGGCCGACGGGATCAGGTACGACGGCACGGTCACCGAGGCGGTCAGGCCGCCGGGGGCGCCGACCGTCGAGGTGCCCAGCCGGACGCCGATCCCGTGCCGGGCGGCCAGCCGGCCGACCACGAACAGGCCCATCCGGCGCGACGCGGACACGTCGACCGCCGACGGCCCGCCGAGTCGCTGGTTGGCGTCGCTCAGCTCGTGCTCGGCCATCCCGACGCCCCGGTCGGCGATCTCGACCAGGATCGACCCGTCCGCGGTCCGGGTGGTGCTCATGACCACCTGGGAGTCGGGCGGCGAGAAGTTCGTGGCGTTGTCGAGCAGCTCGGCCAGCAGGTGGACGAGGTCGCTCGCGGCGCGTCCCATGACGGTGGCCGTCGGCGGGGCCTGGACCACGATCCGCTGGTACTGCTCGATCTCCGACACGGCTGCGCGCAGCACGTCGACGACCGGCACCGGGGCGACGTTGCGCTTGCTGAGGTCGGTGCCCGCGAGGACCAGCAGGTTCTCGCTGTTGCGTCGCATACGGGTCGCGAGGTGGTCGAGCTGGAACAGGTTGGACAGCTGGTCCGGGTCCTGCTCGTTGCTCTCCAGCTGCTCGATGAGCTGCAGCTGGCGTTCGACGAGGGCCTGGCTGCGCCGGGAGAGGTTGACGAACATGCTGCTGACGTTGGCCTGCAGCGCCGCCTGGTCGGCGGCCAGCCGGACGGCCTGGCCGTGCACGGCGTCGAACGCCCGGGCCACCTGACCGACCTCGTCGCGCGAGACGATCGGGACGGGTTCGACGTTCGCGTTCGGCGCCTCGCCCGCCCGCATGCTCTCGACCGCCTGGGGCAGCCGGCGTTCGGCGACGTCCAGCGCGCTGTTGCGCAGCACCCGCAGCGACCGGACGAGGGTCCGGGCCAGCAGGACGATGATCGTGATGCCGAGCAGCAGGCCGAGCATCAGGATCACCGAGTTGATGCCCGCCAGGTTGCTCGCGCGCTCCTCGGCGGCGGTACTGGTCGCGGTCAGCTCGTCGCGGATGCCCGTGCCCGACCGCTCCACGGCGGCCAGCGAGGCCTGGTAGGCCGCGTCCCACGCGACCGGGTCGGCCGCGACCGGGCGGTTGGGCGGGGTCAGGAGGGCCTCGTTCCGGATCCGCTCCCGGTCGCTGTTGGCCGGGTCGGTGGCGAAGGCCCCGTACCGCTCGACCTGCTCCGGGGTCAGGGCCACCCGGTACTCGGCGAACGCGGCGGAGAACGCACCGTCGGTGGCGGTGATGCTCGCGGAGTCGGTGGGCCGCAACTGCCCGGCGGCGATCGCCGCGCCCAGCACCGTGTGCTGGCGTGCGAGCTGCTCCTTCGCGGTCGTCGCGGCGGTCAGCGCGTCGGAGAGACCGGCCACCTCCGACGTGCGGACCTGGCGCAGCAGCGCCCGTCCGAACACGTCGACCGCCTCGACGGCGGTGGTGTAGCGACGCAGCAGGTCGTCGGCGGAGGCCGGCGACTCCAGGGCTTCCGAGCGGATCCTGGGCAGCTCGGACAGCCCCTGCTCGGCCTGCCGCACCGCGGCGGTCGTGCCCTGGTCGAGGCTGCTGCCGTCACCGATCGCGTCGCGGATCGAGGTGAGCGCCGCGTCGGTCTCGGTGAACTGGTTCTGCACGGCCGCTCGGTCGTCGGTCCGGTTGCCGGCCACGAACAGCACGGACCGGTTCCGCTCGGCCCGCAGCGCATCGGCGGCGGCGGCCACGTCGGTGCGGACTTCGAGCAACCGGTTGCTGTGGCCGAGGGCCGCGGCCGCGTCGGCCTGGTCGGCGACCCGCAGGACACCCAGCGTCAGGGCCAGCAGCGTGGGCACGAGACCCACGACGACCAGCTTCACGGCCAGGTTCCAGTTGCGCGGGTTCAACCGCTCGGACCACGAGGGGTCGCGCTCGGTGCTGGTCACGTCAACGTCTCCCTGTTGGTGGGCGGCGACGATCCGCAGAACTCTGGCATGCCGGACTCCTCCGGAGCGCAGCCCGCGGGCCGAAACGAGCCGAGGTGTGCTCCAGGCGCGGCAAATGGCCTATCCGGTTGGGCTGCCTGCGGGGGGAGCATCGCCTGAACATCGGGTCGATCCGTCGCGCCTTCTGTGGTGGGCCGGGTGGTGGCGGCGGGTCTCCCCGATCACCCACCCGGACTCTCTGGTCATCCCCGACACGCGCCCCGCTGGGGAAGGGCGCCGGCCGTGGAGACCGGGTATGATCGTCGTGGCACTCGTGCGTTCTCGAACAGAGCTGCAGAAGTATAGCCCGAAGAGATCGCATCCCCTTCCGGCGAGGCCTTCAGCCGGGCCGCCCGCTCTCCCGCGCCCGCCGCCCCGACCGTTCACCGACGGGAAAGCTCCGCTCGCCTCGCCGCCACGCCATGAAAGGACAGTCTGTGGCCGATGGACCCCTGATCGTCCAATCCGACAAGACCCTGCTGCTCGAGGTCGACCACCCGGCCGCCTCGGACGCGCGCTCGGCGATCGCGCCGTTCGCCGAGCTGGAACGGGCCCCCGAACACGTGCACACCTACCGGGTGACCCCGCTGGCTCTGTGGAACGCCAGGGCCGCGGGGCACGACGCCGAGCAGGTCGTGGACGCACTGGTCCGGTTCTCCCGCTACGCCGTCCCGCAGCCGCTGCTGGTCGACGTGGTGGACACGATGGGGCGTTACGGCCGGCTGCAGCTGACCAACTCCCCGGTCCACGGGCTCGTGCTCGTGGCGCTCGACCGCGCCGTCCTGGAGGAGATCCTCCGGCAGAAGAAGATCGCCCCGATGCTCGGCGCGCGCATCGACGACGACACGGTGGTCGTGCACCCGTCGGAGCGCGGGACCCTCAAGCAGGCGCTGCTCAAGGTGGGCTGGCCCGCCGAGGACCTGGCCGGCTACGTCGACGGCGAGGCGCACCCGATCGCGCTGGCCGAGGACGGCTGGACGCTGCGCGGCTACCAGCGCGAGGCCGTCGAGGGCTTCTGGGCCGGTGGCTCGGGCGTCGTCGTGCTGCCCTGCGGCGCGGGCAAGACCCTCGTCGGCGCCGCGGCGATGGCGCAGGCCCGGGCGACCACGCTGATCCTGGTCACGAACACCGTGTCGGGCCGGCAGTGGAAGCGTGAGCTGCTCGCCCGCACGTCGCTGACCGAGGACGAGATCGGCGAGTACTCCGGGGAACGCAAGGAGATCCGGCCGGTCACGATCGCCACCTACCAGGTGATCACGCGCAAGACCAAGGGCGAGTACAAGCACCTGGAGCTGTTCGACTCCCGCGACTGGGGCCTCGTGATCTACGACGAGGTGCACCTGCTGCCCGCCCCGGTGTTCCGGATGACGGCCGACCTGCAGTCCCGGCGCCGTCTCGGGCTGACCGCGACCCTGGTCCGCGAGGACGGCCGGGAGGGCGACGTGTTCTCGTTGATCGGCCCCAAGCGCTACGACGCCCCCTGGCGCGACATCGAGCAGCAGGGCTGGATCGCCCCGGCCGAGTGCACCGAGGTCCGGGTCACCCTCACCGACGCCGAGCGGCTGGGCTACGCGACCGCGGAGGCCGAGGAGCGCTACCGGATGGCGTCGACGGCACGGACCAAGCTGCCGGTCGTCAAGGCCATCCTGGATCGCCACGCGGGCGAGCCGGCGCTGGTCATCGGCGCCTACCTCGACCAGCTCGACGAGCTCGGTGAGGCGCTGGACTGTCCGGTGATCCAGGGTTCGACCAAGAACAAGGAGCGCGAGGCGCTGTTCGACGCCTTCCGGGCCGGTGAGGTCAACCGGCTCGTGGTGAGCAAGGTGGCGAACTTCTCCATCGACCTGCCCGAGGCGTCGATCGCGATCCAGGTGTCGGGGACGTTCGGCTCCCGGCAGGAGGAGGCCCAGCGGCTGGGCCGGCTGCTGCGTCCGAAGGGCGACGGCCGGCAGGCGCACTTCTACTCGGTCGTCTCCCGCGACACCCTCGACACCGAGTACGCCGCGCACCGGCAGCGGTTCCTGGCCGAGCAGGGCTACGCCTACCGGATCGTCGACGCCGACGACCTGCTCGGCCCCGCGCTGCCCGAGGTGGGCTGACCGGGCGCCGACGGCCGGGAAACCCCCCGATCACGGGATGCGCGGCGGGGTGAATCCGTGGACACTGGGTGACACACGCACTCCTAGGGGTGACCCCATTTCGGCGCTTACCTGGATCCTCCTCACTGTGGCGGTCTGGTTGATCGCCTCGGTGGTGGTGGCCGTCTTCCTCAGTCGGGTGATCCGGTTGCGGGACCGGCAGGTCCCCCTGGACCGAGACCGGGTCCCGCGCCCCCGCCCGCCCCATCTCAGCG